>CADCDE010000008.1 GCA_902800065.1 uncultured Ruminococcus sp.
TTCTGTTCAATAAGGTGGTTGCGGAGGCAGGATTTGAACCTACGACCTTCGGGTTATGAGCCCGACGAGCTACCTAGCTGCTCCACTCCGCGATATTAACTTGTAGCACTTTCAAAGTGCTTAATCATTATATCATGGTATTATTGATATGTCAATAGTTAATCTAAAAAAAATTTAAAATTTTCTTTAAAAACCAAATATAACCCACATGGATTATTAGGACGACAGCGTGGCTATTTATGAGTTACGGTACTGGAAGCAAGAGCCTTGCCTATTGCGAGGACAAGAAAGGTAATAGTTTGATAGTGATAGTTCTGTTCAATAAGGTGGTTGCGGAGGCAGGATTTGAACCTACGACCTTCGGGTTATGAGCCCGACGAGCTACCTAGCTGCTCCACTCCGCGATATTAAATATGTCAATTAATTTTTAACATGAAAAATTGACAGTTTTACAATGTAGTGATATAATACAAGATAATTCATGTTATGAGGTGCTAATTTATGAATAAAAAGTATAAAGCGGTAATATACATAATTTTATCAGCATTAAGCTTTGCATTTATGAATATGTTTGTAAGAATGGCAGGTGACATTCCGGCGTTTCAAAAAAGCTTTTTCAGGAATGTTGTTGCTTTGATATTTGCAACGGTAGTTTTGATAAAGAATAAACAGAGTTTCAAATGGAAAAAGGGAAATTTTAAGTATTTATTTTTGCGTTCTCTTACTGGAACAGTTGGAATAATATGTAATTTTTATGCATTAGGAAAAATACCACTTGCAGATGCGTCTATATTAAATAAGATGTCACCATTTTTTGTTATAATTTTTTCTATTTTAATATTGAAAGAAAAATTAACTTTTTTGCAGGGAATAGCTGTATTTACTGCATTTATAGGAACATTATTTGTGATAAAGCCGTCATTCCAGAATATAGATTTGTTTCCGTCGATGATAGCACTTTTGGGAGGTATGGGAGCAGGATTTGCCTATACAATGGTCCGTATACTGGGAAATAGGGGAGAGAATGGTTCATTAATAGTGTTTTTCTTTTCAGCATTTTCGTGCTTGGTGACACTGCCGTCATTGATATTTGATTTTCAGCCTATGGAATGGTGGCAGGTGCTCATGCTTTTAGGAGCAGGACTTGGTGCAACTGGAGGACAGTTTGGTATAACCGCAGCTTATTGTCATGCACCGGCAAGAGAAATTTCTATATATGATTACTCACAGATAATATTTGTAACCTTGTTAGGATTTTTGTTTTTGGGAGAAGTCCCTGATATTTACAGCTTCATAGGATATATTTTGATATGTTCAATGGCTGTACTTATGTTTTTATATAACAACAATAAATGGATTTTTAAAAATAAATTACATAACATTAAATGATAAAAAGTGACATTGACAATATAGGATTTAGATTATATAATATAAGTAGGAAAGAAGGGATAGACCATAATGATAAAAAAAGAGACTGTGGAAAGTGTCCAAGCAGATATTGAGAGATTTTTGCCTGATCCCCAAAAAGGTTTGACTGAGAGCCAGGTTGAACAAAGGAAAAAGCAGGGACTTTGCAATATCAATACGAATTTTCCGACTAAAAGTATAAAGAAGATTTTTTTTGACAATATAGTAACTGTGTTTAATATATTGAATATTATTTTGGGATTAGCAGTACTTTATGTTGGTTCTTATAAAAATATGCTTTTTTTGGGAGTAATGTTTTTTAATACCATAATAGGCATAATTCAGGAAATAAGAGCAAAAAATACTATTGATAAATTATCAATAGTATCTGCAACCAAAGCAAATGCCATAAGGAACGGTAAAAAATGCCAATTAGCTGTTGATGAAATAGTTCTTGATGATATCATAGAGTTTTCTCAAGGAAATCAAATACCTGTTGATTGTAAGGTAATTTCAGGGGAATGTGATGTCAATGAATCTCTTTTAACAGGAGAATCTGATGCAGTGCATAAAAACGTAGGGGATATGATGCTTTCCGGCAGCTTTGTAATAAGCGGAAAATGTCAAGCACAGGCCGAAAAGGTCGGAAATGAGAGCTATGCGGCAAAAATTGCAGCAGAAGCCAAATATGCCAAAAAATTAAATTCGGAGATAATGTATACACTGAATTGGATAATAAAGGTATTGACAGCGATAATATTGCCGTTAGCTTTGATAATGTTTTGGAGACAATATAGTATACCGAGTGAGTTGTCAGGCAATTTAGTTCCAAATTTATTTGGAGGCGTTGATGCACATATCCAGAAGGCTGTTGTAAATACTGTTGCAGCGGTTATCGGAATAATTCCTGAAGGTCTTATACTACTAACGAGTACAGTTTTAGCAGTAAGTGTTATAAGACTTTCAAATAATAAAGTTCTTGTACAGGAGCTTTATTGTATAGAAACACTTGCACGAGTAGATGTTTTATGTCTTGATAAGACCGGTACCATCACTGAGGGCTGCATGGAAGTTGCAGATATTGTCGTATATGATGATATGACGGAAAAAGAAATTCTTGAAGATATAATGTGCGGACTGACACATAATCTTGATGATACCAATGCAACTTTTATGGCACTCAAGGAAAGATTTAAAGAAACTTCACACATGAAGGCTGAAAAAATCATTCCGTTTGCATCAGAAAAAAAATGGTCAGGTGCATATTTTAGAAATCATGGATCGTATATAATCGGAGCAGCCGAATTTATACTTGATAAAGTACCTGAAAATTTAAAAAAGCTTCTTGATAGTTATTCAAGAAATTATCGTTCTATAATAATTGCACATTCCGATAACAATTTTAACGGAAATGATTTGCCAAAGGATATAAATGTTTTAGGGATAGTTCTTTTGAACGATAAAATAAGACCTGAAGCACCTCAGACATTGAGATACTTTGCCGATCAAAAGGTTGACGTGAAAGTTATTTCAGGTGATAATCCTATAACAGTGTCGGATGTAGCGAGGAGAGCAGAAGTAAAAAATTATGACAAATATATTGATGCAACTACATTAAAAACAGATGAAGATATAAAAAATGCCATTGAAAAATATACAGTATTCGGCAGAGTAACACCTTTACAAAAAAAGAAATTTGTAATAGCACTCAAAGAAAAAGGACATACAGTAGCAATGACAGGTGATGGAGTAAATGATGTACTTGCACTTAAAGAAGCTGATTGCAGTATAGCAATGGCTGCCGGAAGTGATGCAGCAAGAAGTGTTGCCAAGCTTGTTCTGTTGGATTCAAACTTTGCTTCAATGCCGAAGGTCGTTGCGGAAGGCAGACGTTCTATAAATAATATACAGCGTTCAGCAACACTTTTTATTGTCAAAACAATATTTTCGATAATACTTGCATTTATGTTTTTGTTCATTGCGGTACCATATCCTTTCCAGCCGATACAACTCACTCTTATAAATGCATTTACTATAGGGATACCGTCATTTATACTCGCACTTGAGCCGAACAAAGAAAGAATAAAAGGAATATTTATTGTAAACATCCTGAAAAATTCGATACCTGCAGGATTGACAACGGTAATAAATATAATCATGTGTATAATAGTGATGCAGGTCTTTGATTTCAATGTAACTCAGTATTCGACATTATGCGTATGTATGACTTCCGCTGCTGCATTTATGATATTATTCCAGATATCAAAACCTTTTAATAATATAAGAAAGGCATTGTTTGTATTTATGTTAGGTGGAATGGTCATAGGTATAACTTGTTTCAGAGATTTTTACGGTATAAATGTATTCAACTTTGCATTTATGGATTGGAAAATGGTATTGGTCGTAGTTGGAATGACATTCGTATCAATGTTTATATTCCAAATGCTGACAAAACCTATGAAAAGGTGGTCAAGAAGAGTTCACAGAAAATTCAAAGGAAAAACTTTTCGTCCCAAAAATTCATAAAACGGAGTGTATTGTGCATAATCATTATTGTGTACGATACACTTTTTTGATTGTGGGGAGGGAGAGGATTTGTGCTGTGTATTTTTGACTGACTTGAGAAGAAAGGAAGTTATAAGCAGTAAAACAGGTCATAGGATAGGCTTTGTTGATGACATAGAACTGGATACAAAAACTGCAAAACTAATTTCAATCGTTATTTTCGGAAGAGCAAGATGCTTCGGATTATTTGGAAAGGATGAAAATGTTGTTATAAAATGGGAAAATATATGCCTTATAGGAGAAGACACAATATTAGTCAATTATTTTCCTGCACCTAAAGTACATTTTAAATGGAAAATACCGATCAAGAAATTAATCGGCAAGATATAATCAAAGACCTGTTCAAATGAATTTTATCTCATAAGAACAGGTCTTTTTTTGTTTAAGTTTTTTAGTTGGAAAGTTCATCTGCTATCTGAAGTATACGTTGCATCCTGTGATTTACTCCTGAACGGCTGATAGGTACCTGCAATGCAGTTCCGATTTCACGAAGATTGTATTCCGGATATTCAAGTCGTATTTGTGCGACCTCTCTGAGTGTTTCAGGAAGATATCCCAATCCTTTTTTTTGTTTTATGATGTTTATAGCTTTGATCTGCAAAGCAGAGGCAAGAGCTGTCCTTTTTAAATTTGCTGTTTCGGAATTGATCTTGCGGTTGATATCATTTCTTACAGATTTATATATATTATTTTGGATAATTTCTATGGCAGACATTTGACCACCTATATATGCCAAAATATCGATAATATTTTCACATTCTTTTATATAAACAATGTAATTTCCCTTACGCTGTATGGTTTTAGGATGGATATCTATTTCCCTGATCTCGGATATTATGGTCTCAAGGTCAGAGGCAAGCTTTTTATAAGGCACTACAAATTCAAGATGATAATCCTTTGTCGGAGAGGTCACATTTCCACAAGCAAGAAAGGCTCCTCTGAGAAAGTATCTTATACATTCGTCGTCATCAATGTTTGCACGATTTATGCGGAGATTTATCTGGTCCTTTGAATGACCGAAAAAATCAAATATTTTTTTGCAGTCATTTGTATCAGGCACTGAGAGCGTATAGATATTTTTTTCGCCTCCACGACGTGTCAGCTTGACATTAAGATCAACTATAGTATTTGTCAGTGCAGAAAGTTCATTGGCATACAGAACCGCAACAGAATGACTTTCAGTTGAAAGTGATATATTATTTTCCGAAAATATTCTTGAAAACAATACCATACCATAAACCTGTGCGATTTTTTCTTCTTTCTTGAAGATATTGGCATTGCAAAGTTCACTTTTTGTTTCTTTTGAAAAAGACATTATTTCCCCGCCTTATCCACATCTCGGTGATATATTGTTACCCTTTGACCTGTTTCAAGAATGTGTTCATAAATAACTCTTGCAAGTGTTACTGAACGGTGTTTGCCGCCTGTACATCCGACTGCAATAACAAGCTGACTTTTTCCTTCCGACAGATACAGCGGCAGTGCATAATCAATAAGTTCAAAAATTCTTTCTGCAAGCTTCTTTGATTGCTCAAACTGCATAACATAGTCAAAAACACAAGCTTCGAGACCTGTATGAGTTTTCAGCTCAGGAATGTAAAAGGGATTTGGAAGACATCTTACATCAAAAACCAGGTCTGCTTCAGCAGGAAGCCCGTGCTTAAATCCAAAGGACATACAGGTAACTGTCATTCCTGAAAAAACACCGCCAGAGAAAAGCAATGAGATACGTTCCTTGAGCTGTGATGTAGAAAGTGTTGAAGTATCTACAACATAGTCTGCACGGGCTTTTACACGCATAAGAAGTTCACGTTCAAGCTTGACTGCCTTTTCGGTTGATCCGTCACATATATCTGTAAGAGGATGTTTTCTGCGTGTTTCATGGAAGCGGCGTAAGAGAATATCATCCTTTGCATCAAGAAACAATATCTTGTACGGTTTTTTATCCTCTTTCATCTTGTCAGCAGCATCGAAAAGTTGCCTGAAAGCATCACCTGCTCTTATATCTGTGACTACTGCAACATTTTTCATTTTATTGTCTGATGATTTTTCGCAAAGCTCGTAAAATGTCGGCAAAAGTATTGGCGGTATATTGTCAACACAATAATATCCCATATCTTCCATATTTTTCATTGCAACGGACTTTCCTGCACCGGATAATCCTGTTATTATAATAAATTCCATAGT
Organism: uncultured Ruminococcus sp.; assembly: GCA_902800065.1. Taxonomy (GTDB): domain Bacteria; phylum Bacillota; class Clostridia; order Oscillospirales; family Acutalibacteraceae; genus UBA1213. The sequence goes on from CADCDE010000008.1 coordinate 6,160, forward strand.
ATATCAAGTCCTTGTATTAAAAATCAAATCAGCCTATAAATTTTACTTCACAGCAAAGTTTTATACCTTTTTGCTCTAAAACAATTTTTTGTATATGTTCTATAAGAGCTTTAACGTCTTTCGCTGTAGCATTATGGTCATTTACAATAAATCCTGAATGTTTAGTACTGACCTCAGCACCTCCGATTGAAAAACCTTTTAAGCCACATTCTTCTATAAGTGCAGCGGCATAGATATTTTTCCCTGGTCTTTTAAATATACTGCCGGCACTGGGATGATTGATAGGCTGTTTAGCTTTTCTTCTGTCCATAAGCTCCTGCATACGGTCGGTGATTAATTCCTGAGGCTTTGGTTCAAGTTTAAACGTTACATCAGTTATGATATTATCTGTATTAGTAAATACACTATTACGATAACTGAATTTAAGCTCATTACCAGAATATTTTTTGCTGTTTCCATTGCTATCTATATATGCTGCAGAGTCAACAATTTGGCTGATTTCGCCTTCATAAGCTCCAGCGTTCATATAAACAGCACCACCAACCGAGCCGGGAATACCCCATGCAAATTCAACGCCGCTAAGAGATATTTTCCTTGCAAATACACAAAGCCTTGCAAGTGATACACCCGCACCACAGCGAATATAATTGTCTTCAAGCAAAGTGATTGAGTTGAATTCTCCGCCGAGTTTTATTACCAAGCCTCTTATGCCATCATCCGCAACCAAAAGATTTGAGCCTAAGCCTATTATAAAATAGGGGACAGCATATTCCTTACATAAATATATTATATTCTTTAAAGAACTAATATTTTTTACTTCACAAAAGCAGTCAGCATTTCCTCCTATATGGAAAGTAGTATGTTTACTCATTGGTTCTTCTGAGTATACATCAGCATCTTGCTGTTTGAGCATGTTAAAAAAATTTTCGTTTATCATAAAAAAACTCCTGATAAAAATAATTTTTTAGAATGGAACGTTTTGTGTTCCGCCATCTTCTTCGGGATATTCAAGACCAAGCATCTGAAACAGTTCACGGGCAGCATTGTAACCCATTTTACGCTGACGATTATTCATTGCTGCCACTTCTATGATAACAGCAAGATTTCTGCCTGGTTTTACGGGTATGGTCACAATAGGTACTTCATTTCCAAGAATTTCAGTTTTCTCACTGCTCATACCCATACGGTCATAAACCTTTTTGTTATCCCATAATTCAAGGTTTATGACTATATCTATTTTTTCACTGAGCTTTACTGAACCCATACCGAAAAGCCTTCTTGCATTTATAATACCTATGCCACGCAATTCGATAAAATGACGTATATTTTCGGGAGCTGAACCTATGAGCTGTTTATTTGATATTCTTCTTATCTCAACAGCATCATCGGCTATGAGTCTGTGGCCTCTTTTTATAAGTTCGATTGCAGTTTCACTTTTACCTACACCGCTGTCACCAACAATAAGCAAGCCCTCACCATATACTTCAACAAGGACACCGTGACGTGTCACACGGGGAGCAAGTTCGGAATTTAAAAGAGATACGAGAGATGCTGACAAGGTAGAAGTTGCTTCTGAAGAACGAAGGACAGGTATTTTATATTTATCAGCGGCAGACATCAATTCACTGTATGGTATTATTCCTCTTGTTATAATAATTGCCGGCGGTTGCAGAGCAAATATTCTTTCTATAACATAAACTCTTTGCTCTGAACTGAATTTGTTAAGGTAACTGTTTTCAGTATTACCAAATAATATAATTCTTGAATTGTCAAAAAAGTCAAGATATCCTGTAAGCTCAAGACCAGGACGGGTTATGTCCTTTGATGAAACAGATATTTTTTCCGGTTCTGTCGGCATATATGCTACATCAAGTTCAAGTTCGGATATGATCTTATCGAGACTGACTGAAAATTTTGTTTCCATAGATAATGCACCTCCAAATATTTTTAAAAGTCAACAAAATTCCAATTAACATTATACAATATTTTTATTGAATTTTAAAGAGCTTTTTTATAAATTATAAAAATCTCTTTTGTTTGTAGAAAAAATGTGATATAATAAAAGCAATATTTTTAATAAAATAAACGGTGGTTTTATATGCGTATATTGATTTTTACAGAGGTATTCTCTCCTGATGTTTGCGGTGTATCCAGTTATGTAGATGTATTGAAAAAAGGACTGGAAAATCTTTCACACACCGTGCTGATAGTAACTTCATCTACAAATGTTAAAAAAGCATATTACGATAAGGGTGTTATAATATGCCCTGCAAAAAAAGTTAACAATAAATACGGTCATGAGTGCAAAAAAACGGATGATCCTAATGTTTTGAAATTTTTGTGTAATTTTAAGCCTGATGTTGTTCATATACATACAGATACAAAAATAGGTTATATGGGGCTTGAAGTAGGTGACATTGCCAAAGCTGAAATAGTTTATACGATACATGATTATTATCTGGACAGATTTGCAAATGAAAATAAGTTTTTGTGGATGATAAAAACTATATTTGAAAAAAGACATTTTATTGATATGCTTGATACAGCAGATGTTGTTACTTCATCGTGCATAAGAGCGGATATTTTTATCAAACGGGCTAAAAGGAAAAATAAAATACATATCGTACCATGCGGAGTAGATAACAAACTTTTTGATTACAGAAAATTTGATAAACGAAATATTAAAAATATAAGAGAAAAGTATCATCTTTCAAATACATCTACAGTTGCAGTATTTGCAGGTAATTTATCTGTTGAAAAAAACATTGAATTTGCATTATCATCATTTTCAAAGTATATAAAAAAAGAAGATAATATACAATTTTTAATAGTTGGTGATGGTACTGAAACGGAATATTTAAAAAATATATGTCAGAGGCTTGATATCAACAATATGGTATCTTTTGCAGGAACTGTTCTGAATACAGATATGCCTGAAATATACTCTGCTTGTGATATCTATGTATGTTCATATGATGACGGCTTAATGTCTATGTCTTTTGGAGAAGCAATGTCATGCGGACTACCGGTACTTATAAAAGAGGATAAAGAAAAAATAGCTTATGAAATGATACAAGATGGTGTCAACGGTTTTGTTTATAAGAACGAGGAAGAATTTGCAAATTATTTAAAGATGTTTTCAAGTCTTGAGCCTAAAAAAGTCAATCATATAAAGAGCATTGTAAGAAATACGATATCAACCGACTCTTGTACGGAAATGGCAAAAACATATTTGAACATCTATGAAAATGCTAAAATTGCAAAAGAAAAAAAGAAAAAATAAATTACTTACACTTTTATAACAAAAATATAACTTGATAAGAGGGTTTTGGCATGAAGCAGAAATATTTCAAGGAAGCACCGACAATTATAAAGGAATTTTTAGGCTATATGGGCAATATCAAAGGAAGATCGGGATTATCAGTAGATGAATATTACCGTGATCTCAGGACTTTTTTCAGATTTATGCTGAAGGAAAAAAATGAAAGCTACAATGATACTGATATCAATGATATTGACATTTCCGATGTAGATATTTCTTTCATCCAATCGATCACTTTTGCTGATATATTATTATTTCTCAATTACTGTCAAAATGAAAGAAAAAATTCTGCAGTAACAAGATCAAGGAAAACCTCTACAATAAAAACTTTTTTCTATTATTTAACAATAAAAACTCATCAACTTTCTTATAATCCGGCAGAAGGACTTGATGCTCCGAAAAAACCTCAAAAAGTTCCAAAGTATCTTACATTAGAGGAAGGTCTGCGTTTATTACAGGCAGTTGATGGAGAATACAAAGAAAGAGATTATTGTATCTTAGTTTTTTTCTTAAATTGTGGTATGCGTATATCGGAACTTTGCGGTATAAATATATCTGATATCAACAGCGACAATATGTTGAAAATTCGTGGAAAAGGTAACAAAGAACGAATGCTGTATCTGAATAATTCGTGTTTAGAAGCATTGGAAAAATACATGAAGGTCAGACCGGCTGATGGTATAAAAGATAAGAACGCCTTATTTATAAGCCGTAAAAATTGCCGTATAACACCTAGAGGGATACAGCATATGTTGGATGGATATTTGGAAAAAATCGGCTTGAGCGGACAAGGATTTTCTCCACATAAGCTCAGACATACAGCGGCAACTATGATGTATCAAAAGGGCGGAGTGGATGTAAGAACTTTGCAGGCTATCTTAGGACATTCTAACCTCGGCACCACTCAAATATATACCCATGTTGCTAATGAACAAATGATCGAGGGACTAAAGGCTAATCCATTTGGAAAAAAAGATGAATAAAATTTTATATCAGCTGTTGTAATACAATATAATACATTGTATTATATTGTATTACAACATTATATTTTATTTTAATTTTTAAAAATATTTAAATTAGCAAAAAATCTCATTGCAATCCCTTTATCAATGTCGCAAAATGTTGATTTTGCGACATTGAATACATGCCTTAAAAATCTTTATTAAAATTATTTCAATTAACCTCTTTTTTTGATTGGCATTTTGACACAATAAGTTAAATTAATATAATCTATGATAGTATATCTTATATTATTCACGAAAAGTATTTGATTTCTTATACCAAATATGATACAATATCAGAAAAGCATATGTTTTATTTTTGCTTTGGGTATTGCAATATTAAATTCTATTATATATACTTATATTTATCCGTTAATTGTTCCTGATTTCCGAACGTTTCAAGGCAAAAAAGTCGTTGCCTTTGCCGGTATTGTATTCTCCTTATGCAAATGCTTATTAACGTGAGTTCGATGAAAACGAAAAATTATTATACTGTCATTCTGAGGAGCGACAGTGACGAAGAATCTTTTGAAGATTCCTCACTGCGTTCGGAATGACAGTTATATCGAACTCACGTTTATTAATTTTCTCAAGCTCTATTTTTTCTAATCATTGCACTTTCAGATATACCGTTTTTGGCTCCAAGATACATTTTCCCTTTTTATGGTTTTCTATCTTGTATTTCTATTTTTTTGCTTTGTGTTCAATTTTATCATATCATATATTTTACTCTACTTTTTATAGTATTTTTATTTTAAAATTTAACAATTATTTTACAAAAGTAAAATAGTAACTCAAACATCTTCTTTAAATGTTTGAGTTACTACTAATTACTCATGCCAATACAGAATTTGATAAATGAAGTACTCTCTCTTTTATTTCCTGCGTTCTGCCCTGATTCCAAAACTGTGTGCCTATATAACCACAAGTTCTTCTTGCAACATTGAGTTTATTCTGATCCTTATTGCCACAATTCGGACATTCCCATATAAGCTTTCCATCATTATCCTTTACTATCTCGATTTCACCGTCATAGCCACAAACCTGGCAATAATCGCTCTTTGTATTCAGTTCAGCATACATAATATTATCATAAATAAATTGTATAACTTTTAAAACAGCTTCTATATTGCTCTGCATATTCGGAACCTCTACATAGCTTATAGCACCGCCTGGCGAGAGAGTTTGAAATTCAGCTTCCAGCTTTAGTTTGTCAAATGCATTTATTTTTTCAGTTACATGAACATGATAACTATTAGTTATATAGTTTTTGTCTGTTACACCTTTTATTATTCCAAAACGCTTTTGCAGACTTTTAGCGAATTTATATGTTGTACTCTCAAGCGGCGTACCGTATATGCTATAATCAATACTTTCTTCTTTTTTCCATTTAGCACAATATTCATTAAGTTTTTTCATTATCTCAATACCAAGCTTTTTACCGTCTTCTTCAGTAAGCTTTTTACCTATCAGACTATAAACACATTCCCACAATCCTGCATATCCAAGTGAAATAGTAGAATATCCGCCGTATAAGAGCTTATCTATAGGTTCTCCTTTTTTAAGCCTTGATATAGCACCATATTGCCAAAGTATCGGAGCTGCATCTGACAATGTACCTTTTAATCTTTCGTGTCTGCATCTCAAAGCCCTATGACACAGTTCCATACGCTGATCAAATACTTCCCAGAATTTTTCCATATTTTTTTCAGCAGTCAATCCAATATCAACCAGATTGACCGTAACTACACCCTGATTGAATCTTCCATAGTATTTGGGTTTACCATTCTCATCTACATATGGTGTGAGAAAACTTCTGCAGCCCATACATGTGTAACAATGTCCCTCACCGTTTTTATCGATCTTATTTTGAAGCATTATTTTTTCCGATATATAATCAGGAACCATTCTTTTTGCCGTACACTTTGCAGCAAGCTCTGTAAGATACCAGTATTTACTGTCAGGGGTTATATTATCCTTTTCGAGAACATATACAAGCTTGGGGAATGCAGGCGTTACCCATACGCCCTTTTCATTTTTTACTCCTGTATATCTTTGGCGTAAAGTTTCCTCTATTATCATTGCCAAATCTTTCTTTTGCTGTTCATCCTTTGCTTCATTAAGGTACATAAACACTGTAACAAAAGGTGCCTGACCATTTGTTGTAAGCAATGTTACTACCTGATATTGTATTGTCTGAACACCCTTGGTAATTTCCTTTTTCAATCTTTCTTCAACTATCTCATCAACTTTTTGTTCATCGATAATGACATTCATTTCCTTAAGTTCAGCAAGAAATTCACGTTTGATTTTTTCTCTTGATATCTGGACAAACGGAGCAAGATGAGTCAAACTTATACTTTGACCGCCATACTGATTACTTGCGACTTGAGCTATTATTTGAGTTGCTATATTGCAGGCAGTAGAAAAGCTATGTGGCTTTTCTATAAGTGTTTCACTTATAACTGTTCCATTTTGAAGCATATCATCCAGGTTCACCAAATCGCAATTATGCATATGCTGTGCAAAATAATCTGTATCATGGAAATGTATTATACCATTTTCATGAGCCTCTATTATATCAGGTGGAAGAAGTACTCTTTTAGTAAGGTCTCTGCTTACTTCACCTGCCATATAATCACGCTGAACACTGTTCACGGCAGGATTTTTGTTGGAATTTTCCTGTTTAACTTCCTCATTGTTACATTCGATAAGAGTCAATATCTTATTATCGGTAGTATTTGAGCGTCTTATCAAGGAACGGTTATAACGATACTTTACATAGTTTCTTGCAAGAGGAAAGGCACCTTTTGCCATGATCTGATCCTCAACCATATCTTGTATCTCTTCAACCGAAACAGCTCTTCCAAGTTTTCCGCACTTATATTCAACATATTCAGCAATATCATTTATCTGTTCATTTGTTAAATATTTCTTCTCAGAAGCATTATTAGCTTTTGTAACAGCATTTATTATTTTTTTGCCATCAAAAATTTCTTCAGATGAGTTTCTTTTAATAATTTTCATTTTGCATTCTCCTACAATTATTCTTGAATCATGTTCAATATTTTATAATAAAAGAGCCTTTATTTCTGTTGCATATGCAACACTTATTAAATACAAACCACAATATATAGTATTATATCATAGTTTTACATACAATATATAGTGTTTTAGGTATTAACTGAGTTTTTCTCATCGTTAAGTGATATCGTTATTTTATTTACTCTCTTATCTTCTATATCATCTATAATTATCGTCATGTCCTTGTAAATAAATCTGTCATTTTTATTTGGAATGTTCCCTATCTGTTCTATTACCCAGCCTCCGACAGTCTTACTATCTGTTACTATATATTTACTGTCTTTAGATATCAGATCAAGCATATCTGTTATATTCATGTCCCCTATTATCTCGAATTTATCATCATCTATTTTTTTATACTTATTTTCTATTTCTTCATCCTCATCCCATATATCGCCTACGATCTGTTCAAGAAGATCTTCCATTGTAACTATTCCTAAAGTTCCTCCATAATCATCAGTAACAATAGCAATATGTAAACGTCTGTGTTTAAAATCTGACAACAGTGAAGATAATTTTTTTGAACGATATATAAAATGTGCAGGCTGTATCAGCTTATTTAAATCGGGAAATTCTACTTGTAAAAGCTGTTCCAGATAATCTCTCGTATGTAATATGCCTATAATATTATCTATATTATCCTTATATACAGGTATTCTTGAATATCTTTCTGTTAATATTATTTTCTTTATATTTTCCTGTGTATCATTTATATTTAATGCTACTATATCTACTCTTGGTGTTAGTATATCATAAACTGTTTTTTCATCAAAATCCAATGCTGATTGTACTAAATTACTTTCTTGTTCTTCAAGTACTCCTTGTTCCTCTATACTCTCTACTATATATTTCAATTCATCCTCAGTAACTGTGGGTTCCTTATCTTTATCTTTGCTGGCAATATTTTTTACCAAAGAATTCAGCTTTAATAAAAGTAATGTTATCGGTGTAAGTATTACCATAAGAAAATACAATACGTTTGCCGAATCCATGCACATTTTTTCGCTGTTTTCAATAGCTATATTCTTTGGCAAAACTTCGCCGAATATCAGTACTATTATTGTTAAAACAACTGTACTTACCAATGTTCCACTTGCTTCCCCAAAAAATGATACAAATAATATAGTTGCCAATGCGGAGGCGGCTATATTAACAATATTATTTCCCACTAAAAGCGTTGCAAGTGCTTTGTCGTAATTTTCAGCGATTTTATACGCTTTCATAGCTTTTTTATTTCCGTTGTCTGCATAATTTTTCAATCTTATTTTGCTTGCCGACGAATATGCTGTTTCCGTTGACGAAAAAAATGCCGAACACATTACAAGTAAAATTATAATCAAGGCGGTAAGCCAAGTATCCAAATATATCACTCCTGAATTTTTTAATTAACTGCAACAAAGTATTCTGATTAATCATATAACCAGAATACTTTGTACCAAAGCATTATTTTATTTTTAAAAGTTCCAATGATTGAGGCTGCATAACTATTTTTTTATTTTCGATTTGAGACTTGCCGATACTGAATACTGTTTCCGTATCAAAGTCAAACGGTGCAGTCTGTTCTTTTGACGTAGGATTAACAGCAATCAGGAAATTTCCTCTCTTAAATATAAACGGATACTTATTTTTCTCGGCATATACTACCTCGAAATCACCATCTGACTGCAAATCCTCATTCTCATGCCTGATAGAAATAACTTTTTTCAATGTATTAAGAATAGAGTTGGGGTCTTTTGACTGATTTTCCACCGTAACAGCATTATCAGATGTATCAACAGGCAAATATAACATATTTGAAGGTGCCGACGAAAATCCATGATTAACACTGTTATCCCACTGCATAGGCGTTCTTGTGCCTGTTCTGCTATATCCGCCTTCCTTGCTATTAAGACCTTCCATATATTTCATGCCTATTTCATCGCCGTAATACAGGAACGGCACTCCCGGCATCAAGAATATAAAAGAATATGCTATCTTTGCTTCAAGAGGAGTAAACATTCTTGTCATTCTTGGAGTATCATGGTTGCAGGTAATAAAGCTTATATATCCTTTTCCCTTGGTTCCTTTAAGGTCATCAAGATATTCATCAAGAAACTCTGTTATATCACCCTTGCCGTTCTTTGAAAAGACTGCTGTACATTCACCTGTATTTCTGTCCTTGTTTCTGAAAAGTATCCTGTAGCCATTTGTATCATGGTCAAGGTAAAAATCACTATGAAATCCTGCTCCGACAGAAACCTTTGGATTACACCATTCGGAAATTATTGCTGCATCGGGATATTCTTCATCAAGCATTTTTCTTATATTTTTCCATATCTTGCAGGTTTCGGGCTTTTCACCGTCTTCGTTTTTAACAAGAGAATCAGCCATATCCACACGAAAACCATCACAGCCCATATTTAACCAGAAACGCATAATATCTTTCAGAGCTTCGACAGTAGCCTGACAATCGGGGTGTGACGGCGGGAGCTGCCATGCAGGGTGCGTTATATTATTAAATCCATAATTCAACGCAGGCTGTGAACTGAAATAATTTACAAGGTAATTTCCGTCACGGTCTGTTATACCGCATAAAAGCCTGTATTGAGGCGGAGCCTCCCACACACTGTCAGTCCATATATATCTGTTACTGTATTCGTTTTTCTCAGCCTTTTTACTGTTTTTAAACCACTCATTCTGATCTGAAGTATGTCCCGGAACAAGATCAAGTAATATTTTTATTCCTTTTGCATGAGCAGATTTGAATAAATTTTTCAGATCCTCATTCGTGCCGTATCTTGCCGCCACAAGATAATAATTTCTGACATCATAACCTGCGTCCATAAAGGGTGAATCAAATACCGGATTAAGCCATATCGCATTACAGCCCAAACTCTTTACATAGTCCAGCTTTGATTCAATACCCTTTATATCTCCTATTCCGTCACCATTACTGTCACAAAATGTCTGTGGATATATCTCATAAAAAACAGCATCTTTTAACCAGTTTGGCATAATATACCTCCGTTTTTGACAATATTTTTATAAATTATATCATAGTGCGGCAATATATTCAAGTTTTTTCTGTTTGTCATTATGTTCAAAATATGGCATGAAATATCTATTAAATAAAATCAAAAATGATATTGCTTTTTTTAAAAAACGTGGTACAATTATATTATATTAAATATCAAGGAGGTTTTTTACTATGGCTTATAAAATTTCAGATGATTGCATTTCATGCGGTGCTTGTGCAGGTGAATGTCCTGTTGGTGCTATTGCTGAGGGTGACGGCAAATACGAAATAGATGCCGATGCTTGTCTTTCATGCGGTGCTTGTGCAGGTGTATGTCCTGTTGGTGCTCCTGCTGAAGAATAATTACTTTCAGTAACTTGAGACATTTTAATCCAAGTCGGTGCTTACATATGTAATGTACCGGCTTATTTTTTGAATTTTTTTATTTATTCCGACAATAATAAATAGTATGATCTGTATTATTGGAGGTATTTATATTGCTTTATAATAAAGTTGAAATTTGCGGGATAAATACATCAAAACTGCCTGTGATTTCCGAAAAAAAGAAACGGGAATTGCTTCACCTTATCAAAAACGGAAGTCCTTCGCAACAAAAAAAAGCCCGTGATGAAATGATAAACGGAAATTTAAGATTAGTTCTCAGTGTTGTTCAGCGTTTTAACGGCAGAGGCGAAAATCCTGATGACCTTTTCCAAGTAGGCTGCATAGGTCTGATAAAAGCCATCGATAATTTCAACTGCACAAAAGATGTTTGCTTTTCAACCTATGGCGTACCTATGATAATAGGTGAAATAAGACGATATTTAAGGGATTATAATCCTATCCGTGTAAGTCGCTCTCTCAAAGATACTGCATATCATGCCATGAATATAAAAGAAACATTCACAATAAAACACAACCGTGAACCTACTATCGAAGAAATTGCAAAAGAAATGAATATTTCAAAAGAGGATGTAATTATTGCCCTTGAATCAATAATCGAGCCTGTATCATTGTATGAACCTGTATTTTCAGATGATAACGACACAATATATATCATCGATCAAGTAAGTGATATAAATAACAGCAGTGAAAATTGGATCAATCAATTAGCAATAAAGCAAGCTGTTGATTCACTCGAAGAACGTGAAAAAATGATATTTTCTCTAAGGTTTTTCAAAGGCAAAACTCAAACTGAAGTTGCAAATGAGATCGGTATAAGTCAGGCTCAGATATCAAGAATCGAAAAAGCTGCTTTAACAAAGATAAAAAACGAGCTATGATAAAAAACAAGCCCATAATATGCTGTTTCAATGCATACTATGGGCTTTGGTTTTTTTAATGATTATTTCTGCGGTGATTCTGACGGGGATTTGACGGACGACGTGAAGCTGAATTATCATTTTCAGGTTTCAGTCCCTCAACCTCGATAAGAGCCTCTCTGCGTGACAAATTCAATCTGCCCTTATCATCTATCTCAAGAACCTTAACGATTATGACATCATCAACGTTAACAACATCTGTAACTTTTTCGGTACGCTTTACATCAAGCTGCGAAATATGGCAAAGTCCCTCTTTACCAGGAGCGATCTCTACAAATGCACCAAAATCCATTATTCTTGTTACCTTACCCTTATATATAGCACCGGGCTCAGGATCATTTACTATCGTATCAACTATATTCATAGCCTGTCTGCATTTTTCGATATCAAGTCCGCTTACAAAAACATGACCGTCTTCTTCAATATCAATCTTTACATCACATTCCGCACATATTTTTTGGATTACCTTTCCACCTGAACCGATGACCTCTCTTATCTTGTCAATCGGAATAACAGTCGAAAGCATCTTAGGAGCATACTTTGAAAGTTCTTTTCTCGGCTCCGGTATAGCCTTGAGCATTACCTCATCAAGTATATAGTCACGAGCTTTATGAGTCTTATAAAGAGCCTCTTTTACCATTTCAGGTGTAAGACCGCTTATTTTCAGATCCATCTGAATAGCAGTTATACCTTCATGTGTACCAGCTACTTTGAAATCCATATCTCCGAAGAAATCCTCAAGTCCCTGTATATCTACCATTGTCATCCAACGGTCACCTTCTGTTATAAGACCGCATGATATACCTGCAACGGGAGCTTTTATCGGCACACCTGCATCCATAAGTGAAAGCGTTGAACCGCATATTGAGCCTTGTGACGTTGAACCGTTTGATGAAAGTATTTCGGAAACAAGTCTTATAGTATAGGGAAATTCCTCTACTGACGGAATTACAGGCACCAGTGCCCTTTCCGCAAGAGCTCCGTGACCTATTTCACGTCTGCCAGGACCTCTTGAAGGCTTTGTTTCTCCGACAGAATATGATGGGAAATTATAATGATGTATGTACCTCTTGGTTACCTGATCATCTATTCCGTCCATAGCCTGCTGATCACTTACAGAGCCAAGTGTTGTTATCGTCAATACCTGTGTCTGACCTCTTGTAAACAGACCTGAACCATGTACTCTAGGCAATACTCCTACTTCTGATGCAAGCGGTCTTATCTGATCCATTTTTCTTCCGTCAACACGCTTCTGCTCATCAAGAAGCCAACGGCGTACTACAAATTTCTGTGTTTTATACAAGCATTCGTCTATCTTTTCAGCCTGTTCGGGATATATCTCATCAAACTTTGCATGAACTGCTTCATATACAGGCTTCAGTCTTTCCTCACGGATAAGCTTATCATCTGTATCAAGGGCAAATTTGATATCCTCAATAGAGAACTCCTTTATAGCCTCGAACATATCATGGTCGGGCTCATTGCTTGGATACTCAAATTTAGTCTTGCCTATTTCAGCCTGTATTGACTTTATGAATTCTATTATGCTCTGATTTGCTTTGTGACCTGCCATGATACCGTTATACATAACATCATCAGCAACTATATCGGCACCTGCTTCTATCATAGCAATTCTGCTGTCAGTGGATGCAACCGTAACAGCCATTTTGGAAACTTCTCTCTGCTCTTTTGTCGGGTTGATAACGAATTCACCGTCAACAAGTCCAACTGAAACAGCAGAAATAGGTCCGTTCCAGGGTACATCCGATATGCTCAGTGCAATAGATGTACCGACCATTGATGCTATTTCAGGCAAGCAGTCGGGATCATATGCCATTACCGTACATACTATCGAAACATCATTTCTCATATCCTTGGGGAATAACGGACGAATAGGACGATCTATAACTCTTGATACAAGTATAGCTTTTTCTGACGGTCTGCCCTCTCTTTTTCCATATCCTCCCGGTATCTTACCAAGAGCATACTGCTTCTCCTCATAATCCACGGATAATGGGAAAAAGTCAACCCCTTCTCTTGGAGTGGGAGCTGCTGTAACAGCAACATGAACAACTGTTTCACCGTATCTCACAAGACACGCACCATTAGCCAATTGTGTCATCTTACCTGTTTCTACAACGAGCGGACGACCTGCGAAGTCAGTTTCAAAGGTTCTGAATTTTTCAAACATTTTTTTACCTCCAAAAATCATTGTAAATAAAGTGAATTTCGGTTTAGCAATTAAACCAAAAAACAAACCATTGTTTTCTCGTTTCACTGCTAAAACCCGAAATCATCACTTTAAAATTATCGAAACGGGACAGCCCGTAAAATTTACTGACTGCCCCGAAACAATTTTTTACTTACGGATACCGAGTCTTGCAATAATAGAACGATAACGCTCGATGTCAGTCTTTGTAAGATAGCTCAAGAGGCTTCTTCTCTGACCGATCATTTTGAAAAGACCACGTCTTGAATGATGATCCTTCTTATGAGTTTTGAGATGCTCGGTAAGATCGTTGATTCTTTTTGTAAGTATAGCGATCTGAACCTCAGGAGAACCTGTATCTCCTTCGTGAGTCGCATACTCTTTGATAATAGCTTCTTTTTCTGATTTTAACATTGCTTTATCCACCTTTTATAAATATATTAATTCATGCACTTGTCCCAGTCAAAGGCTGTGGATTCCTCATAAAAAGGGGCTTATCCCAAAAACCGAGAACAGGCATCAACTATTCGATATTATATCATAACTTTTTTTATTTGTAAAGCTATTTTTTGTGTTTTATGATTATTTTTTTGATATCAATACAACACTTCTTTGAAATTCCCCAAAAATGAAAACTCAGACAGCTCCTCTGACAATGCACATATCAACTTCAATGCACTTTTATTGCTCACATTTCCTGTGAAGTCAACATAGAAAAGATACTCAAATGCTGTTCCAGACATAGGTCTTGATTCTATCTTTGTAAGATTCAGTCCATTTACTGCAAATCTGCACAATACACTGTAGAGAGAACCTGTTTTATGAGGTAGTGAAAAACATAAGCTCACCTTGTCAGCCTTTTCATCTATAAACAGCTTCTTGGAGATAACAAGAAATCTTGTTGTATTATTAGGATTATTTTGAAATCCCCTTGATACTATTTCAAGACCATATTTTCCCGCTGCCTGTTCCGAACATATAGCTCCTATTGTCTGGTCTTCATTTTCAGATACCATTTTTGCCGCTGCCGCTGTGCTTATGTATGTCTCACCGAGTATATTTCTGCGGCTTCTGAAAAAATCGGAACATTGTGACAATGCCTGCTGATGTGAATAGATTTTTTTCAAGTCACCTATATTTGCTCCCTTTTTCATTGCCAATACATGATTTATTGGTATATCTACTACCATTGATATGTAAAATCTGTATTTCAGCATCAGGTCGTAAACATCTGTAACTGAACCCGCTGAACTGTTTTCTATAGGTACTACTCCAAAATCTGCTTGTTCATTGCATATAGCAGAAAATATATCCTGAAAAGACGAATAAAAATCAGGTTTGCAATTAGGAAATGCTTTCATAGTTGCCTGATTAGCATAACTGCCCTCTACTCCGAAGCAAGCTACTTTTATATTCTCATCATCCGTTGGAATGACTTTTTCAGCCGAATATATCTGATTCTTCAGCTTTCCGCCGCTCCCTACCATATCATGCTGCAAGGCTCTACTCAATTCCAATATAGTTGTATAAAGTTGTCTTGCAGAATCGCCATATATTCCTGCACCTGTCTCGACTTTTTCAAGAAGTTGTTCTTCTCTCTCTTTATTAAAAACCTCCAAACCATGCTCATGCTTGTATTCGGCTACCTTCCTCGAACATTCCATTCTGCTCTTGAAAAGCTCCACTATCTGATCATCTATTCGGTCAATTTCTTCTCTTATCGGCTGTAAACTCATAATTTATGCACCTCTGAAAGTATATTTATTATTGCAACCGCTGCTGCGGATTCTATTACCGGTACTGCCCTTACAACTATACAAGGATCATGTCTTCCATGTATCTCAAGTTCACTGTCACTCTTACTGTTCAAATCAACTGTTCTCTGTTTTACAGATATTGAAGGTGTTGGCTTTATCGCTGTACGAAATATTATCGGCATACCTGACGATATACCTCCCAAAATTCCTCCATGATTATTTGTCCTTGTCTTTACAACACCATTATCATAATAGAATTCATCATTATTCTGACTTCCTCTTAATTTTGCTCCATCAAATCCAGAGCCGAACTCTATTCCTTTAACAGCAGGTATTCCAAATATTATAGATGATATAACATTCTCTATTCCATTGAACATAGGTGAACCTGCTCCGACAGGCATTCCCGTAACAGCACATTCTATTGTTCCACCGATACTGTCCTGTGATAATCTGCATTCCTCTATCAATGCTCTCATCTTTTCCTCACGGCTCTGATCTATCAGTCCAAAGGTAGTCTTTGACAGCCTGTCCATAAGCTCACACGATATATCTGCTCCGTTGAATCTCTCATCTTCGATATCCCCTATTGATGAAATATGTGCTGCTATCTTTATACCCTTTTTCTCCAATATCTGTCTGCATACTGCCCCGGCAAATACCAATGGTGCAGTCAGCCTTCCTGAAAAATGACCTCCGCCTCTTATATCATTGAAACCATTATATCTTACATATCCCGTATAATCAGCATGACCAGGTCTCGGACAATTCAATACATTTCCGTAATCGCCTGAACGCACATTGGTATTTCTTATAACTGCACACAATGGTGCACCTGTTGTTGTATCATTCAATAATCCCGATAAAATCTCAGGAATATCTCTCTCCGCCCTCGGTGTAGCTGCCTTATCCTTCCCGGGAGCTCTCCTGCTCATCTGCAAATATATCTCATCCAAATTCAACTTTTCGCCTGCAGGCAATCCGTCTATTACAACACCTATACCGTTTCCGTGACTTTCCCCGAAAACTGATATCTTTACATCATTCCCCCATGATGACATCCGCTTTTCCCCCTATCTTCCTGTAATCTTCAAAAAACTTCGGATAAGATTTATTTATACTTTCCATATCAGATATAATAACCTCTCCATCAGCACCAAATGCCGCTGCCGCAAGTGACATCACTATTCTATGATCATTGTATCCATCCACCTCTGCCCCTTTGAGACAGTTCACTCCATGAATTATAAATCCATCTGCCGTTTCTTTAATATCCACTCCCATTCTCGATAATCCGTCTGCCATTGCAGCCAATCTGTCACACTCTTTTATTCTTAATCTTCCTGCACCTTTTATAATTGTTACTCCTTCGGCTAATGCTCCGACAACAGAAAGGGCAGGTACCATATCCGGTATATTCTCGGCATTTATCTCTATTCCCTTTAATTTATTTCTCTGAACCGTTATTTTACCGTCATCTTCAGTAACATCTGCCCCGAATCTTTTATATATCTCCAAGCACTCTTTATCTCCCTGAGATGACTCCAAATTCAAATTATCTATCGTAACTTTTCCGCTGATAGCTGCCGCTGTCATGAAAAATGCTGCCTGTGACCAATCTCCCTCAACAGTGAAATCTCTCGCTGTATATTTCTGACCGCCTTTTATTTTCCAGCCTGTTTCAGTCCTTTTCACTTCGACTCCGAATTGTTCCATTATATCCGTTGTCATATCTATATATCCCGATGACTGTAATTCTGTTGTCAATATTATCTCACTGTCACTCTCAAGCATAGGCAATGCTAATAATAGTCCCGTTATAAATTGTGAGCTTACATTGCCTGCAATCCTATAAATACCACTTTCCAATTTTCCTGATACTTTTAAAGGCAATCCTCCTTGAGTTTTACAGTCAATTCCCTTTTCGGGCAGACAGTCAAGATATATCCCTATTGGTCGTTCGGGTAATTTCCCATGTCCTGTAAATTCAGCCGATATACCTCCCGCACAGCATACAGGTACTAAAAATCTGAGTGTTGAACCGCTTTCCCCGCAGTCCAATTCCAAATTTTTATTACTGAAAACATTTCTTCCATCAATTGTAAGAATGTTGCCCTCAAGTCTTATATCTGCTCCAAGTGCCTTCATACAGCGTACAGTTGCCGTTATATCATCAGACATATCAACTGGAGATATAATACTCTTACCATTACTTAATGCGGCACATATTATTGCCCTGTGTGCAGCACTTTTTGACGGAGGCATTGACACTGTTCCGTTAAGTTCACCTTTTTTTACTGATATTCTTGCCAATTTCCAACACTTCCTTATTTTTCTTCCTTTTATATAATATATAATACCACAACTTTTCATGAATGTAAACAAAAAATCGAGGAATGAAATATATCATTCCTCAATAAATCAGTTCCTGACTATATTCAAAAGATGTGCTATCGAAGGTATGCTCTCACCCTGCTGAGATGATATCGGAGACATCAATGCTCCTGTTGCAACGAATAAAATATTCTTCAACCTATTTGCCATCAACTGCTTCATTATATAAGAGCAGAATACAGATGCTGAACAACCGCATCCCGAACCCCCCGCATGAACATCCTGCCCTTCAATATCAAATATCATCAGACCGCAATCATTATGATTATCTGTTATATCTATATTATGCTTTAGCAAAATATCCTTCAAAAGCTGCGATCCTGTTTTTCCAAGATCACCTGTCAATATCAGGTCATAATCATTTGGCATTGTATTTGTATCAATAAAAAAATTATATATAGTATCTGCCGCTGCAGGTGCCATTGCTGCTCCCATATTATTTGCGTCTTTTATCTTCAGATCATTTATTCTTCCTATGGTAGCATATTTTATCGAGATATCACTACTACTCTTGTCGAGTAATGCTGCTCCCGAACCCGTTACTGTCCACTGTGCTGTGGGAGTACGCTGTCCTCCATACTCTATCGGCAATCTGAACTGTCTTTCTGCTGAACAGAAATGTGATGATGTTACTGCAATTGCTCTTTCTGCTGCTCCACTATCTATGAATACAGACGCTGACAGCATTGTTTGTGCCATCGTTGAACACGCTCCGTACTGTCCCAAAAACGGTATATTTAATTCCCTCAACCCGAATGTTGAAGAAATACACTGATTCAACAGATCACCTGCAAATATTACATCTATATCTGCATTTTCAAGGCTATTTCTTTTCATCAATTCACATACCGCTGTTTTCTGTAAAGCACTTTCCGCCTTTTCCCAAGACGGTTGCCCCAATCTGTTATCTTTGAATACTATATCGAAATATTCGCCGAGTGGTCCTTCACTTTCCTTTTTGCCCACAATGCCTACACTTGACTTTATTGTTACATTGTTATTCATTTTTAGTGTATATTTTCCTACTCTTTCAGGCATACTAAAACCTCCTGTCAATTTAGTATACCCAAATCATAATAAATAAATTCCCGACAGCATTTAAACAAAAAGATATCCCCTACAAACATTCAAATGAACATCTGCAAGGGATCTTATGTCATATTTTATTTAGGAAACCTGTGTTTGCACATAATTTTTCGCCATCAAAAATATAAAAACATCAATAACACTAAATACCAAAAAGACTGATGCAGCATTCAACGATATAACGGAATAATATTCTATATATGTCAACGTATCAATCAAAGCTATAAAATCACATACCATCAGCACGGCTGTACTTATTATAAGAAGCAATACACCATTGGCAAGCTGCTTTTTGAGAGATGTTATGGTCACTGATAATGATATAAATTTCAATGTCGGGAAAAAAAATGTTATTGCAGGTACTATCATTGTTTTGAACGCTTCCATTTTATATTCCTGACTGCTTGTTAGGGCTGATACAAATGCTCCTATAAACAAGACTACAAATACGATTGAGCATAAGATACTCATAAATATCGAAGTCACTTTTATAATAGTAAATCCTATTGACTTGAGACAGTTTTTATATACACCAAAAGCCGCAAACAGGTCTACAAACTTGAATAAACCTAATATGATATCAAATACTCCCATGTAAATTATTATACGATTACTGTAATTCAGCCTGTCTTCATAGGAACCATCATTTATTCCCCATGAAAAATATATCGTTTCGTTTGTGCCTGCAAAAACAAACATTACTATTGACATTACAGCCATAAGCAGCACACTCACCGAAAGAGATATTATCATTCCGAGCATTATCCTTGACTGAAAAATATTTTTCATTTGTTTTAAATCGTTTATTTTTCCCATTTTTTGTATCTCCTCTCTTAACAGCTTTTATTCGGGATATTCGGTATGCGGTATATCAAAAGTCAACACAAACTGCTTTGGCTTTGAATAATCTTCGATTATATGGCTTTCATTTTCAGAAAATACCCTTACTTCTTTTTCTTCATCCCATTGCGTATCATCAAAATAATCATAAAAATATTCATCTTCATCATCCATAAAAACCTTTGAATAATTATAAACTGACATCATCAGAGAAATAAAAAATACTATTAAACTTACAGATATCAGTAAATTCAAAATATCTGATGCAAGTGAAGACGGTGAAAAGTTCTCTGATTTATAATTAACGGTTACAATATCATAAAGCAATGATATAAATGCTATTGCCGCTGTAACTGCTCCTATACCGGAAACAAATCCTATAAGACCTGCACCCTTTCTGCGAAGCTCCTTGCTGCTCAAATAATTTTCAATTGCCATCAAAAATCTTATAACAGCTATTTCAAATATGATTGATACTGCTCCAAATACTAAAGCAGAAACAAGCATTCTCCATGAATCGTTCCGCACAGTTTGCTGAAATGCAGCGGCTCTGACAGCATAATAATTTACAACGCTAACAGATGCAACAGAACATACTACCGTAATTATCGACACTATAAGTCCGAAAACTGCCGAAAATTTTATCAAATTCATTCCTGCAATAACTTTAGACAAATTTTCTCTTGATGCAGAGAAAATCACAAAAAATAATCCAAATGTTGCCGTACCCAACAATAAAGTCACTATCGCTCCAAAAATACCGCTTACCAATGATACAGTTGAACTTGAATAATCTGTCAGATAATAAATACTCCTGAATTGGTCTATAACTGAAGTTTCAAATACTGCGACCAGAGTTTTTATCAAAACAAGTACAGTAAAAGCTGCCATAGAAAATGCAAGAACAAATACAGATGTATCTTGAAAATCACTTACATCATGTTTTTTATTCATCAAAATATCACCCCTTCATAAAAAATATTATAGATATTATACATCAAAATCCGACAAATATCAACCCAATATGACGGAATTTAAACAATAAAACTATCAACAGCTTAATATATATCTTACAGGTTCATATTCTTCTGTTCCTATATCAGTCAATACAGCTTTTATTTCGGGATACGGTACAGAATATCTTTGACTGAGATATCTCAACGATGCTCCAAGTTCTCCGTCTGGACCTCCGTATTGCGTTATTATGATTTTTGCAAGTTTCGGATTGGTCTGTTTTATTTTTACAGGATACTGTAATTTCTTTTCATAAACCCACATATATCTCCCCCCTATTCACTAATTCCAAGGCCACGGATCAGCTATCCATGCCCATCTGTTACCCGTTTCATTTATTGATGTAAGGGGACCGAATTTCTCCTCGTACTCATTACGCAATTTTTCACTCTTTGATTCATATCCCTGCAATGCCCTCTCTGCTGATACATCATCCGGATGTGTATCAAGATATATATGAAGTTCCGTTATCGCAAAGTCATACGCTGAAAGCTGTCTCAGCATTCGCTCTCTCTCATTCATCTTTCTTTCCTCCATATCCTTCATATGCCTTAAAAGGTTTATTCAAATCAGGAAACATTGTTCCCTGCTGTATGCCATGTTCAGGTGAATATAGTTTCACCGCATTCTGATACGGCACATATGCCATTGCCACCGTGATATCCTTCGGCAGCGGCTTTATAAAAAAATCCGAATTCTGAAGCTCCTTTATTACATCCATCTCAAAATTATCTCCTTTCACTTTTTCGTACATTAATAGATTATGCATAAGCTGATCTTCTGCTACAAAAAAAGAACCCTGTACAAAAACAGGGTTCTGCAAAATCCTTTTGTTCAACACACGAAATATCATCAGCTTAGTTCACGAATCGTAAAACTTCTGGTTATCATCCATTATAAGCCTCTCGGTTTTCGGATAAAGAAAAATTTCATCATTTTCACTGTTGGATATAAGATAATTTGCAAATTTTGCTGCATACCATTTTGCCATCTCAAGATTATGCATAAGATAATGTCCGCAATTTTCAGGTGTTGCTCCAGGAACACTTTCTGCACTCTTTACAGACTCGAAGGCTTTCAATATCAATCCATATATATCCTTCGGAGAACGGTTACCTTTAAGAATAAGATAAAATCCTGTCAGGCATCCCATAGGTCCCCAATAAATGATATCATCTTTCCAATCCGTATCATTCCTGAGAAATGTAGCTATTATGTGTTCAAGTGTATGCATCGCAGCTACATCTATTGCAGGTTCTCTGTTCGGTCTTGTAACCCTTATATCATAGGTCGTTACCATACTGTCGCCTACATTATCCTCTCGGCTGACAAATATCCCCGGTACGATTTTTGTATGATCCACTGAAAAACTCGCTATCAATTCCATATTCGTATCCCCTTTCTTTGTAATTATCTACAGATTCCTCACTTTGTTCGGAATGACAAAATAAAAAATTTTCAAACGGCTGTCAAGGTATACAAAAGAATTACTCGAACAGCCGTTTTTACAATTTAATCTATTTTATATTATCTGAATCAAAGGAATTTTGCAAGAAGTTCATCTGCGGACTGTGTGCAGAGATATGCAGGCGGTATATCAAATACTGTCTTACATCCCTTCTGTCCCTCGTCATACATACGCTTTATTGCTCTTGCATAGGCAACTATTACACTCGTTGTAAATTCAGGGTTTGAATCGAGCTTGATGCTGTATTCAATAATATGTGTATTTTCTTTATTTACACCAGTCTTTCCGCAACGGAATACAAATCCGCCGTGAGCCATGCCGCTGTGATTTGCATTGAATTCATCTTCATCTATGAAATGTACTATTGTATTGTAATCAGCAAAGTAATTGGGCATCTCTTTTATCTCTTTTTCCACCTGAGCAGCATCTGCACCTTCTTCAAGTACTACAAAACATTCTCTTATATGCTTGTCTCTTGTTGTAAGCTCAGGATTGCTTCCGCTTCTTACAGCTTCAAGGGCATCTTCAACAGGTATTGTATACTGCTTTGCATTCTTAACGCCTTTAATACGTCTTACTGCATCTGAATGTCCCTGACTTACTCCCTTACCCCAGAATGTATAGTCCTTTCCATCGGGAAGAATTGCATTTGCATAAACTCTGTTGAGTGAGAAAAGTCCCGGATCCCAGCCGACTGATATCATGCCTATATGACCTGTTGCCTTCGCTGCTTTATCCACATTTGCAAAATGCTGAGGTATCTTTGCATGAGTATCAAAACTATCAATTACATTGAAATACTTTACATACTCAGGTGTCTGTACAGGCAGGTCTGTTGCACTTCCTCCGCACAATACAAGAACATCTATTTTACCCTTCCAATTTTCAATCTCACTTACATTTATAACGGGAACATTCGGTGTGAGAATTTTAACAGTTTCGGGATTTCTTCTTGTGAAAACTGCAACCAGTTCCATATCATCAGCTGCTGCAACTGCAATTTCTGTACCCTTACCGATATTTCCGTAGCCTAAAATACCTATCTTTACCATTTTTACCTGTCTCCTTTTATTACTTTTTATTGCATTAAAGCAATTAAATTATAAATTTTTTTTTTTGATATGTCAATATTTTATAAAAAAAAATACTATATTTATCTGAAAATATATGTTATAATTACAGTATATTTAGTATCGGAGGAATATAAAAATGATAATTGCAGTATGCGTGGACGACAAAATGGGTATGCTTTTCAATCACCGCAGACAAAGCCATGACAAGTTTCTCATTGACGATTTGATGAACATTACCGAAAAGGTACATATAAACAGCTTTTCACAAGAGCTTTTCGGGGAATATGCAGACAAAATAGAAATTGATGAAAATTTCCTTGAAAATGCCGCTGAAAATGATGTTTGCTTTGTTGAAAATATCGACCTCGAATCTTATTCTGATAAAATAAACAAGGTTATTCTCTATCTCTGGAACAGGCATTATCCTTCAACTTTAAAATTCAAAGTAGATTTATCCGACTACAATTTTATTGAATCAACCGAATTTAAAGGAAATTCCCATGAAAAAATTACAAGAGAGGTATATTCAAAATGAAAAAAATTAAAATTATTCTTTGTATGGTCATCAGTGCCTGTATGATATTCGGGGGCTGTGAAATAAATTTAGACCTGAACAGCGATGGCGGAAAAACTGAACCTACCCGTGAATACAGCAGCACCCCTGTTTCAAATCCCAACGGCGGTTATACTGTAGACAACATACCTGATTTCGTTGATGAAGCATTCGTTGAAATAAACAACAATATACCGTACTTCATGGAAAGCGATTATACAACAGAGTCATTTGAAAAATACGGAGAGCTGGATTATCTCGGAAGATGTACAATAGCATATGCGTGTGTTGCACAGGATACAATGCCGACGGATAAAAGAGGAAGTATAAGCAATGTCAAGCCCTCGGGCTGGCAGACAGTCAAATATGACAATGTAGACGGAAAATATCTCTATAACAGATGTCATCTCATCGGCTGGCAGCTTACCGCCGAAAATGCCAACAAAAACAATCTCATCACCGGTACGAGATATTTGAATATCGAAGGTATGTTACCGTTTGAAAATATGGTTGCAGACTATGTAAAAGAAACAAATAACCATGTATTGTACAGAGTTACTCCTATATTTGACGGAAACAATCTGGTCGCAAGCGGTGTTGAAATGGAAGGCTATTCCGTTGAGGACAACGGTGCAGGCATTAGCTTCAATGTATATGCCTACAATGTTCAGCCCGATATAGAAATAGACTATGCAACAGGCGAAAGCTGGCTTTCGGGAACTGCAAAGCCGACAGCCGAAAAAGTTACATACATCCTCAACACAAACAATCACAAATTTCATCTTGAATCCTGCTCTGTCGCAAAAACTATCAGCGACAAAAACAAAGAGGTCTTCACAGGCACAAGAGATGAAGTTATCGAAAAAGGCTATGAACCTTGCGGCAAATGCAAACCATAACTATAAAAAGGAGTTTTGGCATTGGCTTTAACTGATTACAAAAAACAGCATGAGCTTGAAGAAATAGAAAAAAGACTTGCACCTATCGTCAAGAAAAAGGACAAATCTTGGATAGAAGTATACAGATTACTTGATATTGTCGAAGAAGAACAACTTTACAGTGTGTCCTACAAGAGCTACACGGCATGGCTGACGGATTTTGCGGCACGTACAAATGTGACTGTTTCACTTCTATGGAAAAAGAAAAAAGCCGGTAAATTTTACGACAGCTATGTTGATGACCGTAAATATCAAAATAAATCATATATCCCCATTGAACAGATAAACATGGACCCTGAAGTAATCGTAATGATAGAAAAAATAACTGCCGGCAATCTCTCAGAAGCCCATAAAATGATAGACCGAAGTATCAGCGGAGACATAACACGCAAAAATCTCAAAACCTTATGGGAATCCGAAAAAAAAGAACGTGCACAAAAAGGTGTCCCTATCCAAAGAACTAACGGCTATGACAAGGATACCTTTACCGAGCTGTCCTATGCGGGATATGCTTCTAAAAGTGCCACAAATATCGACATATTATCCTCTCTTTGCAATCAGAAATGGATGTTCAGCCTATACAAACACAATGAAATAAGAAAATACCGCCTGCTTACGGAATTTTCAATAATAAAAGGCAGAGTTGACACCGACTATGTTATAGTTGAAAATTATACTACTCAGTCACAAAAGGCAAATCTCTTTCATTTACATTCCGTAAAAATCATCTGCGAACAGGAGGATTTCCTCAAGAAACCTGTATTCAGAGCATATCCCGAATACATGGACTATTACTGGCTTGCAGCACCTGCTGTATATATGCAGGAAGCTAAAAACTATATCAAAAGTATGGAAAATATAGGTCTCATACTCTATGATGACACAAGAAACTTTTCCTTCATAGAAAAACCTGCAAAAAATAACTCTGACTTCGGAACAAAAAGAGAATGTACAATGGATTCGGTTGTATATTATTTACTTTAAGGAGATGAAAAAAATTGCGTGAAATTATCCAAAACAAACTCAAAGAAATTGAACAAAAAGAAAATATAAAAATTCTGCATTGCATTGAATCGGGCAGTCGTGCATGGGGATTCGCCTCTCCAGACAGCGATTATGATGTCCGTTTTATATATGTTCGACCAAAGGATTTTTATCTGAAACTCGAAAAGACAAGAGATGTTATCGAATGGCAGCTTGATGATGTACTCGACATAAACGGCTGGGACATCCAAAAGGCTCTCAGATTATTATACAAATCCAATCCCACTTTATTTGAATGGAACGGTTCACTGATAGTTTACAAAACAACTGATGAATGGAAGAAAATTTCCGATATCATCAATAAATATTTCATCAAAAAATCAGGCGTTTGTCACTATCTCAGCACCGCTAAGAGAAATTACAGGGAATATCTCAAGGGTGATACTGTAAAACTCAAGAAATATTTTTATGTATTACGACCTCTGCTTGCCTGCAAATGGATATTGGCTGAGGGTACTCCTCCCCCTATGCTCTTTTCCGAACTTGTCGAAAAATATCTTGATGATGAAATAAGAGCTGACGTTGACAACTTACTTAAACTCAAAATGCAGTCCCCCGAAATAGGCACGGGAAATAGAATTGACAATATCAACAGCTACATTGAAGCCAACATCTCTGATATCGAAAAACAGCTTGAACATATTCCCTATGAAAAAGAAAGAGATTGGCAAGAATTAGATAAAATCTTCTTGTCTTTACTATGAAAATGTGATATTATATATTTATCAAAAAAATCAGGAGGTTTCTTATAAATGGAACAGTATAAAAAAGATTTTATCGAATTTATGGTCGACTGTCAGGTTCTTAAATTCGGCGATTTCGTCACAAAGAGCGGAAGAAAAACTCCCTTCTTCGTTAACACGGGCTTCTACAGGACAGGTGCTCAGCTCCGCCGTCTTGGACAGTACTATGCAGAGGCTATAAACAATACCTTCGGTCTCGACTTCGATGTACTTTTCGGTCCCGCTTACAAGGGCATACCCCTTTCAGTAGCTGCTACAATAGCAATAAGCGAGAAATTCAACAAGGATATCAAATATTGCTCCAACCGCAAGGAAATAAAAGACCACGGTGACAAAGGCATACTTTTGGGCAGTCCTATTTCTGACGGCGACAAAGTTGTTATCATCGAAGACGTTACAACAGCAGGTACTTCTATCGAGGAAACTCTCCCTATAATAAAGGCTCAGGGTAATGTAAATCCTATCGGTCTTGTAGTATCCGTTGACAGAATGGAGAGAGGTCAGGGCGAAAAAAGTGCATTGTGTGAGATAGAAGAAAAATACGGTCTCAAAACTACTGCAATTGTAACAATGGCAGAGGTTATCGAACATCTTTACAACAAAGAATACAACGGCAGAGTTGTCATTGACGATAAACTCAAGGAAGCTATCGACAATTACTATGCACAGTACGGTGCAAAGAACTAATCCTTTTGTCATTCTGAGAAACGAAGTGACGAAGAATCTTTCAAAGATTCCTCGCTTTGCTCGGAATGACAAAAACATCCAAGTTTTAACTTTAACAAGGTACTAAATAAAAAAATCGGTCTGCGTGTCACAAAACACACAGACCGTAATTATTTGCCTGTTAAGAATTATTCTGCACCGAACATATTGAAACGGAAAAGTTTTGATTCATCTTCGGGGTTCTGACACTCAATATGTGCATCGGTTATCTGACCACCCTCGATGAGCTTTGTAAGACCTATAAGCTGGCAGAGTTTGCTTTTGAGATTAAGACGGTCACCCTCATCTGTTACGAGGAACACATCACCCTCACAAGTATCAATAACAGAAATGAAAGCCTTGACATCCACTTTATGAAGTTCTATTGAAGCCATAATAAAAAACCTCCTTGAAATTAGGTAACTTTCAGCAGGCTTACTTATCCTGCTGAGATAATTATAACATAGATTTTTTTATTGTCAATTATTTTTTAAGAAAAAATTTATTGAATATACCAAAATTATCAGGTTGAAAATTGTACAAGTTGCATTGTGAAATTAAAGATATATTTTTCCGTCTGAAATTTTTATACATCTCTGAGCCATTTTTGCAATATTATTATCATGTGTTATGAGAACAACTGTCGCTCCCTGACTATGCAGTCCCTTCAGTATATCCATTATCTCATTACTTGAGCTGATATCAAGATTACCTGTCGGTTCATCAGCAAGTATTACCTTGGGCTTTGCAGCTACTGCCCTTGCAATTGCAACCCTCTGCTGCTGACCTCCTGATAATTCAAACGGCTTATGAAGCAGACGTTTTTCAAGACCGACCATCTTCAGCGAATCAACCGCAAGCTGTCTCCTTTTCGACTTCTTTATACCCCTATATATAAGAGGAAGTTCAACATTTTCTATCGCATTTAGCGAAGGAATGAGATTGAAGCTCTGAAATATAAAGCCTATTATATTATTCCTGATAAAAGAAAGCTGACTTTCTTTCATCACAGAAACAGGTATATTATCAAGAAGATATTTCCCACTTGTTGGTGTATCAAGACAGCCGAGTATATTCATCAGTGTGGATTTTCCCGAACCCGACTGACCTATTACTGACACAAACTCTCCCCTACTTATATTGATGTTTATATTCTGCAAAGCATGAACAGTATCATTTTTAGAATAATATGTTCTGCATACTTCAGAAAGTACTATCAAATCATCCATAAAAAAATTACCTCACTTTTTAAAAAATATAGTAAACGTCATTAAAATATTCCTTTTGTCATTCTGAGGAACGAAGTGACGAAGAATCTTTCAAAGATTTCTCGCTTCTCTCGGAATGACATAAAGGAATTTACTATAGCTTTGATATTATTTTTTCATGGAAAGGGTGAAATTATTAGCTTTCGTGAGCAGTTGAAGCATAATAATCGCAGATATCCTTAAGACAGCATTCACTGCATTTCGGCTTCCTTGAATTGCACACTGCACGACCATGCAAAACAAGTCTGTGACAAAAATTATTTGATTTTTCTGGCGGAAGCAGTCCCCGCAGGATAGTTTCTATTTTTGCAGCATCTTTTATTTTATGCAGTCCAAGTCTCCCTGTTATCCTTATGCAGTGGGTATCAACAACTACGGCAGGCTTACCGTAAATATCTCCAACTATCAGATTGGCTGTTTTTCTTCCTATCCCCGGAAGCTTTGTCAGCTTCTCAACTGTATCGGGAACAGTTCCATTATATTCATCAATAAGCATCTGACACATGGCTACTATATCCCTTGACTTCGTTTTATAGAATCCGCATGAATATATGTACTTCCCTACCTCATCAACATCGGCAGCAGCAAAATCATGGACATTCTTATATCTCTCAAAAAGTGCAGGTGTTACCTTATTTACACGTTCATCTGTACACTGGGCGGCAAGCCTTGTAGCAATAAGCAACTGCAGCGGATCAGTATATTCAAGCGAACAAAGTGCCTCGGGATATTCCTTTTCAAGCAATTCAACCGCTTTCAACGCTTTCTCCTTCAACATCTCCTTATCAGCCCTGAGCTTTTCATAAGCCGCTATTGTAGCATCATCAGGCTCTATGATAATTTTTCCCTGATATCCGTCAATTATTGTATACACTCCGTTGAATTCTGAAAGGTCTCCCTTGATGCCTGTCACTGCAGGCAGCTCCATTGAACGTGCAAGAATAGCAGAATGACAGTTTCTTGAACCTTGATTCGTAACAAAACCACAAAAATTATTTTTCCTGAATTTCACCGTCTCACTCGGCAATATCCACTTTGCAGCTATAACAGAATATGTATCATCACCTAAATCCTTGGTCTGAGGATCGAGTATCTCCAGCATCGTGTTTGCGGAATCAATAATATCACAGTATCTCTGCTTCAGATACTCATCATCTATTTGCTTGAACAACTCGCCTATTTTCAATGCAGCATCATATACTGCAAATTCAGCGTTCATTTTGCAGTTCTTTATATTATTTTCAACTTTTTTCCTGAACTGTGAATCCTCAAGTATCATTATATGAGTCTGAAAAATAACCGATTCATCTTCGCCTATATTCTCTTTTACATAATCATACAGCTTTTGAAGACGGCTTTTTGCAGTTTCCAGTGCCTTGATATACCTTTCAAATTCCCTTTCTGCATCATCTGTTTCATACCTCGCTACATCGACAATATTATCCGAGTAAAAACATATCCTCCCCATAGCGATACCTTCAGAAAGACTCTCTCCCTTTATTTCTGACATACGATCATCCCCTTTTTTATCATCTTATTTTCGATATCCCTTATATTATTTAACATCATATTGTCAAAAATGTCAACAATACAAAATAAATAATTTTTTTGATTGACTATGAAAAGTTGATATGATAAAATTCGATTAAAAGATATTTATTGGAGATGATATTATAATGAAAAAATTTTGTATTTTATTTATTATGGTCATGTTACTTGGAGCGTCAGGCTGTTCTCAAAGCAATGACACAGTAAGTTCAGGCATATCCGAAAATTCAATCGTAGCACAAAGCCCCTCAAAAATCAAAAAAGATATCGGAAATCTTTTTGAACAAACTTTTATTCAACTATGGAAATCCGATATAATTTACATTGATGTCGAAATGACTGTCGAAAACAATGAAAACAGCGCACAAAAAGATGTATACAAATATATACTTGCAAGTGACAAAAAACAAAAAAATGCTATGATAAACATGGAACAGCCTGACGGCAAAAAACTTCACTTTATCATCGAAAATAACAAGATACATGACATAAACGACAGCGAAAAAAACTACAAGACAAGTACCTACAGCAACACCATTGATGAATTTGTACAAGCTTACACTAAAGACATGAATCTCGGTGTAAGTGAATCCATAAAATTCTCTGAGGACGGTATGACTGATTTCAACGGTCTCGGCAACATTACCTTTGAAAAATATAAACTTTCATCAGAAGAAAAAAATGCTTCTTCAATAACCATAACTTATTATTTCAAAGACGATAAGCCATATGCCGAAATAATGCAGTCCGACAAGGGAAAAACAACCTTTATGTTCAATTCCGTTTCCGATAAAATTACAGATAACAGCATTTTTAAAATTCCTTCGGGATATTCGGAAAGGTAGTGATATTTAATGATAAACGTATCCCATCTTACTAAAAAGTACGGCAAGTTCAAGGCAAACGACAATCTGTCATTCACTGTAAAAGACGGTGAGATAGCCGTCCTTGCAGGTCCCAACGGTGCAGGAAAATCTACTGCCATAAAATGTATTGCAGGTCTTCTCAGATTTGACGGAGAAATAGAAATTTGCGGACACAACAACAAAAGTATGGAAGCTAAACAAATTCTCGGATATATCCCCGAAATACCTGCTCCCTTTGAACTGCTCACTGTATGGGAGCATATGGAATTCATTGCCCGTGCATATAAACTCGAAAATTGGGAAGACAAAGCCAACGAGCTTGTCAAGAGAATGGAACTCGACAATAAAAAGAACAAACTCGGCAAGGAACTTTCAAAAGGTATGCAACAAAAAATAAGTATCTGCTGTGCATTACTTATATCACCAAAGGCTGTATTATTTGATGAACCGTTTGTCGGACTTGATCCCCATGCCATAAAAGAACTTAAATCTCTCCTTACGGAAATGAAATCTCAGGGCATATCTATTATCATCAGCACTCATATGCTTGAAAGCGTTGACGAATTCTGGGACAAGGTATTCATTATGATGGACGGCAAAATTGAAGCTGAACGTGAAAGACGCTTTGTCGAAGAAAGCGGTGAAAATCTTGAGGAGCTGTTCTTTAACATAACAGAAAAATCTGTGACGGCAAGGAAGTGAAGTTTTTATGAAAGCAATTTTTTATGTAGTCAGGAAAGCTGTCAAAAATGCTGTGCTTGACACTTTCAGACACCCTGCACGACTTATTTTATATGCACTGATTGGACTCAGCCTTATTTATGGTATCATAATGGGATTTACAATGAATGCTGTGGATTATGAGCTTTCAAAGGATATCAGAGCTTTATACGGCGGTTATCTTGCCCTGCTTCATTTCATAAGCATACCCATCATGCTGAAAGGTCTCAGCTCAGGTACCAGCTTTTTCTCAATGAGTGATGTCAACAACATTTTTTCCGCCCCTCTGTCCCCTAAAAAAATACTTATATACGGAGTCGGACGACAGCTTTTATCTATGCTGTTCCTCGTCATATGCTTTTCATCATACGGCGGTATGGTCATGCGAGTATTCAGACTTTCTGTATCAAATGCCCTGCTTCTTGTCGGCGGAATACTGATGACTTTCATCCTTGTACAAATGATAACTCTGGTCATTTTCTGCATATCCAGCGGGCACCCAAAACGTGCTGAATTCATCAAATACATCATATATGCTATCCCTCTGTATACCCTGACTGTCTTCGGTGTACATATGTTCGGATATGGTCTCACTATCGAAAACCTCTTTTCTTCAATGGCACAGCCTATGCTTGCATATTCTCCCATGATAGGCTGGGTTCACGGTTTTATATTCGGTCTTTTGAACCACGATACTACCAATATAGCTGTCTACGGAATATTACTTTTATTCATGACAATCGTTTCCGTACTCATATTCCTCTATTCAAAACTTGACTACTATGAAGACGTTCTTCAGGGAGCAGAAAACAATTATATCTTCCGTGACTCTATAAGAACAGGCACAATGAGCGAAGCCGTCTTTCTAGGCTCAAGAAAAATAAATGTCTCCAATACAGGCATCGGCAAAGGTCACGGAGCAAACACCATTTTTTACAAACATCTCAAGGAAGGTTCAAGACGTTCACGCTTCAAATTCCTAAACATCAGCACAGCCGTTCTCTTGGGAGTAGCATTGGTAACAGGTATCGCAATAAATCAATTACTGTCCTTCAACCCGTTTAAAAACACTATAATATATATAGGAGTAACTATAATTTGCTCATACGTTCAGTTCTTTTTCAGTGCAGCAGGCGACTGGGTAAAGGAACTCGGCAAGCCATACATATTCCTCATACCCGAAGACCCTGTAAAAAAACTTATAATGGCTTCAGCCACAAGTATCATAAAGCCCTTTATTGACGCAAGTATATCATACATAATCCTTGCTGTCATTGTCGGAGGTGCTATTCCTGATATAATCACAAGCATATTGGTTTACGGCAGCTTCGGCTGCGTATATATCGCCGCCAATGTCCTTGCACAAAGAATAGTCGGCATGAACGGCAACAGAGGAATATTCATCACATTCTATATGTCACTTATATTTTTACTCATGGTACCCGGAGTATTTCTCGGAGTAATGGCACTTACCCATGCGAGAATGTTTGCTGATATATCTGCAACTGTCATGGGACTTCCGATATTCTTCTGGAACATATCCATTTCACTTCTGATATTCCTTATGTGCAGAAATCTCCTTAACAATGTCGAATGATAAGAGGTGAAAATCATGCAACCCCAAAGTATCATACATCCCTTTCCGCCGCTTTTTGATGAAAATTCAAAAACTCTGATTTTAGGCAGTTTCCCCTCAGTGAAATCAAGAGAATCTATGTTCTTTTACGGTCATCCTCAAAACAGATTCTGGAAAGTCCTTGCAATTATCTTCAATCAGCCTATTCCTCAAAATATTGAAGATAAAAAGAATCTTGTACTTGATAACGGTCTCGCTTTATGGGATTCCATACACTCATGCACTGTCATAGGCTCATCTGACAGCTCAATTAAAGACGTTATCCCAAATGATATCAGGGATATTATCCAAAACAGCAATATAAACAGAATATTCTGCAACGGGGCATTATCTCACAAGATGTATATGAAATACATTTTTCCCGATACAGGTATAAAAGCGGTAAAACTGCCTTCAACGAGTCCCGCAAATGCCACATTTTCACTTGAAAAGCTTGTTGAAGAATGGAAAATGATAATATAATTATACCGATTTTAGTGACATTATTATCTTGATTTCCGCAAAAAGAAAATATATTTATACTTTTTTATTGGCTGTTAGTGTATTTGCAAAAATGAATGGATTTTTGATAAAAAGTTCTTGCAATTTCTGAAAATATATGATATAATATTCAACGCAAATCACACGTCAGGCTTATTCGTTAGGTGCGTATCATATGTGCGTTTGAATCAAAGACTGACGGAGGAAAAAACCTAAGGAGGATTTTTTAAAATGGCATCAGTAGTATCAATGAAACAGCTTCTTGAAGCAGGTGTTCACTTCGGTCATCAGACAAGAAGATGGAACCCTAAAATGGCTCCCTACATCTTTACAGAGAGAAACGGTATCTATATTATCGACCTTCAGAAGACTGTTAAAAAACTCGAGGAAGCTTACAACTTTGTTCGTGAGCTTTCAGCAGACGGCAAGTCTGTACTTTTCGTAGGCACTAAAAAGCAGGCTCAGGATTCCGTTAAGGAAGAAGCTCTCCGTGCAGGTGCATATTATGTAAATGCAAGATGGCTCGGCGGTATGCTCACTAACTTCACAACAATCAAAAGAAGAATCCAGAGACTTAACCAGCTCCGTACAATGGAGTCTGACGGTACATTTGACCTTCTCCCTAAAAAAGAAGTTATCAAACTGAACCTTGAAATTGAAAAACTTGAAAAATTCCTTGGCGGTATTAAGGAAATGAAGGAAATCCCCGGTGCATTGTTCATCGTTGACCCCCGTAAGGAAAGAATCGCAGTTGCGGAAGCTAAAAAGCTCGGTATCCCGATAGTTGCTATCGTTGATACAAACTGTGACCCTGACGAAATTGACTACGTTATCCCCGGCAATGACGATGCTATCCGTGCAGTAAAACTTATCTCATCTGCTATCGCAAATGCTATAATAGAAGGCAATGAAGGTCAGATGGGTGCAGCTGCTGTTGAAACAGAAGATGACAGCGAGGCTGTTGAAGAATAATTTCTTACATTGAATTAACAGAATACCCGCAAGAAATTATTTTTGCGGGTATTTTTTGAAGAAACAAATTATATTTATTTTTTGGAGGTTTTTTAAAATGGCTTTTACAGCAAAAGATGTTGCAACTTTAAGACAGAAAACAGGCTGCGGTATGATGGACTGCAAAAAGGCTCTCACCGAAGCTAATGGTGATATGGACAAGGCAATAGACATTCTCAGAGAAATGGGTCTTGCTAAGACAGCTAAAAAAGCATCAAGAATCGCTGCTGAGGGTGTTGCTGTTGCTTATCAGAATGACAATGCAGGCGTTGCACTTGAAGTAAACGCTGAAACAGACTTCGTTGCAAAAAATGCAGATTTCCAGGCTTTTGTAAAGACTGTTGCTGACACTGTTCTCGCTGAGAATCCTGCTGATGTAGCAGACCTTCTCACCAAAAAGGCTGTCGGCACTGAAATGACTGTTGCTGAGCTTCTTCAGGAGAAAATTCAGACTATCGGTGAAAATATCATAATCCGTCGTTTTGTTCGTTACGAGGGTACAGTTGCAACTTATATCCACATGGGAGGCAAAATCGCTGTTATGGTACAGTTCGATACTGACGTTGCTGACAAAGACGGTTTCGTAACTTATGCAAAGGACGTTGCTATGCAGATAGCTGCTCTCAATACTCAGTACCTTGATGCTGCTGATGTTCCTGCTGACGTTATCGAGCATGAAAAGGAAATCATGATTGCTCAGATGAAACAGGATCCCAAAATGGCTAACAAGCCTGAGCAGGTTCTCGCTAAAATCGTTGACGGTAAGGTTGGCAAATTCTATAAGGAAAACTGCCTCGTTGACCAGGAGTTTGTTAAGGACAACTCAAAAACAATCGGCTCTTATACAAAGGAAACCGAAAAGGCTCTTGGCGGCTCTATCAAAATCGTAAAATTTGTTCGTTTTGAAAAGGGCGAAGGTCTTGAAAAGCGTTCAGATGACTTTGCTGCTGAGGTTGCTGCTGCAGTTAAGGGCTAATATCACATTGATTTTATAAAAATATCTATAATGAAGCTGTATTCCTTATCAGGTTTGCAGCTTCATTTTATTTTTCTGCTCCAACGACAGCAAAAATATTGCTGACATTACCACAAGCGAAACTGCCCCCATTATACTCGTTGATGTTATCTCTGCATTGGTATTCTCCGATATTGCAAAGGTCTGCACAGATAAATCAAACCATATACATATTACATACGTTATCACTGATGACAATATTGCATTAACTACCCTGAATATCTCAAATCTCAGTCTGCTTATCCCCATATCCTCCAACAATGCAAATATCTGAAAATGTACACACATTCCACCATAACCCGCCGCAAGTGACACCATCCACAACGCTCCCCCTGCACCTGTTATACTTTTACAGGCTGTCGTTACTTCTAAAAATATAACCATTACTCTACTTTCAATACCTATTGATGATATAACATTCATCACGGCGGAAAAGATTGCCACTAGTCCCGTTAATTCAATTATCGCTCTTGCACCGTCTGCACTTGAAGCTATAAACGCATTTATTAGGTCTGTTTCACTTTCAGAAGTTGATACAGACCTCTTTTCATTGCAATTCTTATTAAAAAATCCCGATACTATCCCCAATATCACTCCAGATATTATCTGCGATATATACAAAATCACCCCTGACATTACATTCCCTGTCATCATAACTCCAACTGCTGTTATCAGAAATGCCGGTCCTGAACATACACAGAAATCCATCATTCTTTCCGCTTCATTATGGCTGATTTTCCCACTCACATAAAGCAACCGCACACACTTCGCTCCCACAGGAAATCCCCCGACAAAGCTCAATACAACTGCAGATACAGCACTTTCGGGCAGTCGGAATATTTTTGCGAGAGGAAAAAATATTTTCCCGATATATTCATAAGCGTTTGAGCGTATCATGAAAGACGAAAGCACCATGAACGGAAACAATGACGGTACAAGCAATCTCACAGAGTTTTCAAGCCCCGTTTTTATCCCCTCGGAAACCTCTTTCGGAAATATCAACAGTAAAGCTATTCCCAATACTGACACAAAAACTGCTATTATCTTTTTCATACTTACACTCCTTTTCGCATAATTATTTTATTAACGTGAGTTCGACGTAACTGAAAAATATTCTGACAATGATGAAATGAAGTATGTCATTCCGAACGCAGTGAGGAATCTTCAAAAGATTCTTCGTCGCAATAATTTTTCGTTTTCATCGAACTCACGTTTATTAAAAAAACTATATCGGGCGGTGATTCATATATATGAAAAAAAACTGCAGGGATATTCCCTCAACCGTTACCAATTTAGGATATGTTCATATGAACATCAGCAGTAACCGTGAGGTCGTTCTTGAGGGGAACAGAGGCGTTGTTGAATACAGCGACACCTCCATAAAAATTAATGTCGGAAAATATATCATCTCCTTCATCGGACGTGGTCTCCATATAAAATGTATGACCGACTGTGAGATAGTTATTCATGGTTTCATTACTTCTATCGAATATATAATGTAAAAACGGAGCGTGACACTTTTTGACAGTGAAATTACTGCGTTGGTTATTCGGCTGGACTGATTTCGAGATAACAGACAAATTTCCCGAAAGATTCCTCAATGCCGCCGTTAAATCAGGAATAAATATATGGAATCCCAAAAGAATTGATGATAATACCCTCCGTGCATCTGCAAGGTCCTCCGATATGAAATATATCACCAAAACAGCCGAAAAAACTATGTGTGAAATACATATAATAAAAAATCACGGCTTGATATATCTCATGCAAAAATACAAGGCCCGCTCAGGTCTTCTTATAGGTCTTATCATATGGGGACTTGCTATAAAATTCCTCACGGGCTTTATATGGAATATCAAAATAGAACTTCCTCCTCTTATAAACGAATATGAAATACGTCAGGAATTCCGTGAACACGGCTTCCGTGAAGGTGCGAAAATCAACAGCTTCGATCCTGAAATTGTTGAAGCTGAAGTTTCTCTCAATGACAACCGCATAAGCTGGATAACTATAAATATCATCGGCACTGATGCGGAAGTTAAAATCAGTCCCAGTTTAACTCCTGATACCGCAAAAAAAACAAAAGCAAGCAATATCATTTCAACTGCTGACGGTACTATTACAAGAATGGAAGTAAAAAAAGGCTATTCAACCTTAAAAATCGGTGAGGGCATACACAAAGGACAATTACTCGTGAGCGGTGTCAAAACATATACTGACGGCTCAACAAAATTATTCGACAGCGAGGCTAAAATATATGCCAAGACTCTCCGTACCGTTACTCTCAAAATTCCTAAATCATACCAAGCATTACAGCCTCAGAACGAATATATCAATAAACTCGATGTAGATATAATGAATATAAAGCTCCCTTTGACACTAAATGGAAATCCTCAAGGTGACTATATCAAATTCACCCAAAAACAACAGCTTGACATTCTCTCCAAAGGAGTACCTATATATTTCCTTTCCGAAACATGGCTGAAATACAAAAAACAGCCTGTTCATCTTAACGAATCACAGGCTGAAAAAATATTAAAAAACAAACTGAAATTTTACGAATTATTCATGCTGTACAGTGCCGACAGTGCAACCGTACTAAACAAGAAATTCTCTCTATCCAATGACAAAAATAATTATACCCTCACTGCTGAATACACTCTTGAAGAAAATGTCGCTCAAAAAAATATCATTCAAATCAAGGATACATCAAATTCGGGAACATAATCTTTTTTCGCTGATGACAATTCCTGCACGAATCCATCAAGCCCTGTTTCCTCAAAATATTCAAGTACCTTGGAATATTCCCTTGAGGTTATTCTCCTGTTTATTTCAGGAAATTTCTCTGCATTTCCTAACGGCACATACTGTGCCATTAAACTGACCAAAATTTTATCCCCGAAATTTTCTTTCAGCAAGTCCAAAACTTTCATTGAATTTTTCGTATTTTGCGGTAATATCAGATGACGAACAATCGTTCCTTTTTTCATAATTCCGTTACCGTCAAATTCAGGCTTGCCCGTCTGATGCACCATCTCAGAAATAGCCTTTAATGCTATTTCAGGATAATCCTCAGCATTGGAATATTTTTTTGCAATATCTCCCCTTGCATACTTCATATCAGGCAAATATATATCAACTATCCCTTCAAGCCTTTTCAGCGTCTCTACTTTCTCATATCCCCCTGTATTATAAACTATCGGTATTTTCGGCTTATACATCTCAAAACACTCCACTATACTCTCAATATACGGTGTTGGACTGACTAAATTTATATTATGTACCCCACTGTCCTCCAAACGTTTTATATGCTCGGACAATTTCTCCACAGTCAGCACCTTACCGTAACCACCTGTGCTTATCTTTGAATTCTGGCAAAACACACACGACATTACACAACCTGAAAAAAATACCGTTCCCGAACCTCTTTTTCCACTGATGCACGGCTCTTCCCAAAAATGCGGGGCTATCCTCGCCACCTTTGGCAGTGTCCCCTGTCTGCAATATCCTTTTCCGCTTTCAAGTCCTCTTTCCGCTTTGCACTCCCTAGGACACAATCTGCATATATACTCCAATTTATTTCCTCCCTGAAACCCACAAGGGCTTCTCGCCCTTGACCTCGGCAGGAAGCAAGCTCCCTGCACCCATTTTTACGTTCAAAAAGGCACTGCACATATCAAATGCAGTGCCTTTAATTTTAATTAAATGAAATTTTCAAATCAGGCAAATTTTCCGAACCGTCTATTATTACCATGTCCGCTGACATATCCATACAATTGACGGCTACTTTATAAGCATTGTATGAAATTTCGCATTTATTTTCTATTTCTATGACAACATCAGGCTCAAATAATTTTATCTCATTCATCAAATTATCTTTCATGCTCGAATACTGAATATGCTGTACTCCCAATTCATTCAGCTTTGCTTCGACAAGTCCGTTATCGCCTATTATAAACGCTCTTTTCATGCCTCTGAGTTCATCAAGGGCTATCGGCAGACAACCCTCTTTGAAATATATCTTCTTCGGTAAACTGATACAAGACATTTTTTTATCCCTCAATCACTTGCCGTAATAAGCCTTGAGATACATCGCTTTTATCTCAGACATCAACGGATATCTCGGATTCGCTCCTGTACACTGGTCATCAAATGCGTGTTCTACCATGTCATCAAGGCTTGCAAGGAAATCCTCCTCTTTGACACCGTAATCTGCAATAGTCTTTTTGATTCCGCAACGCTCTTTCAGTTCTTCTAT
Source organism: uncultured Ruminococcus sp. (assembly GCA_902800065.1). Classification (GTDB taxonomy): domain Bacteria; phylum Bacillota; class Clostridia; order Oscillospirales; family Acutalibacteraceae; genus UBA1213. Next base: position 46,510 of record CADCDE010000008.1, read on the forward strand.
CTTTTTAATGAAAATTTCAAATGTTTCATTATCATCCTTGCCGACAAATCCCAAAAATCTTGCACATTCACAGTATCTTTCCAATGTATGCGGATACTTGTACTGTGAAAATGTACCCATCTTCGGCGGTACAGGCTCAGCATTATATCTCATTATATCAGTGATAAGCAAAGCATTTGCAACACCGTGTGCAATATGATGATACGCTCCCAGCTTATGTGCCATTGAATGACAAACTCCCAAGAAAGCATTCGCAAATGCCATACCTGCCATTGTAGACGCTGTTGCCATCTTCTCTCTTGCTACAGGATCGTTTGCACCGTTCTCATACGCTGACGGCAGATACTCAAATATATTCTTCATCGCCTGCAATGCAAGTCCGTCTGTATATTCCGTTGCCATTATCGAAGCATATGCTTCAAGGGCGTGTGTCAGGGCATCTATACCTGATGCACTCGTCAAGCCCTTCGGCTGATTCATCATATTATCGGCATCAACTATCGCCATATTCGGCAAAAGCTCATAGTCTGCCAACGGATATTTTATACCTGTCGTTTCATCAGTGATAACGGCAAAAGGCGTTACCTCCGAACCTGTTCCAGATGATGTCGGAACGGCTACAAAATATGCCTTCTCACCCATCTTCGGGAACGGACATATCCTCTTTCTTATATCCATGAAGCACATTGCCATATCCATGAAATCAGCCTCGGGATGCTCATAAAGCACCCACATAATCTTACCTGCGTCCATTGCAGAGCCTCCGCCCAATGCGATTATTACATCAGGCTCAAACAGTCTCATAGCCTCTGCACCCTCTTTTGCAGATGAAAGTGTCGGATCGGGCTTTACATCATAGAAACAGGTATGCTGTATCCCCATTTCATCCAGCTTCGTTTCAATCGGCTTTACATAACCGTTCTTATAAAGGAATGAATCCGTTACGATAAATGCCTTTTTCTTACCCATCATGCCGAGTTCATCAAGTGCTACAGGCATACAGCCCTTCTTGAAGTAAACTTTCTGAGGAGTTCTGAACCAAAGCATATTTTCACGGCGTTCCGCAACTCTCTTTATATTAAGCAAATGCTTTACTCCGACATTTTCGGAAACAGAGTTTCCTCCCCATGAACCACAGCCCAATGTCATTGACGGTGCAAGAGCAAAGTTATACAAATCACCGATACCACCATGTGATGACGGAGTGTTTATCAATACACGACAGGTCTTCATTGCATGATAATGCTTCTCGATTTTTTCCTTCTGTGCAGGATGTATAAACAGTGAAGAAGTATGACCGTAACCGCCGTCTGCTACAAGCTGTGCTGCCTTTGCAAGTGCTTCATCGAATGTTTCAGCCTTATACATAGCGAGTACAGGTGACAGCTTTTCATGTGCAAATTCCTCGCTTATATCAACACTCTCTACCTCACCTATCAGTATCTTTGTACTTTCGGGTACCTCAACTCCTGCAAGTTTTGCTATCTTATATGCTTTCTGACCTACTATCTTTGCATTCAATGCACCGTTGATAAGAATGGTATGTCTTACTTTATCAAGTTCATCTCCCTGTAAGAAATAACAGCCTCTTGCAGCAAACTCCTTCTTCACTTCATCATAGATATCCGCAAGAACTGTTACACTCTGCTCAGATGCACATATCATACCATTATCAAATGTCTTTGAATGGATAATGGAATTAACAGCCACTTTTATATCAGCCGTACTGTCGATTATAACAGGGGTATTTCCTGCACCTACGCCCAAGGCAGGCTTTCCGGAAGAATACGCTGATTTTACCATTCCCGGACCGCCTGTGGCAAGTATAGTATCCGAATTTCTCATAAGAGCATTTGTCAATTCAAGTGACGGTACATCTATCCAACCGATTATATTTTCGGGAGCTCCTGCTTTTACTGCCGCTTCAAGGACTATTTTAGCCGCTGCTATAGTTGAATTTTTCGCACGGGGGTGAGGGCTTATTATAATACCATTTCTTGTTTTAAGACATATAAGTGCCTTGAATATCGCTGTTGAAGTCGGGTTTGTTGTCGGAATTACAGCACCTATTATACCGATAGGCTCTGCTACCTGTGTAAGACCGAATGCAGGGTCATAGTCAATTACACCACAAGTCTTTGTATCCTTATATTTATTATATATATACTCTGCCGCATAGTGATTCTTGATTACCTTATCCTCAACTACACCCATGCCTGTCTCCTCGACAGCCATCTTTGCAAGCGGTATACGAGCCTGATTTGCTGCAATGGCAACGGCTTTGAAAATCTTATCTACCTGTTCTTGTGAATACTCCGCAAATTTTTTCTGTGCTTCCTTTACCTGAGCCAGCTTTGCATTAAAGCTGTCGATATCACACACGATATTTTCCTGAATTTCAGACATTACTGTTTCCTCCATTTTCAAAAAAGATAATTTGTTCTTCAATGATGAGATATTATAATAACATTATAATCTATTGTTAAAAACTTGTCAATATCACCCCTCGTTTTTCATAGATTTTTTTGTTTCAAGCATTTTTATAACAGTGCTTCTTTTCACCATTATACCATTGAGTGAAACATATTCATCTTTATTTCCTTTTGAAAGAGCCTCAAGCTCCTCTATTGTAACATTATTTTTGGTCTCCTCACGCTCATTCTTTTCCCTGATTTGTTTCTGTTTTTCCATATACGGCATTATAACAGATTTTTCAACTGCCTGATACGAATTATACACACATATATATGCGACCATAACAGGTAAAAACAATACCGTGACAACACCCAATATTATAAAAAATACTGTCCAACTGTTTGACATCATCATTACTGCCGTTATCAGTGACAAAACAAACAACAATGATAACAATGCTTTGAGATGATGAATTATTCCACCGACTACAAGCATCACTGAATTCTTTATCATCTCCGATATTTTCAGCTCAACCGAAACAGCCATCACCGTCAGCGACAGTTCAACGAAAAGAAAAAATACAGCCGTCAGCAGACTCAGTATTATATATAATATGACAATCGGCTTATCAAGGTTCTCACGGAAATATGAAAATGTTATATACAGTCCTACTGATACTATATAAAAAACTATCCCGTTGACAAGAAAAAATTTCCAGTTCTGTACCGTTCCTTTGATAAAATCCTTTAACGGTCTTATTTCACTTTTGACTGTCAGCTTTCGGCATACATACATAAGTCCCCCCGTGAACGGTGACATCAGCGGTATAAGCAAAAACATTCCAAACAGATTCATTTCCTTCGTAAAGTAAAACACCGCAAACATTATCCCCGAAAAAACAGCCAACGGTATACAATAAAACAAATTCACCAAAAGCATATTCCCGAAATTATCAAAATAACCCGAAAAAAATTCTGCCAAGCTGTATTTTTTCTTTCCCTGTGCCATTTTATCCTACCATTCCTTTTAATTTCAAAATTTGAATATCCACGAAAAACACATTGCAAACAGCATATCCACCACTGATGACACCGCACACATCAGCATTGATACAAACATCATTTTCAGATAGTGCTTCATCTGTATCTGAGGATCATCCCTGATTTCATTCCTTGTAAAAATACTTATCATTTTCACCGAATTTATCATGGCTTCATATCCTGCTTTGGATATTACCAAAGAAGAAATGAACATCCCCGGAAGTACTATCAGCAGATTATACCCCACTCCATAAAATCCGTATAAGCCATACAAATATCCCACTGACAGTCCATATCCATATCCCTTGAAAAACGGTATTATCCACGAAACAAATCCTCCCCACAATGACAGTCCAAACAAAAATATCATCACCAAAAATATCACTGATGAACCGAATGATGATACAAATGCTGTCAAAAATCCCTGTGAACATCTTATATGATAATTCGTCTGAAATATAAAATCGAGACGTTTCATCAATTCGCTGTCAGCACTTCTTCCAGAAACCGCTCCGAACACTATCCCTGCAAACAGCACTATACAAAATATTACAAACCCTATATTTTTTCCAGAACCATGCACTCGAAATTTCAACGGACTTGACAATATTATCCTTTTCATACAACATTAACTCCCAATATATTTTTGTTAATGTTTATGAAAATCTCCCTGTGAAAATTCAGTCTGAATAAAATTTTTCCGCAAATCTTACACTGTCCATAGCATCTGCTCCGTAAAAATCTGCTCCTATCATATCAGCATATTCCTGATTCAATACTGCTCCGCCTACCAGTGTTTTTATAGACCTGTCAGTTTCATTAAGCTGCTTTATAGTCTCCGCCATTGACGGAACTGTCGTTGTCATCAATGCACTCAATCCTACCAATTTACATTTATGCTCCAATGCACATTCAACTATCTTTTCAGGCGGTACATCCCTGCCCAAGTCATACACCGTAAATCCATAGCTTTCCATTAAAACTTTTACTATATTCTTTCCAATATCATGTATATCTCCCTTGACTGTCGCCAAAACTATCGCCTTGCTTTTATCAGCCTGCTCAGAGGGAATCTTTTTCTTGACCTCCTCGAATGACAGTGAAGCCGTTTCCGCACTCATCAGCAACTGCGGAAGATATGCCTTTTTCTGCTCAAATGCCGTTCCTATCTCATTCAGTGCAGGCACTATATGCTTATTTATTACATCAAGCGGTGATATACTTTCAAGCAGCTTTCTTGTCTGTGCTACTGCACCATCCTTCAATCCCTTCACTATACAAATATGCAGAGTTTCTTCCGTCTTTACATCATTTTTGACCGTTCCCTGAACTGCCGATGCGTAATTTATATAATCCACGCATCCTGTATCAAGCTGATTCAACGCCCTGTACGCATAGTATACATTCATCATCTCATCTGCAAACGGATTCATTATCGCACAATTCAGACCACTCTGCAAAGCATTTGCATAAAACGTACTTGTTACGAGATTTCTTTGAGGAAGTCCGAAAGATATATTTGATATACCCAAACTTGTTTTAACTCCCATTGCCCTTATCAATCTTATACTTTCAAGAGTTAAAACCGCACTTTCGGGATTCGATGATATCGTCAGTGCCAACGGATCAACTATTATATCTTTCTTTGAAATACCATATTCAGCAGCTCTTTTTATTATTTTTTCGGCAATTTTCGCCCTGTCTTGGGCATTGTCGGGAATACCCTTTTCATCTATCGTCAATGCGATAAGTCCGCCACCATATTTTTGAACTATCGGCAAAACATTTTCCATGCTTGTTTCTGTACCGTTCACGGAATTTACAAGCGGCTTTCCGTTATATATTCTCATTGCTTGTTCAAGCGTCTCAAATTTAGTTGTGTCTATCTGCAACGGCACATCTGTCACTGCCTGTATAGACGAAACACACCTTTTCATCATTTCAGTTTCATCTATCTCAGGCAAGCCCACATTTACATCAAGTATATGCACATTCTTATCAGCCTGTCTTACCGCTTCATTCAATATATAATTCAAATCACCTGTACGCAAAGCCTCTTTTAATTTCGGCTTACCTGTGGGATTTATCCTTTCACCTATCAGTATCGGATCTTTATCTATCATAACTGCATGAGTATATGACGATACCATCGTGAAATCTTTTTCAGTAGGGCATTGATACGGCAAATCTTTTGTTTTCTCAATAGTCTTTTGGATAAATTTCGGAGTCGTACCACAGCATCCACCCAATATCGTTGCACCACGCTGTACCATCTGCACCATATAATCAGAAAATTCGTCTTCATTGATATTGAACACCGTTTCACCGTCAACAACTTCCGGCAATCCCGCGTTAGGATTCACTATTATTGGCGTAGATGAATATTTTGCAAATTCATCTATTATATCAAGCATTTTATCAGGACCGAGTGAACAGTTCATTCCAAGACCGTCTACTCCCAAACCCTCCAACATTGCAATCATAGCTTTTGGGTCTGCACCTGTCATCAGCTTCCCCGTACCGTCATATACATTCGTTACAAATATCGGCAAATCACAATTTTCCTTTGCTGCCAAAACTGCCGCCTTTGTTTCATAACTGTCGTTCATTGTTTCAATAAGAATCAAATCAACACCACATTCAGCCGCAATCTTCACATTATCCGCAAATATTGAAACAGCTTCCTCAAACGGCAAATCTCCCAATGGTTCAAGAAGTTTGCCTGTCGGTCCCATATCAAAAGCTATATATTTTTCATCTTCTCCAACTTCTTCAACGGCTTTTTTCGCACATTCAATGCCTTTTCTTATAAGCTCCGCATAATTCAGAAACTTATTCCTATTGATACCGAAAGTATTTGTCTTTATTATATTTGCCCCTGCTTTCAAGTAAGACTTATGAAGTGTAACTATCTTATGCGGCTGTGTGATATTCCACATCTCAGGCGATTCACCCGATTTAAGCCCCTTCTTTTGCAGGACAGTTCCTGTTCCGCCATCAAAATACACTCTCTTTTCTTTTATTAATTCTCTTATATCTTTCATAATATTTTTCTCCCGATTCATTGCAAATTGCACATTGCTAATTGCTAATTGTCTATTATCCCCATTATTGCAGTTATGGACTTTACAGGTGTCATCAGATATGCAGAGTTGAGCGTGATACCAAGAGTTTCAAATGCACAAAGCCTTTCCAGAAGCGGCTTTTGAACCTCAAGTGAAACATCACCGTAACCTGGACTGAATCGGTTTGCACATTTTATACCTGTTTTCATAATATCAGAAGCATAATCACAAAAAGATTCTACTGCCGCCGATGATAGTCCGTCTGTTACAAAATGTTCAGCCTGTGAAATGACATTCAGCTTTTTCAAAAGCCTGTCAACTGCTATTCCCGTTGTCACCGCCATTACAAATGCCTCTCTGCACCCCTGCAAATTCTTATATAAATTTCTGCTTTCTATCTCGGCAAAATCAAATTTACAGATATTTTCCTGTGACAAATCCACCTCTGTCCTTATATACGCACACTTATATTCAACTGTCTCATTAAACCGCTTACGGCATTTTTCAAGCAACTCACTATTATAGCCTCTGTCAGTTTTCAGTCTCAATGCAAGCTCATTTTTATTTATCTCTATATTCTCAGCCTTCGCTGTTATTATGCTTATATCACTGTTTCTCATTATTACCACCATTTCTATTATATCACAAAAAAAACCCTCTTTCAACATAAAATCAGAATACCCGCACAGGATTTATAAAAATATCCTGTACGGGTACTCTAAATTCAGAAGGTAGTTATGAAAATGTTAGTTATACGCTATTACTTTCCGGTAACCGTGAAGTATTTTACAGATGTAGCTTTTTTGCTGTCTGTAACAGTTACACGAATCTGATATGTGTCGGCTGTCGGTATTGCAACAGTTGTAGATGTTGAAGATGTATTTGAAATCGTTGTCCAGCCTGCTGAACCACCTACCAACATTCTCTCTACTTTATAAGTATAAGGAGATGTGCCATTTGCTGCAGCAAATTTAACTGTAACCTTGCCGCCCTTTGTAACGCTTGTTGCACTTACTGTTGAATTGTTTGTCAAGTTTGAATTTACTGTTACAGTGAAATATTTCTTGACAACTGTTCCTGTATTATCCTTAACCTTTACGCAAACATCCTTTGTTCCTGTGCCTGCGAACTTTATCGAAACAGAAGCATTTGTTGAGAAAGCCTGCTTTTCAGTCCATGTTGTAGCTGAAGAAGCCTTGTAATAAACAGCATATTTGTAAGGAGTTGTACCGCCTGTTGCTGCACCTTTTACAGTTATTGCATTGCCAAGTGCAACAGTTGTTGCGGAAACTGTTGAGGTATTTGCAAGAGCTGCATTGGTAACTTTTACTGTAAAGTACTTTTTCTCAACCGTTCCTGCACTGTCCTTAACCTTTACGCATATATCCTTTGTGCCTGTTCCTGCAAACTTGATGGAAACAGAAGCTGTTGTAGAGAAGTCCTGCTTTGTTGTCCATGTTGTAGCTGAAGAAGCTTTGTAATAAACTGCATATTTGTAAGGAGTTGTACCGCCTGTTGCCGCACCTTTTACAGTTATGGTATTGCCAAGTGTAACTGAGGTTGCAGAAACTGTTGAATTATTCACCAGAGCCGGTGCTGTAACCTTGAGTGTAAAGAATTTCTTTTCAACTGTGCCTGCACTGTCCTGAACCTTTACGCAGACATCATATGTTGTTGCACTTGCAGGCTTAATTGAAGCTGTTTTTGAAGTGCTGAAATTCTGTGCTGTTGTCCATGAAGAACTGCTTGTTTTCTTATAAAGCATTGCATAGGTGTATGAACCTGTACCGCCTGATGCTGCACCTGTCAACGTAACAGTATTACCAAGATTTATTTCTGTTGCGGAAATTTTTGAATTGTTTGTCAGAGCATCTGCCTTTACAGTTACTGTAAAATATTTCTTGGTAACTGTTCCTGCACTATCCTTTACTTTTACACATACATTTTTTGTGCCTGTACCTGCGAACTTGATGGAAACAGAAGTTGTTGAAGCGAAATCCTGCTGTGTACTCCATGTTGAAGATGTAGAAGCCTTGTAATAAACTGCGTATTTATACGGAGAAACACCGCCTGATGCTGCACCCTTTACAGTTACTGTATTTCCAAGTGTTACAGAAGTTGCTGATATTGTAGAATTATTAACGAGTGTAGGAGTCGGATCATCATCTTTCGTTACAGTGACAGTTGCTTTTGCTGTTTTACCGTTTGATGTAGTTACAGTTATTGTTGCTGTACCCTTTGCAACACCTGTTACAACACCGTTTGAAACTGTTGCAACACTTGTATTGCTTGATGTCCATGTAACAGCCTTATTAGTTGCATTTGACGGTGAAACCGTTGCTGAAAGTGTAGTTGTTGCACCGACTTTTACACTTGCTGATGCCGGGCTTACGCTTACAGATGTTACTTCAACGTCCTGTTGAGGTTCAACAATTTTCTGGAAGCCGTTTGATGTATAAAGACCTTTGTTCTTGAATTCAAATCCGGGCTGCTGTGAACCTGGTGCCTGATTGCTGCCGTCATTGAAGATAACTTTGACATTAGTGAGGTCTGTCGTAAATTCATAAGCATATATGCCATCGCCTACTTCTTTCATAGGTTTGCCCGGCCATGTACCTGTTATCTGTGTTTCGCTTGCACCGCCATAGATATATGCGTTTATGGTCGAACCCCAGCCCGAAGGCTTTTCAAAATATACACCGTTGTCGATGTATGTCATCTTTTTTCCTTCAACTGTAACTGTTGCTGTTGCAGTCTTGCCATTAGATGTCTTTGCTGTAATTGTAGCTGTACCCTCTGCAACTGCTGTTACTGTACCGTTTGAAACAGTTGCAACTCCTGTATTGCTTGATGTCCATGTAACTGTCTTATCCGTTGCATTGGACGGTGTAACCGTTGCTGTAAGTGTATCCGTACCGCCTGCTGTAAGAGTAAGGCTTGACGGAGAAACTGTAATTCCCGTTGCATCTACAATATCGGGGTTCTTTATAACGCTTACTTTTACTGTCGCTGTCTTGCCGTTATTTGAAGTAGCCGTGATAGTTGCTGTACCTATTGATACGCCCTTTATAACACCGCCTGATACTGTTGCAACGCTTTCATCACTTGATGTCCATTTGATAGTCTTATTTGTAGCGTCTGAAGGAGAAACCGTAGCTGTTACAGTTGCTGTTGTAGCCTGAGGTATAGAAACGCTTGTTTTGTCCAATTTAACGCTTGTAACGTCAACTGTAGGACCTTCAACAATCGTAACAGGTTGGATAAGCTCTGCAGCACCGCCGTCATTAAGATATGTGCCGTTTGTAATTACACGTCCCGGAGCAGGAGTTTTAGCTGTATTGAGTACATATACCTTCATGTTGCCCTGACCTGAAACGTTTGCTGTAAGAGTACCACCGGATACTGTCTGTGTATCGCCTGTTACTGCGTCAACATATGTACCGTTGGGGATTCCTGAGAATGTAGCACCGCTTGATATTGCAACACATACAAAGCTGTCTGTTGAGCTGTCTGTATATCTTCTCTTGAAAGCGATACCGCCGTTGCTTGAACAGCCTTCTACTGAATACTGACCTTTACGGAGTGCAGGGATAGCCTGACGGATTCTGTTAAGTCTCATGATATGCTGTGAAAGAGGGGATTTAAGCGTTTCAGCAACCTGACCTGAAAGATTTCCGTATACAGTAAAGTCATTTGTACCGACTGTACCCTCAATGTTATCACCGTAGTATGCACGACCTGTATTTGCCAAGGGCTGATTCGGTCCTACGTCTATAGGCTTGCCTGCCTGGAATTCTATTTCAGAGCCGTAGAATACACAAGGAATACCACGGAACGTAAACATCAGTGAAAGGTTCTCTGCCCATGTATTTGTACCGAAATTCGGGCGGATAGTCTGCATAACGTCAGGTGCATAGTCATGTGAATCGACATATACAACATTCCATGTCGGATCATTGAAATACTGGTCCTGACCTAAAGCTGTACCAAACGCATGACCTGCACTTTCAAATGTCCAGTGCATCTGGAAGTCGATTGCATCAAGTCCGGAACGCTTTGAATAATCGGGTGTATGGTAATCATTGCCATTCAAAAATCCATTGTTGCTGGTCGGCTGAATACTTGTATCATTGTATTTAGCGTGATGAGCTTCAACAAGTGCTTCATTGCTTGCCAAATCGGTACTCCACTTGCCTGTCCATTCAGCGTCATCTGCCCATGTATAGAAACAAGTTGAAATCGGAGGACAGCCACGATACCATACCTCAGCACCCTTGGTACATATTTCACCGAACATATAGAATTTATCGTTTCCTGTTTTCTTGGCTTCTTCCATGAGCTGCGGAACAAAAGTGGAATTAAGGGTAAGTCTTGATATATGCTTTACTGTATCAACACGGAATGCGTCAACGCCCATGTCGATATACTTTTTGTAACAATCAATAAGATAATTGTAGACTTTCGGGTTTTCTGTTTCAAGGTCGAGACAGTCATCAGCGATAGTTTTGTTCTGAGCTGCATATTCGTCCCAGTCACCACCGCCGCAATAGCCATTATGATGATATATATTTTCCGTATCGGTATACTGACCGCCCGGACCGTATTTACCGTTCATAACAACAGAATTTCTCTCCGTAAACACATCACTTTCAAGCTTGAGGAGATTTCTTTCACCCCAGTTACAGGTATGATTGAATACAACGTCCTGTATGACCTTCATGCCCTTTTGGTGACAAGCATCAATAAGTGTCTGATAGGTAACACCGTTTGATTCATATCTTTTATCAACGGCACTGAAATCATAAGCATGATATCCGTGATAGTCATAGCCAGAATCATTCTCTACAACAGGAGTTATCCATATAGCTGTAAAGCCGAGTGCCTTGATATAATCCAGCTTGTCGATAAGTCCCTTGAAATCTCCTCTCCATGAGGGATCGTTTTCAGGGTTCTGTGCTTTCTTATCTTCACTTTTTCTTGCATTGTTACTTGAATCACCGTCATAAAATCTTGTTGTGATAAGGAAATAAATAGATTCATCACGGAAATCTGTACGGGAATTTGCAAAAATAACTCCACGGTCTTCGTTGGAAAGCACTGATGCCGCATTTACCTTTGTTGTCAGAACATCAGGCATTGCAGCAAAACCAGCTGCAGCTGTCAAAGCTGCAAGCGACCATGCTGTTGCTCTTTTAGCGATTCTTTTAAAATTTGAAGAAAAAACGCTCATTAGCTCGATCATCCTTTCAAAAATAATTTTTGTGTCAATAAAGAGTTCAGTTTTCTGTTGATACCATTTTATAACATAAACAAAATTTTGTAAAGCTGTCATTTTGTTCATAATTTGATAACATTTTATTCAAAGTTATGTCATCTTGTTGTTTTTTAACAAAATTCCAATAATCATTTCTGACAATTTAACGAATTTTTTTACTTAAATTATATAAAATCAATAAATCTAATATAAAAAAATCATGCACTCCTACAATCTTTTTATTCATAAAAACAGATTCCTCTCATATAAGTTTATGAGAGGAATCTGTTTTCTTTGTAACAATATAGTCAATATTTATAAATATTAATATTATTTTTATATTATATTTATTTTTACTCCGTTGACTTCCACACCTTCTTCTGCACGGACTATAACATATTTTACCCCGTCAATTACCTTTGTATCTAAAAGGTAACTCTTATCAGGCTTCACCTTTATCGTAACATCGGGTGTCTTTACTTCAAAATTATTCTCGTCAATTATATTCTGAGGATTAAAAGATGACTTTTCTCCAAAGCTGTTGTCATAATTTTCATCAAATTTAGAGATATTCTCCTCCGATACCCCGCACTTTGTCAGAATATTTTTTATTTCCGTCTTGCCTACCGACAATTCCTCCTGCTGATTAGTATTTTTATGCTCGGCTATCATCTCGGTTATCTGACCGTGTACGTTCTGCATCAAATCATAATCACACTCATCACCTACAGTCTCCGCTATAAGACTCTGAAATGTCTCCTTCTGTTCGACAGCAGGCATGAATACATCTGTATTGAAAAGAGAATCTGTTACGGTCTGATAATTTTCACTTGCACTCTTTGTATAATAAAGTGCATTGTATATATTCGTACTCCTGTCATCAAATGACGGAAACATAAATCCGATTTCAGGAGCACATATACTGTTATCTGCACCTATACTCTTGAAATTTTCATCTCCGTTTGAAAATCCAAGCTGTGTTCTTGTCAGCTTTATCGGACATACACTGCAAAGGATATATCTGAATACCTCCGTTGAATCATCTTCAAAGCTCTCGTCATTCTTTGAAATATTCGGCAAATCGTATTTATCACATACCAAAAGTATCAAATAACTTTCATCGGTCGGATATGAATTCACTATCTTTTCATACAATTCCTTTACCGCATCTTCATCTGACAGCTCAGAATCCCTCAGTTTCATAAGTAATTTATGCTCGTCACTCGTTTCCACCTGTTCAGTCCTGAATGCTATGTCATGCAGATTTCTTCCTATCCTTCCCGAAAGAGTCTTCTTCAGCATACTGAACAGCATTTCATTTGTTTCAAGCGGGATAAGTCCCACCGTCTGCGTAAATACATTCTGTATCTCTTTATTTGCACTGACATAACAGCCGTATATCTTCGTGACATTATTCCTGTCATGCTTCATTCTTTTCCTTATTTCCGCAATTTCCTTTTCTGTCATTTTAAAATACACCTCATATCAAAAAATTTCCATTCAACAGCAAAAACAGCCGCCGTTACACATCACTGCAAAAGCGGCTGCCGCATTATTTTTTCAAAAGATTCCTCGCTTCGCTCGGAATGACAGGCTTATTAATCAGCACATCTCAACCTTGAGCTTTGTACCGCCCAAAAGATGAAAATGAAGATGAAATACTGTCTGACCTGCATTTGCTCCGCAATTCGTTACAACTCTGTATCCCTCGTCAGCTATGCCAAGCTCCTTTGCCAGCTTCGCCGCAACCTCATATATATGCGAAATAACTGCACTGTTTTCAGCCGTGACCTCATTCACCGAAGCAATATGAGTTTTCGGCACTATCAGTACATGAACAGGTGCCATCGGTGCAATGTCATAAAACGCATACACACTGTCATCTTCATACACTTTCTTTGAGGGTATCTCTCCATTGATAATCTTACAAAACAAACAATCCATTTTAAAAAACTCCTTTTATATATTATTATCTGCTGATTGCTTCAGCATTTCTTCAGCATAATCAAGCGTTGTCTGTGTTATCTCGACACCGCCTATTATTCTTGCAAGTTCATTCACCCTTCCCTCATGGTCAAGTAAATTTACACTTGTATAAGTTTTTCCGTCAGATACATTTTTTTGTATCTTGAAATGACTGTCACCCAATGCCGCTATCTGTGCAAGATGCGTTACACACAATACCTGACGGCTTTTCGATACCTCTTTCAGCTTCATTCCGACCTTTTGGGCGGCACTTCCGCTTATTCCAGTATCTACCTCATCAAATATCAATGTATCTATATCATCTTTATCCGCCAAAACATTCTTTATTGCAAGCATCATTCTCGACAGTTCACCACCTGACGCTATCTTTGCAACAGGCTTAGGCTCCTCACCGACATTCGTTGATATCAATATTTCTATATCATCACAGCCGAAATGATTCAACTCACACTTTTTCTGACTCACTACAAGCTCAACATTCGGCATATCAAGGAATGTCATTTCTTTTTTGACTCTATCGGAAAATTTCTCAGCCGTTTCCCTACGCTTTTTCGACAGTTCATCAGCCAATGCTTCAGCTTTCTGACGGGCTTTCCTACAGTCCCTCATAAGCTGTTCCCTGTTTTCCTCGTATTTTTCGAGATATTCCAGTTCCTTTCGGGCATTCTCCAGAAAATCAAGCATTTCTTCTATTGTCGCACCATACTTTCTGCCTAATCTCTGTATCAGGTCTATCCTGTCCTCTATCTCCTCTATATTGCCTACCTCTGCATCTGCATTTTCGGCAAGTCCCGAAATTTCCTCGAAACAGTCCTCCAATTCATACAATGCACTTTGTATCCTTTTATACACCTGCTCGGAATCAGGTAATACATCTGTTATTTCCCCAACTGAATCACACGCTCTTTCAAGCTGCTGCAATGCACCGTCACTTTCCTCGTTTCCATTCAGAAGCTCCCTTGCATCGTTCAATGCATTCGCTATCTTCTCTTTATTCTCTATTATATTCCTCTGTTCCCTTAATTCCTCGTATTCCCCGACATACATATCAGCCTGCTCAAGTTCATTTACCTGATACTGCAATAAATCTATCCTGCGATTTCTCTCAGCCTCGTCAAACTCCGCTTTATCCAATTCAGACTGCAATTTCTTATACTCCCTGTATGCCTCTGAATATGCTTCAAGCTCCTTATCAAAATCTCCCAATTTATTTATATAAGTTATATGTAATTCAGGTGACATAAGTTCATAGCTCTCATGCTGTCCATGAATATTTATAAGATACGTTCCTATTGCTTTCAATACACTTACCGTTGTCGGTCTTCCGTTGATACGGCATTTTCCTTTGGAATTCGCCCCTATCTCTCTTTGGATAATAACAACTCCGTCATCAGTTTCAAAGCCGTATTCCTTCATGACCTCAACTGCCTTGTCGGAAATTTCATCAAACTCTGCACTTACAAATGCACTGTCTGAACCGTTCCTTATTAAATCCCTTGATGTCCTATTGCCAAGCACCGCATTTATCGAATCTATAACAATAGACTTTCCCGCACCCGTTTCACCTGTCATCACATTCAGCCCATTGGTAAAATCTACGCTTGTTTTCTCGATAACTGCAATATTCTCTATATACAAATTCTTTAACATACAAATCCTCTTCTTTACGAAAATGAGCCTTTGTTCTCGGACATAAGCTGCTTCATATCAGATGCGAACTTCATTGCTATTGAATCCGTCCTTGTCGCTACAAATATAGTATCGTCACCTGCAATAGTCCCCAGAACTCCTGCACAGTTTTTGGAATCCAATGCCGCACATACTGCCTGTGCCATACCTGTCTTCGTCTTTATGACAACAAGTGTATGGGCATAATCTATGCCTGTTATCGCTGTCATAAACAAATATGCGTGGGATTCCTTATCATCCTCCGATACCGTTTCCGCTGCATATTTATATACACCGTTATTTCCGGGTATCTTTACAAGTCTCATTTCCTTTATATCCCTTGATACTGTTGCCTGCGTTACATTAAAGCCAACCTCATTCAGCTTTTCCAAAAGCTCCGACTGAGTTTCGATATTATTTTCCTTTATCAGCTCAAGTATTTTTGTCTGCCTTTTTATCTTCATACCTGTCTGCCTTTCTCGGTAAATTTATCATTCAATACTTTATAAAATGTTTTATCTTTCAGCTTTATCAACTTTGTTTCTATCTGAGATGACGTTACATATATAACATCACTGCGGTTTATTATCATCGTTTTTACACCGTCAAGTGTCAGATATACCTTCGTATTGTCATCACAGGCGGCACTGAGTGCAAGCTGTGAATGATGACTGAATACGACAGGTCTTGCAAAAAGAGAATGTGAGCATACAGGTGTCATTACAATACACTTCATAGTAGGTTCAACGACAGGTCCTCCTGCCGCAAGTGAATATGCACTTGAACCTGTAGGTGTCGATACTATCAGTCCGTCTGCTCTATAATGACATATATATCCCTTATCCTCCGCAAGCGATATATCTATATCTATCAGCCTTGACAAAGATCCCCTCGATATTACCGCATCATTCATCGCATAAAATTCCTTATCCCTGTGAGTGACCTTCAGCATCATCCTCTTTTCAATCGAATAATCTCCGTCTGCAAGTCTTGACAGCATATCAAGTTCATTCGGTTCAAGTTCCGCAACAAAGCCCAATCTACCCGTATTTATTCCCAGAATAGGCTTATCAAGCAAAGCCGCCTTTCTTGCCGCATGGATTATCGTACCGTCACCGCCTATGGTCAGCACCATATCGCATAATCTCAATATATTATCCGTATCACCCCAAAATATCTCATTTTGGGATTCATACTGCCTTTTGAGTGAACAGTCCATCAATACCTGTATACCAAGTTCCAACAATTTTCCGATAACTTCGACGGATGTTTCATAAGCCCTTTTCTTCGTCAGATTCGGTATCAGAAAAATACTCCTTATACCATTCAAAACAAATCATCTCCGATCATTTGTCAAGCTCAAGATGTGAAGCCTCCACAACGGCATCTATATCTATTTCACTGACCGCCACAGGCTCATCCGACTTTCTTATATATAAAAGATATTCTATATTACCCTCAGGTCCCTTTATCGGCGAATAATCCAAATCTATCACATCAAAGCCATTAGACAAGCAAAATTCATATATCTTTCGGATAACATCCTTATGCACATTCTTATCCCTGACAACACCGTTTTTTCCGACATTTCCCCTGCCTGCCTCAAATTGCGGCTTTATCAGACATACCGCTGTACAGTCATCTTTCAAAAGCGGTCTGACAGCCGGCAATACAAGACTTAACGATATAAAACAAACGTCCACGCTGAAAAAATCTATATCATCAGTCACCTGTTCCCTTGTAACATACCTCACATTTGTACGCTCAAGATTTACTACCCTTTCATCATTCCTCAGCTTCCAGTCAAGCTGTCCGTGACCGACATCTATCGAATAAACCTTTTTTGCACCGTTCTGAAGCATACAATCGGTAAATCCACCTGTTGATGCCCCTATATCCATTGTTGTTTTATCTTTCAAATCTATCTTAAACACATCAATCGCTTTTTCAAGTTTTAGCCCTCCTCGACTGACATATTTTAATTTATTCCCTCTCATTTCTATTTTTACATCTTCACTGTATGCTGTACCGGGTTTATCGGATTTCTGATTGTCAACATAGATTATCCCCGACATTATTACTACTTTCGCTTTTTCACGGCTTTCGGCAAATCCCCTTTCATACACCAATACATCAAGACGTTTTTTTGCTGACATTCAAAAGCCCCCTTTCTTCCTTTATCCTTGCAACGATACCTTCGGTATCAAGTCCCAATTTATGCAATGCAGATTTTGTAGTACTTTGCGTTACATAGCCATCTATTGCAGTTAAAATATATTTTCCAGAAAATCCCGACTGATACATATCAAATCCGAATTTTTCACCTATTCCACCTGTTCTGATGCCTTCTTCAAAGAAATACACCCTCTTATAATTCATAGCTATCTCAACTGCCTTTTTCTCTATCGGCTTTATCCTGTTGAGCTTCAGTATACATACTTTTCCGTTTATCTCATTCTTCGCAAGGCATACCTCTGAAAACGTCCTTCCGTAAGTTATAATTATATCATCACTGTCAGCATCTCCATAAACACTGTACGGCTCGGCTGACGGCTCGAAATTATCGGGCAGATACCCCTGCGAACCTCTCGGATAACGCACCGCAACTGTACCTTTTGTATCTAAAATCGCTTTATCAAGCATATTTTCAAGCTCCGCAAAGCTGGACGGAGCATAAACCGTCACATTCGGTATGGTATTCAGAAACGCTGTATCAAATATTCCCTGATGTGTTTCACCGTCTTCTCCGACTATCCCTGCACGGTCTATTGCCAATACAACGTGCAGTCCCTGCAATGCTGCATCATGTATTATCTGGTCATACGCTCTCTGCAAAAATGTCGAATACACCGCAAAGACCGGTATAACATTATCTGTTGCAAGTCCTCCTGCAAATGTTACAGCGTGTTCTTCCGCTATCCCTACATCAAAAAATCTGTCCTTATGCTTTTTAGAGAATTCTTCTAAGCATGTTCCCTGTTTCATTGCCGCTGTGATGGCACATATTCTTTTATCTTTCTCGGCAAGCCTGCAAAGATATTTTCCGAATATATATGAATAACCCTTTGACGAACTTAACGGCTCGCCTGTATCTATATCAAATGATGATATCCCGTGAAAGCCTGTCGGATCTTTTTCCGCAAACTCATATCCCTTACCCTTTTTAGTACATACATGGACTAAAACTGCTCCTTTTCTTCTCTTAGCCGCTTCAAGTGCCTGAACAAGCTGTTCTATATTATGTCCGTCATACGGTCCGTAATATGTAAACCCCATCTGTTCAAATATATTATCCCTGTGACCGAACAATTCATTTTTAACCCAGTTTTTTGTATTTCTCATTCCGTTTGCAATAGGCTTGCCTATTACAGGAACATTATCCAGCGTACTTTGGACATTGGATTTTGCATCAAGATATCTTGGTGCTATTCTTGTCTTTGAAAGATATCTTGCCATTGAACCAACATTTTTGGATATAGACATCTTATTGTCATTCAGTATAACTATAAAATTCTTTTTATATCTCCCCGCATTGTTCAACCCCTCGTAAGCAAGACCTCCCGACAATGCACCGTCACCTATTACAGCAACTGTATAATGACTGTCCTTTGCAATATCTGCTCCGCAAGATATCCCAAATGCCGCTGATATAGATGTACTGCTATGACCTGTATCAAAATTGTCATACACACTTTCGCTTCTTTTCGGAAATCCTGAAAGACCGCCTTCCTTGCGTATGGTATTTATTTTATCTTTTCTGCCTGTAATTATCTTATGTGCATAGCACTGATGTCCCACATCCCACACTATCTTATCCGCAGGCATATCAAATACCTTATGTATTGCAAGTGTCAGTTCCACAACACCAAGATTTGATGCCAAATGTCCGCCGTTTTTTGAAACCGTCTCTACTATAATCGTCCTCAATTCATCTGCAAGTTCCTCAAGCTCATATTCCGAAAGATTTTTTATATCAGACGGAGAATTGATATTATCCAATATATTACTCTCTGACATTTTTAATTACTCCAACAAAAATCATTTTGCATAATTATACTATAATTTTTCGATTTATGCAATATTCTTTTATTTTTTCCTGTCACAAAGATAATACGCAAATTTTTTTAACGGCTCTGTATCTCCCTCAAATACCTTCAGATTTTCAACAGCCTTCTCCGTCAACTCAAAACTTATCCTCTTACATTCGTCAAGTCCAAGCAGTGATACATAAGTAGATTTATTATTCTCCACGTCACTCCCTACATTCTTTCCAAGCGTCACGGTATCTGACGTTACATCAAGCATATCATCAACTATCTGGAACGCTATGCCTATATCCATTGCATAATTTTTAGCCGCCTGTATCTGTTCATCACTTGCTCCTGCAGATATACACCCCATTATACAAGCCGCCGCTATCAATGCACCTGTTTTATTTTCGTCCATTATCTGCAATATCTCCAACGGCACAGCTTTTTCTTCACTCTCCAAATCTATCATCTGACCGCCTATCATGCCGTTTACTCCTGCATATTCAGCCAAAACTTTACCTGCTTTTGCACACTTTTCATACCCGTTAAGTTTTATTGCTCTTTCAGAAAGCACTGTTTCAAATGCAAGCGTCAAAAGACCGTCTCCGCCCAATAATGCCGCCGCTTCTCCGAAAACTTTGTGATTTGTCGGCTTTCCCCTTCTTAAATCATCATTATCCATACACGGCAGGTCATCATGTATCAATGAATATGTATGTATCATCTCCACACCGCACGCAAAAGGCATTGCATTTTCTTCATTTCCTCCGCATAACTTCGCAAACTCAACTGTCAAAAACGGTCTTATTCTCTTTCCCCCTGCCATCAAACTATATTCCATTGACGAAACAACCGTTTTCATTTCTTTCCTTACATTCGGAATATAACTCAAAAGTTCTTTTTCAAAATTCTGCATATCCATTTTAATTTTCCTCCGATTCGCTTATCAAAGTGATTTTCTGCTCTGCATTTTTCAGCGTTTCGTAACATTCTCTTGCAAGTTTCGTTCCCTGTTCAAACATCTCTATTGACTCTTCAAGCGATAATTTTCCGCTTTCAAGCTGTTTTACTGTTTCCTCTAATTTTGATATAGTTTCTTCATAACTCATAAAATTTATTTCCTCCCTGTTACTGTACATTCAATACTTCCGTCAGAAAACACTATCTCTATATTATCATTTATATCTGCCTGTTCTTTACTCTTTAATATCTCACCGTCTTTTTTTGCTACGGCATATCCTCTTGAAAGTATCTTCAAAGGACTCAGTGTATCTAATTTTGCCGTCAACTCTGCAAATTTCGCCTTTTCATCTGAAACTTTTTCCGTATATGCACTTTTTAATTTCGTTTTCAGAATATCCAATTTCATTGCCCTGTTATTTATAATATCTTCGGGATTTGAAAGAACTTTTACATTTGATATTCTCTCATATCGCTGAAATTCATTGTCAAGCCTTTTCTTAACCGTCACTGTCATTTTATTTATGATATTTTCCGTCTGTATCAGCATATTATCAACCGTTACAGGTGAAACAAGCTCTGCTCCCGCTGAGGGCGTTGACGCTCTTACATCTGCCACAAAATCACATATCGTGAAATCCGTTTCATGTCCCACTGCCGATACTATCGGTATTTCACATTCATATATCGCCCTTGCCAAACTTTCATCATTGAACGCCCACAAATCCTCGATGCTTCCTCCGCCTCTGCCGATTATTATTAAATCCGCACACTTCGACTTATTGAACCCCCTTACTGCTTTCGTCAAATCCTCTGCTGCATTTTCTCCCTGCACCAACACAGGACAAAATATTATCTCTCCTATCGGATAACGTCTTTTCAATATACGAAAAATATCCTGCACCGCCGCTCCCGTAGGTGATGTTATCACTCCTATCCTTTTCGGAAATGTCGGCAACGGCTTTTTATGTTCACTATCAAACAAGCCCTCTTTTTCCAATTTGGCTTTGAGCTGTTCATATGCCATATTCAATGCCCCTGCACCGTCAGGTACCATTTCTTCGGCTATTATCTGATATGTACCTGCCTTTTCATAAAGAGTTACATTCCCTCTTATGACCACCTTCATACCGTTTACAGGTCTGAATCTCAAAAACCTTGCTTTCCCTGCAAACATTACGGCTTTTATCATACACTGTTCGTTATCTTTCAACGAAAAATATATATGCCCCGAACTATGCAGAGTTAAATTTGATATTTCTCCCCTCAAATACACATCACTCAATTTATCGTCACTCTCAATTACAGATTTTACATATCTGTTGAGCTGTGATACCGATAATATACTGCTCATTCTTTCACCTCACACATCATTCAATTTCAACTGACCGTCCTGTGCATCGGGCAAATTATAACCCAAGTGCAGACACGCTGCCTTTGTAATACATCTTCCTCTCGGTGTCCTGTTCAAAAATCCTATCTGCATCAGATACGGCTCTATAACATCCTCTATAGTAACCGCTTCTTCACCTATTGCCGCTGCAAGTGTCTCCAATCCAACAGGTCCACCTCTGTAAAACTTCACTATCGCTGACAACATTCTTCTATCATTAGCATCAAGTCCCAATTCATCTATCTCTAATCTTTCCAGTGCAATTCTTGCCGTTTCAAGTGTTATCACTCCATTGGAAAGTACCTGTGCAAAATCTCTCACTCTCTTTAACATTCTGTTTGCTATTCTCGGTGTACCTCGTGAACGTGATGCTATTTCCAATGCCCCGTCAGGCTCTATCTTTATCCCCAATATACCCGCACTTCTTGTGACTATTCTTGCTAATTCCTGCGGTGTATACAGTTCCAATCTCAGACATACACCAAATCTGTCACGCAATGGAGCTGTTAATTGCCCCGCCCTTGTAGTCGCTCCCACAAGCGTAAATCTCGGCAACGGCAAATGATATGCTGCTGCAACCTGTCCTTTTCCTGTAATTATATCTATTGCAAAGTCTTCCATTGCAGGATACAATATTTCCTCCACTGCCCTCGGTATCCTGTGTATCTCGTCTATGAACAATACATCTCCGTCATTCAGATTAGTCAGAATAGCCGCCAAATCTCCAGGCTTCTCTATCGCTGGTCCTGATGTTATACGCAGATTTACTCCCATTTCATTCGCTATTATTCCCGAAAGAGTTGTCTTTCCCAATCCAGGAGGTCCATACAAAAGTACATGGTCAAGGCTTTCATGCCTTTGCTTTGCTGCCTCCATGAATACTGCTAAATTCTCCTTTGCCTTATCCTGTCCTATATAATCATCAAGGCATCTCGGTCTGAGGGGATTATCCCCTTCATCTCCCATAATTTCCGTTGGAGCTACTATTCTATCCTCATATCTGTTCTCAAAATCCATCTCCGTCATATATTTTTATCCTCTCTTACCTATCGCTCTCAGTGTAGCCGATATTATCTGCTCTACCGTCATATCTCCCGTGACTCCGCTCATAAATGGCATCACCTCATCAGG
Organism: uncultured Ruminococcus sp.; assembly: GCA_902800065.1. Lineage (GTDB taxonomy): Bacteria > Bacillota > Clostridia > Oscillospirales > Acutalibacteraceae > UBA1213. The sequence goes on from CADCDE010000008.1 coordinate 69,453, forward strand.
TGTATATCCCAGTACTGCCAATGCTCCTATCGCCTGTGAAATATTCCCTCCCGAAACATTCACACTGACATTTCCTGTCGGAATCGCTTCGGGCAATATCGCTAATTTCTTCACCTTGTCCTTCAATTCCAATATTATTCTCTGTGCCAGCTTATTTCCAACTCCGCTTGCCTTTGTAAGCGACTTTACATCTCCGTTTGACACTGCAAGGGCAAACTGTTCGGGACTTAATTCCGATAATATAGCTATAGCTACCTTCGCACCTACTCCACTTACTGATGTAAGTATCTTAAATGTATTCATTTCCTCTTTTGTCCTGAATCCGCACAACTCAACGGAATCCTCTTTCACTATCATATGTGTATATACCATTACATTTTCGCCTATTCTCGGCATATTCCTTATTGTATTCATTGTCGCAAGACACTTATATCCCACTCCTCCGCACTCTATCACTATGAAATTCTGCTCTCCGTATATGAATTTACCGTTAAGACTGTATATCATTTTATTACTACTCCTCTTTTATTCAAAAGATTTCTCAAATTTGTCGCTGAACTCTGTGCATGACATATCGCTATCGCAAGGGCATCGGCTGTATCATCGGGCTTGGGAACCTGTTCGAGCTTCAATAATCTCCTTGTCATTTCCATGACTTGCGGTTTATGTGCCTGTCCGTATCCCGTAACAGCCGATTTTACCTGCAAAGGTGTATATTCACTCACAGGGATATTACTGTTCTGTGCCGCCAATAATATTACTCCCCTTGCCTCTGCAACAGGTATCGCTGTTTTCTGATTGTTCTGAAAATACAGCTTTTCTATCGCCATTTCATCGGGTTCATTCTTTATTATCACCGACAACATACCGTTATATATCTCCTGCAATCTCACTCCGAAAGGTGTATCAGCATCAGTCGTTATCGCACCGAAATCCAATGCTTTATACCTGCCCCCCGAAAATTCTATCACTCCATACCCCACTATCGCATAACCTGGGTCTATTCCCAATATTTTCATCTTTCCCATCACTCTTTCCCGAATTTCAAGTGCCTATTATTATACCATATTTTTTTGATTATATCAACAAATCTTTGTCCGAAAAACAGGCTAATTAGTTGACATTATATAAAAACAATGCTAAAATAAACACAAAAAATAATACATGAGGTGAAAATATGAAAAAGTTAAAATGCAAATCGTGTCTGAATATATGGTACATTGATGATTACAGGCTCAATGACCAGAATTACTGTCCGTGCTGTTGTGCGAAAATC
>CADCDE010000009.1 GCA_902800065.1 uncultured Ruminococcus sp.
TTTTCGTGAATACTTGGACAAGCTTGCTGTGCAGACAGTAGTGCTTAAATTTTTTGAAAAAGGAGGAAACAAAGATGCTTTATTACATCGGCATCGACACCTCATTATTTTAAATTTATAAATTATTCGTCATGCACAATAAAATATCTTGCCTGTCACCCTGAACTGTGAATGTTCTTGAGGACTCCTAAAAATGACGGAATGATGTTTCGCTACGCTCGGAATGACAGATTGTTTTTGCATTTTTCAGACTTTCTCATTAATAGTTTATAATTTGCTACACCAAAATTCACTTGTTATTTTCAATAATTTCTTTTGCAAGCTCCATATAAGCTATTGATCCTTTGCAGGACTTGTCAAAATACATTATCGGCATACCAAAGCTTGGTGCTTCTGAAAGTCTTACTCCTCTTGGAATAACTGAAGAAAAAACTTTTTTTGGAAAAAATTTTTTGACCTCCTGTACAACCTGCTGTGTTAAATTCAGCCTGCCGTCATACATTGTAAGAAGCACACCTTCTATTTCAAGATATGGATTATATTTTCTTTTGATAAGTCTTACAGTTGCAATAAGCTGTGACAAGCCCTCGAGAGCATAATATTCAGGCTGTATCGGAACCAATATTGTATCAGCAGCACAAAGCGCATTTGTCGTAATAAGTCCCAACGAAGGAGGACAATCTATAAATATATAATCATAATCTGACTTTATGGAAGCAATCGAATCTTTAAGCTTCGACTCTCTGTGTTCTGAATCAGACAATTCAATTTCAGCTGCAGCAAGATCTATACTTGATGGTACAATATCAAGATTAACAAAAGAAGTATGTATAACAGCATCCGCTGTCTGAATATCATCTATCATTATACTATAAGCTGAGTATTTAACTGTACGTTTGTCAACTCCGACACCACTTGTAGCATTTCCCTGAGGATCAATATCTATCAAAAGAACTTTATATCCAAGTTTTGCTACCCCTGCAGCAGTATTTACAGCTGTGGTAGTTTTTCCTACGCCACCTTTTTGATTAGTAACAGCAATGATTTTACCCATAAATTTTTTCTCCTCTCACAAACAAAACATAACTGTAAAATTCATTATACCACTCAAATAAGTTAATATCAACATAAAAATTTTTTTATAAATAAAACAATTTTAAAACTATCCACTTCGTTCAGATTGACAAAACATGATGTTTTATTGTGCATAATTGTTATAAAATAATTAATCAATTAAAACAATAAGCGACAAAAGCTGTACAAAAAATATGATACAATACTCGTAATGAAAGGAGTAGATATGATATGCTGTTTAATAATCCTGTCAACAGAAAAATACTCGAAATTCCTCTTGTTCAGATAAGACCAAGAAGGAATCCAATAAGAAGGATATATAGCCGTGATAAGCTTGTAGAGCTTGCCGGAAGCATAGAAAAAAACGGCATAATTCAACCATTGACAGTAAGAAAGGCTGATAATATGGAATTTGAATTGATCTCAGGAGAAAGAAGGTTGAGAGCCGCAGCAATGTGCGGATATGTGACAGTTCCTTGTATGATAGTTTCATGTACTGATGAGCAGGCAAATGTTTTTTCATTAACAGAAAATCTTCAGAGAAGCAATATGAATTTTTTTGAAGAAGCTGAAATACTAAATAATATCATATCACACTCTGATATCACTAAACAGGAGCTTGCTCTGCAAATAGGTCAAAGACCATCGTTTATTTCTGATAAACTTGAAATACTTGATTTAGGATATGAAGAAAGAAATATTATCTTAAAGTCCCACCTAACTGAACGTCATGCCAAAGCCATATTAAAAATTACCGATAAAATTGAAAGAAGAATCGTATTAAGCGAAATAATAGAAAATAACATGAATGTTTCACAGTCAGAAGAATATATCAATAACATACTTAAAAACAGCAAACTTCAACGTCAAAAAAATCAACATCACAAAGCTGTTATAAAAGATATAAGAATATTTGAAAATACAATTAATCATGCTGTTGATACAATGCGTGATTCAGGTATACCTGCGATAAAAATCCAAACAGAAAATGAAGACTTTATAGAATATGTTGTAAAGATCCCCAAATTAACCAACGGACATAATGATGGGCTTACTGCATAAATACATTAATATTTGAACACCGTTAGATATTTTTTATCTGACGGTGTTTTTGTATACCAAAAAATGTTTCACGTGAAACATTTTTGATCAAAGAGGATTCTTTGATATCTTAGTTCCACGGCGAGGATATTTTGAAGGAGTCGAAGCAATTTTTGAGACAGTTATAATAGTACGGATACTTTCATCAGGAAGAATAAATTTATGGATCTTATCTGATCTACCTCCTAATAATCTGATAGCATTTTTAGCAATTTCGAGTTCATTTTCACCATAAGATCCTTTCATTGATATAAATGTCCCCCCTACTTTTACATATGGGATACAGTATTCGCAAAGTGATGGTAAGTTTGCAACAGCTCTTGAAACAGCATAATCAAATTTTTCTCTATACTTTTCATTTTGACTTAATTCCTCAGCACGAGCATGGATAATATCAGCTTCTAAATCAATAGCTTTACATACCTCATTCAAAAAGATCAACCTTTTATTAAGACTATCAAGAAGTGTAAGCTTGATATCAGAACGCATAATTTTAATAGGAATTCCCGGAAATCCGGCACCTGTACCAATATCGATCAAAGCTGCATCTTGTTTAAGATCAATGTATCTGATCACAGAAATACTGTCAATAAAGTGCTTAACAGCGATTTCATCTTGTGCAGTAATTGATGTTAAATTCATTTTTTTATTCCATTCTATGAGCATATTTGAATATATTTCAAAATCAGATTTTTGCTTTTCACTTATGGAGACTTTATTTTCATCACACCATTTTTCAAGAATTTGTATCAGCATTTTTTATCTCCTTATTTTTCAAAGAGGCAAGATATATTATAAGTACAGATATATCAGCAGGGCTTACTCCTGAAATACGGCTTGCTTGACCTATATTTTCCGGACGAACTTTATTGAGCTTTTCCCTTGCTTCAAGACGCAGACCATCTATTTTTGAATAGTCCATATCATCAGGTAAAAGCTTCTTTTCGAGCTTTCGTACCTGTTCTATTATAATAAGCTGTCTTTTTATATATCCATCATATTTTATTTCAATTTCAACTTGCTCAAAAATATTATTATGCAGCTGCGGACGTGTTGTATCAATTTCAGTAAGAATTTCGTAAGAAAGTTCAGGGCGTTTAAGCAGATCAATAAGCCTGATTCCTGTATTTACTTCAGATGTATTATGTTCACGAAGAATTTCATTCAGCTTTTCTGACGGTGAAATAACAATATTATGCACTCTTTCAACTTCTTGTTTTATAAGCTCCTGTTTAATGATAAATTTTTTCCATCTTTCATTAGTTATCAATCCAACTTCATGTCCAATAGGAGTCATTCTTGTATCGGCATTGTCCTGACGCAGTATAAGACGATATTCACTTCTTGAAGTCATCATTCTGTAAGGATCATTGCACCCTTTTGTTACAAGATCATCAATAAGTGTTCCTATATATGAACTTGCTCTGTCAAGTATCATAGGTGGTTTTCCATGTATTTTAAGAGCAGCATTTACTCCTGCAACCAATCCCTGTGCAGCAGCCTCTTCATAACCTGAACTTCCGTTGAATTGTCCGGCACCATATAAACCGGAAAAATCCCTGAATTCCAAAGTCTGATTCATTTGTATAGGATCTGCACAGTAATATTCTATTGCATAAGCGGGACGCATAACAACACAATGTTCAAGACCTTTGATAGAGTGATAGAAAGCTATCTGTACATCCTCCGGAAGAGAAGATGACATTCCCTGCAAGTACATTTCCTCAGTATCCATTCCACATGGTTCAATAAATAATTGATGTCTCTGCTTATCAGAAAAACGAACTATCTTATCTTCAAGGCTTGGACAGTAACGTGGACCGATACCTTCAATTTTTCCGCTATACATAGGCGAACGATGGATATTGTCAAGAATAATTTTTTTAGTTTTTTCATTAGTCCAACTAATATAGCACTTGACCTTATTATCCTTTGGCTTTTCAGTATCATATGAGAAAGGTACAACAGGTTCATCACCACATTGTTCTTCAAGATCAGTAAAATCTATGCTTGATCTGAGAACACGAGCAGGAGTACCCGTTTTAAACCTTCTTATTGACATACCTAATTTTTCAAGGGCATCAGGAAGATATTTTGATGGGAACATACCATCGGGACCACTTTCATAAGAAACATCACCTACATAGATTTTTCCCCCTAAATAAGTACCAGTCGCAAGAATAACTGCCTTGGCAATATATTGAGCTTCAAGACGGGTAGTCATTATCCACCTTCCATCATCAGCTTTTTGAAGATCTGTGATCTCCGCCTGATGCAGTTCAAGATTTTCCTGTAATTCAAGAGTATGTTTCATTCTTGTACTGTAAGCACGCCTGTCGATCTGAGCTCTCAGCGAATGAACAGCAGGCCCCTTTCCTCTGTTTAGCATACGTATTTGCAGAAAGCATTCATCAGCCGCCTTGCCCATTTCACCGCCGAGGGCATCTATTTCTCTTACAAGATGCCCTTTTGCTGTTCCGCCAATAGATGGATTGCAAGGGCAATTTCCAACAGCATCCATATTTATGGTAAATACAGCTGTCTTGCATCCAAGTCTTGCAGCTGCAAGACCTGCTTCAATACCTGCATGACCTGCACCTATAACTGCAACATCAAACTCACCTGCTAAAAACTTCATTTATACATCAATCCTCATTCAAAATAATTTCACTCCATATTATAATACAAACAATTGGATTTGTACAGTAAATAATAAAATGTTTCACGTGAAACATTTTAAAAAATCATAAATGCGGAATGAAAAATGACAAGTAAAATAACATCGTTTTTCACTCATCACTTCTCACTCCACACTTATTAGAGTGTTTCACGTGAAACAATTTTTATTTTTTGTATACAGTATTTCCATTGATTATGATCTGAGATATTTTGCTTGTATCGACAACAACATTTTCCACGATATATGTTGGATTCGGAATCAAACTGTAATTAAGTTTCAGGTCAACATGAACAGAAAATTTTCCATCTTCTTTAAATTCTTCTTCTGACCAAGGTATGACTTCAAAATAATATTCATTGCCGTCATCAAGAATAATTTTGGAGTTTTCGGGATCAATTCTTTCAAAGCACAGATCTGACGAATACCATATCATATCCTCTATTGGAGGACAACCATGAAACAAACGATTTCCGTCACACGAAATTCTTATATTAAATGGTGAAATTTCCATTTTCACATTTTCGGCAGTATTTTTTATAAAATCAGGTGCATTGCTTAACGAAAGCGTTTGATAAATAGTGTTGTTCGTGTTATGTTTCATACTGAAAGTAATTTCAAAAGGTATTTCATATTCTTTTGTATCGACTGTACAGAATATAACACCTTCAGGAGTTTCGATCCATGTCCAGTCTTTAATATTTTTTTGTTTGGCTATTTCAACAACTTCATTGTGTATATCTACATTAATACTGTCATATACAGCAATTTTTTCTTTTATTTTTCTAAATCCAAGTAATTCACTTTTGACAGTTATAATACCATTACCAATATCAGGATAATGTTTAAATACATTTGTACTCAAATCCATTGATATGAAGATATTTAGTTTTTTACCGTCATTGCTTAAACGATACTTTTTGGTCGTATTGTGGTTTACCCCGCCATAATATTCACCTGATTGATCTCTGCATAAAACTCCTATATAACTGCTTTGATTGTTTGGTGAGTAGACATAATCTTCATCAGTAAATGTAGTACCATCTTTCTTTTCTGCCTGTATTACAGCATAAAAATTATTTTTATCTCCTGTTACAGCAAGCAGTTCAACATTCAAATTTTTGTCCAACGTTGTTACCTCAACATTTCCTCCATCGTACAAATCTGAAGAAGAAACACTTCCGGTAAAAAACTCTCTTATACGTTCAATTCCTCCGTTGGCATTTATAACCGTTGTTCCAACTAAAATAGCTAATGCAAGTGTCGCAGCAATCAAAGTCAATTTAAAAGTTTTGCTAAAAGGCTTTTTCTTTTTATTAATACCGAGTTCAGAAAACACTCTTGATTTTACCGAGTCACCTGAGACTATTGTATCTTCAATCAGGGTATTTTCTGAAATATCAATCAAGTCATCTTCCCATTCATTGAAAACATTTTTGAAGTTAGTTTTCATAAAACATATCCCCTTTCAATAAGTCTTGTTTTTATTTTTTCTCTTGCACGCCTTAATTTTGTTTTTACAGTCTGCTTGTTAATGTTCATAACCTCTGAAATTTTAGATGTATTCTGAGAGTAGTAATAGTATCTGATAATAATTTCCTTGTCAGGCATATCAATTTCGGAAATTATTTCACGAAGTTGGTTTGAAAGTTCTTTTTTTTCAATTTCTGCAGATATAGAAAAATCATCTTCAGGATCATAGTCATCAATATTCAAAAGCTGATGAGCATTTACTGACATAAGCTTGTTCAAAGCTCTTGTTTTTGCGATACAGCATATATAGCCTTTAAATTTGTCCTCGATTATATTGTCAGTATTTTTCCAAAGAGTGACAAATACATCTGTAACTGTTTCCTCAATATCTTCTTTTGGGAGAGTACCTTTTGAAACATTGTAAATAATATTTGAAACCAAAGGAGTAAATTTTTCTATAACTTCCTCAAAGGCATTTTGATCCTTGCGTTTAAGTTTACGCACAAGTTTTAAGTCATCCAAATTTTAGACCTCCCTTACATTTATTGAAGTACTTCTGTATATTATAACAGTATATACTTTATTTTGGTTTCAATAATTATAAAAAAATGTTTCACGTGAAACATTTTATAACTAAAAAACAATAACTTCCGACTGTATTGAGTCAATCGGAAGTTATTGTTTTTTAGGAGGAATGTATATGAAGTAAACTTATAATCGTATTTGATATTACTCTCCGAAATAGAAAAGTTCCTCAAACTTTTTGTCAAGAGCGATGCAAATAAGGAGAGCCAATTTTGCACTAGGACAAAACTGATTATTTTCGATAGAGCTTATAGTTTGTCTTGACACCCCGACCATTTCAGCGAGCTCACCCTGAGATATTCTTTTTTCTGCACGTGCGACTCTTAATTTGTTCTGAAAAATAATATCATTCATCATGCATACACCATAAAGAACAGCAAAGCAGTAAGAATAGCTGCAATACCTGTTAATATTCCTGCAATAAGATAATAAGACTTTTTAAGGTTTTTAAATTGATACAAGAAGGTCGTGCAGAGATAAGCAGTGATTATGGAAGCAAACTCATAAAACATTTGATGATGTAGAGCCTTGTATATACTGAAAATAAGACACAGGACACCTACAACTACAGCACCCAATCCGAAAGAAGTACTGTATACTCTTTGTTCCCTTTCATCAAGATTATTACGGTTTTGTTTTTTATTCTTGTCGAGGATTTCTTTTTTGTCCATAAGATCACCACTGTTCCAGACATTTTGTTCTCAAAATTTTCTGTATTTATATATTACCACAGAGGCCAAAAATTGTCAAGTATTCTTGACAATTTTTCTTTTAAACTTGTCAAAAAAATATTTGTTGACTGATAATTTAATGAAAATACAAAAATAAAATCAAATTAAATATTGCAGTGTCTTGCAGTGTGTGATAAAATAGCCTTAATATATTATATATATTATCAAGAGCTTTTTAATGGAGGTATTGTATTTATGAAGTTGGGTAAGCTTATTGCCAATGCAGATTGTAAACTTATACAAGGCAGCGGTGATATTGAAATTTCTGATATAGTATATGATTCAAGAAAAGTAATTAAAAATTGTTTGTTTGTATGTCTTGTAGGTTCAAACTTTGATGGTCATAAATTTATAGAAAAAGCTGTTGAAGGGGGTGCTGCTGCAGTTTTAGTCAGCGAGGACATAAATGTCGGGCAAATAGGTATTGTAAAGACAGATGATACAAGAAAGGCACTTGCCTTGATAAGTAAGGAATATTTCGGCAGACCATCCGAAAGCCTTGTAACTGTAGGAATAACAGGTACCAAAGGTAAAACGACAACTGCATTTATGATAAAGGAAATACTTGAAAAGGGTGGTATCAAAACAGGTGTAATAGGAACTTTGGGAATAATGACAGGCAATGAATTGATAAAGACAGCCAATACAACACCTGAATCGTATGAAATTCAAAAAGCCATGCGTGACATGGTCAATAAGGGATGTAAATGTGCGGTAATGGAGGTTTCATCTCAGGGACTAAAATTATACAGGACAAACGGCATTTATTTTGACTATGGACTTTTTACAAATCTGTCACATGATCATATAGGGGGAGTCGAACACGCTTCAATGGAGGAATATATAGAGTGTAAATCACGGCTTTTCAAGCAATGCAAGGTTGGAATTGTTAATGTAGATGACAAGGTTACACCGACTATTATTAAGCATAACGCCTGTGAAAAAGTGGAAAATTTCGGATTCGGTGAAAATGCCGAGTTAAGAGCGAAGAATGAGCATTTGATATCGAAATCAGGATATATAGGAGTCCACTTTGAAACAGAGGGAACTGTAAATATGTCTGTTGATGTTGACATTCCGGGAAAATTCAATGTATACAATGCACTCGGAGCAATTGCGGTATGCAGACACTTTGACATAAGCGAGCAGAATATATATGATGGATTAAATGAAGTTAAAGTAAAAGGCAGAGTTGAAACCGTGAAGGTCAATGGAAATTATACACTTTTGATAGACTATGCACATAATGCCCTGAGTATGGAGAATGTTCTTGAAACCTTGAGAGAGTATCATCCGAAAAGGCTGATAACACTTTTTGGAGCAGGCGGAAACCGTTCAAAGGACAGACGTTATGAAATGGGAGAGATATCGGGTAAGTTATCAGATCTGTCGGTAATAACTGAGGATAATTCCAGATTTGAAGATGTAATGGATATAATAGCCGATATAAAAGTCGGATTGTCAAAGACACACGGAAAATACATTGTGATACCCGACAGAACAGACGCTATACGTTATTGTATAGAAAATGCACAGGATGGAGATATAATAGTGCTTGCTGGAAAGGGACATGAGGATTATCAGGATAAAATGGGTGTAAAAACACATTACGATGAAAGAGAAGTTATAAAAGCAATAATCGGAGGGGATTCCAATGGTTAAAATGACAGCCGGAGAGATAGCACAGGCAGTGAACGGAAATTTATTCGGAAATGCCAATGTGATTGTAAGTGATATACAGTATGACAGCCGTGCAGTCAAAGAAGGGACGTTGTTTGTTCCAATAAAAGGAGCAAACGTTGACGGTCATAAATTTATAAAGGAGTGTTTTCTAAAAGGTGCAAGCGTATGCTTTACCGAAAATGATGTACCTGAAAAATCAACCGACTGTTATATAAAAGTTGAAAACACGCTTTCAGCCTTGCAGAAGCTTTCGGCGTATTACAGAAATAAAATGAAAGCAAAGCTGATAGGAGTTACTGGAAGTGTAGGAAAGACAAGTACAAAAGAGATGATAGCGGCAGGACTTTCAAAAGGCTTTGATGTAATGAAGACTCAGGGCAATAAAAACAGTCAGATAGGATTGCCGATGACAATGTTCGATATGGAAGAAAGTAATGAAATAGCTGTTATCGAAATGGGCATGAGTGAATTCGGTGAAATGGACAGACTATCAGATATTGCAAGACCTAATATAGCTGTTATGACAAATATAGGAGTTGCCCATATCGAAAATTTAGGTACACAGGAAAATATCCTTAAAGAAAAATTCAGGATAACAAAGTATTTTGACAAAGATGGTATTTTATTTTTGAACGGTGACGATAAGCTGTTGAGGACACTTCACGGTAAACAGAATTTCAGGACAGTAACCTTTGGACTCGATAAAGATAATGACTATTATGCAGAGGATATACAGTCTGAGGGATTCAATACAAACTTTGTATGCTGTTACGGTGATAAAAAAGTGATGCTTAAGATTCCTGCACTCGGTGAGCATAGTGTAAAGAATTCATTGGCAGCTTTTGCAATAGGAAAACATCTCGGGTTAGATGATGAAATCATACAAGAGGGACTGCTGACATATAAAAATGCTCCAATGCGTCAACAGATACATGAAATGAAAGATTTTATAATAATAGATGACAGCTACAATTCAAGCCCTGATGCAGCGAAGGTATCATTGAATGTATTAAAAAGTGTTTGCAAAGGAAAGTCAATAGCAATATTGGCAGATATGCTGGAATTGGGTGAACAGGCTGAAAATGAGCATTACGAAGTAGGAAAGCATCTTACTGAAATTGGAATAGATACTCTGATAACAGTTGGAGAGCTTTCAAAATACACTGCCAAGGGTGCAATTGAAAACGGATGTAAAAATGCAGTGAGCTTTGAAAATAATGCTGAGGCTTATGAATATCTTTCAAAGATAATTGAAAAGGGATGTGCAGTTCTTGTAAAAGGTTCAAGAGGAATGCACACAGATGAAATTGTCAAAAAAGTTCTTGAGAACTTTGATGAATAAATAAAATTTTTTGAAAGGATGATGGTCATGGAAGAAAATAAGAATAAGTTTGAAATGCCTGATGTTGATGAATTGGAGAAAAAGCTTGATGAGCCGGTTGAAAAGAAATATGAGTTACCTGATGAACTTAAGCAGGAGAATGATATGATAAATCCGGTAAATAAAGTAGGTCCCAACGGTGCAACATCAACGAAGCAGAACGGAGATTATATCCCGGAATTTGCACAGTATACAGGAGATGAACCCGGCAGACCTGTTGCAATGCGTGGAATGATACTCGGAATATGCAGTGTAGCACTTACGATAGTAGCAATATGTTTTTCAGGGATGACGGTTGTAGCTAATATCATAAATATAATAGCCTTGCTTTGTGGTATCGGCGGAATAGTATTCGGAGTAGTCGGAGGCAATCAGAATGTTTCATATGGAGCTCCAAGGGGTGCCATTGCAACAGCCGGTATCGTATGCGGCGTATTGGGAATACTCCTGAGCGGAGCAGCATTTGCTATTGTAGCAGCCTGCAGCGGTATAAAGAATTTCTTGGGATTCTGATGTTGCCGTTCATAGAAATTTTAGGAGAACATATATCCACCTACAGCATCTGTATCCTGACAGGCCTTATATTTTCGGGAATACTTTTGTATTTCACAACACGCAAAAGACGTGATTTCAGTTATATACAGATAATAAATATACCAATGTTTGCGATAATGGGAGCATTTCTCGGAGCAAAGACACTTTTTTTCATAACGAGACTGGAATTATTTTTCAAAGTGGAGTCATGGAAAAATTTTGGGAGACTGATGTTAGAAGCGTGCGGAGGCATGGTATTTTACGGAGGACTTGTTGGAGCAATATTGATGGCATATTTATATAGCCGATTGGCAAAGATAGATTTTTGGCTGTATGCCGATATATTCGCTCCGGCAATACCTTTGTTCCACGCATTCGGAAGGATAGGCTGCTTTATGGCAGGATGCTGTTACGGGATAGAAAATGATTGGGGATTCGTGTATCATAATGAATATCTTGACCAGTCAATAAACGGAGTGACACGACTTCCAATACAGCTTATAGAAGCAGGGTTTAATATAATTATAATGCTGGTGTTGGTTTATTGTGACACAAGGAGATTCAAAAAGGGAAGTCTTTTGGGGATATATTTCATTCTTTACCCGACAGTAAGATTCATTGATGAATTTTTCAGAGGGGATGAAATAAGGGGACATTTGTTGTTTCTTTCAACATCACAGTGGATAAGTATAATTATATTTATAACGGGAGCAATAATTCTCTCAAAGAGATATATATTTGAAAAAGACAGATATGAAAGGCGTTTGAAAACAGGAGATGTACCAGAAGGGTATATATATAACAGATATGCAGGTGCAGTGCCGCCTGAAGAACAGTATAAGCTCAGAAATCAGTAAGGAGGGAGATATTTGAAAAAGCTATTGGTATTGATTCTCGCAGCAGGTATGATAGTATCATGTTCAGCGTGTAATGAAACATCAGGAAACAGTAATATTGAAAGTGAGATATCCGTTTCCGAAAAGTCAGAGGATGCTGTTCCCGAAAAGGATTATCTTATACTTGTCAATCGTACACATAAGATTCCGGATAATTATGAAAAGTCAGTTGAAATAATTGACGGGAAGAATTTTTTTGGCATGGTGTTTCGAGTTGAGAAAGAAACATATGAACATTTTCAACAGCTAAGGGAAAAAATGTTGATGCAGGAAGTGCAGATAGAAATAAACAGGGCATATCTGAACGCTGATGAGCAGAAGGAACTTATAGAAGAATATCAAAAGGAATATGGTAATGAGTATGCTTACGATTATCAGGGAAATCCTGGTTATTCAGAAAATCAAACGGGATTGAGTATAGATATAGCACTGTATTTTGCAGGCGAAAAGATAGATAAAGATAAAGATCTTCTTCAGATGGAGGGTATATTAAAAGAAATGCACACTGTAATGTCAGACTACGGATTTATTTTGAGATATCCTGAAGAGAAGGTCAAAGAAACAGATTTTATGTATCAGCCATGGCACATAAGATATGTCGGAGAAGAAGCTGCAAAGGCAATATATGAAAATAATATCACACTTGAAGAATACTTGTCAGGAGATTGAAAATGATAGGAATAATAGGAGCAATGGATATAGAGGTCAGCGGAATAATAGCCGAAATGACCGAAAAAAAGACTGAAATTATAAGCGGCAGTGCTTATACGAGCGGAAAAATTCACGGAAAGGAATGTGTTGTGGTAAAGTGCGGTATAGGAAAAGTAAATGCGGCAGTAGCGGCACAGACAATTATACTTAAATACAGTCCTTATATGGTCATAAATACAGGTGTAGGCGGAAGTACAAGTCTTAATACACATATAGGATATGTTGTGATAGCCGAAAATGTCATCCAGCATGATATGGATACGACTGCAATAGGCGATAAACGAGGAACGATATTCTTACCTGAAGGAAATATTGATTATATCCCATGTGATAAAGATGTTGTTGCAAGAATAAAGCAGTCATGTGAAAGAATCGGAGAAACACACTATGTAACAGGTACTGTTGCAACAGGTGATCAATTCATAACAGGCAATGAAAGACGATCTGCCCTGAATGAGGATTTCAATGCAATAGCGTGTGAGATGGAGGGCGGAAGTATCGGACAAGTGTGTTATATGAACGAAGTACCGTTTGGTATAATCCGTGCAATTTCAGATAGTATGAGTGAAGAAGACGATGCTGTTGAATACGCTGTTTTCAGTAAATCAGCCGCCAAAAAATCTATAGATATAATAATAGACTTTGTAAAAAACAGTTGATAAAAAAGCCCGATTTCATCAAAGAAAATCGGGCTTGTATTTTTTATTCAGTGTGAGTCCGATGAAAACGAAAAATTATTATACTGTCATTCTTAGGAGCGGCAGCGACGAAGAATCTTTTGAAGATTCCTCACTGCGTTCGGAATGACATATTTCATTTCATCATTGTCAGAATATTTTTCAGTTACATCGGATTCACGTTATTCAGTTATATTTTCAGATTTAATTTCGTCGGTATTGCCTTCATCTGTATTTGTATTTTGGCTGTCGCTTGTATCTTCTTCATGCGTAGCTCTTGCAACAGCAACCACTTTACTGTCATCACTCATTTTCATGATTTTGACACCTTTTGTTATTCTTGACATAATTGATATAGTCTTTGCAAAAACTCTTATGATAATACCATTGTCAGACATGATAATAATATCGTCGTCACTGTCAACTGCTTTGATAGCAGCAACTTTATCATCATATTTTTTTGTCTGATAATTTGTGACTCCAACACCGCCTCGTCCTTTCAACGGATACTGTGACTGCTCACTCAGTCTGCCGAGTCCATTTTCAGAAACCGTAAGGATATAAGAACCTTCTCTTAATATAGACATGCCTACAACTTCATCATCACCAATAAGTTTTATAGCTTTTACACCGTGAGATGCTTTTCCTGACGGTCTGATAATATTTTCCGCAATATGCAATGCCCTGCCGTTACGTGTAGCTATAAGAAGATCTGAATTTCCCTCGGTAAGGCGAACCCATGCAAGTTCATCACCTTCATTGAGTGCTATTGCATTAAGACCTGTTTTTCTCCTTGCCGAACGGAAATTGCTTGTAGCAATACGCTTGATAATACCTTTTTTTGTTATCATTGTAAGATACATACCCTCATCACCGGATTCAGGCATTTTTATCATTGAAGTAACTTTTTCATCCGGCAAAAGCTGAAGAAGATTATTTATATTAATACCTTTTGCAGTACGTGAACTTTCGGGTATCTCATAGCATTTCATTTTATATACCCTGCCGAGATTTGTAAAAAGGAGTGCATTATCGTGTGTACTGCCGACAAACATATCAATAGGCACATCTTCCTCACGTCTCTGCATACCTGAAACACCTCGTCCGCCACGACCTTGAGTACGGTATAAATTTGCCTTCTGACGTTTGAGATAGCCGAAGTTAGTCATAGTAACGACACATTCCTCATGAGGGATAAGGTCTTCGATATCGACTTCACCGCTTACACTTTCGATAGCAGTTCTTCTTTCGTCACCGAATTTATTTTTTATAGCATTGAGTTCTGTTTTGATAATATCGAAAACTCTCTGCTTGTTTGCAAGGATATCCTTGTAGTCAGCTATTTTAATAAGGAGATTATTCAGGTCTTCCTCTATTTTATCTCTTTCAAGACCTGATAATTGTCTCAGACGCATATCAACGATAGCCTGAGCCTGAATATCATCAAGACCGAAACGGTTTGAAAGATTGAGTTTGGCAGATGCTGTATCACTGGAATTTCTTATGATCTTTATTACCTCATCAATAAAATCGATAGCAATCTTGAGTCCCTCAAGGATGTGTGCTTTTTCTTCAGCTTTTTTAAGGTCATAGACAGTTCTTCTTGTAATTACATCACACTGGAAATCAATGTAATTCTGAAGCATTGATTTGAGGTTAAGTATTTTAGGTTCACCGTTGACGATAGCAAGCATTATAATGCCGTAGGTAATCTGCAATTGTGAGTTTTTATAGAGGTTGTTGAGAACGATATTTGGAGCAGCATCTTTTTTGAGAGTAATTTCGATGTGCATACCGTTTCTGTCGGAATGGTCATCAATGTTTGATATACCGTCAATTTTTTTATCCTTGACCATATCAGCAATACTTTCGACAAGCCTTGCTTTATTTACCTGATAAGGAATTTCTGTAACAGCAATTTTATTTCTGCCGTTTTTATCCTGGATAATTTCGGCTTTTGCTCTGACGGTTATCTTTGCACGACCTGTAGCATATGCAGCTCTTATACCGCTTTTGCCCATGATGATACCTGCTGTGGGGAAATCGGGACCTTTGATGTATTCCATAAGTTCATCAAGAGTTGCGTCTGGTTCATCTATAAGGAATTTAACAGCATCGATAACTTCACCGAGATTATGAGGAGGTATGTTAGTAGCCATACCGACAGCGATGCCTGTTGAGCCGTTTACGAGAAGATTCGGAAATCTTGACGGAAGAACGGAAGGTTCTTTTCGGCTGTCATCATAGTTTGGGATAAAGTCAACAGTTTCCTTGTCGATATCAGTAAGCATTTCAACGCTTATTTTGCTCATTTTTGACTCGGTATAACGATAAGCTGCAGGCGGATCACCGTCTACAGAACCGAAATTTCCGTGACCGTCAACGAGGATATATCTCATCGAGAAATCCTGAGCAAGCCTGACAAGGGCATCATAGACAGAGCTGTCACCGTGAGGATGATATCGACCGAGAACATTTCCGACAGTAGTGGCACATTTTTTATAGGGCTTGTCGGGAGTAAGGTTATCCTCATACTGAGAGTAGAGAATTCTTCTGTGTACAGGCTTAAGACCGTCACGAACATCCGGCAACGCTCTTGAAACGATTACGGACATTGAATAATCAAGGAATGATTTTTTCATTTCTTTTTCAATATCAATGGGTATTATTTTAGAAGACTGAGTATTTTGCTGATTATCCAAATTTAAAAGCACCCCTTATCTGATTAATTTTGGAATTCATTCTATAGAATTCAACAGTTTTTCAAAAAGCTGTTGATTAAATTTCTTCATATTGAGCGGTCTTAAGGTTTTTGAATCCACAAAACCGTGAGTTGTCGAGCCCTCTGCCATAAGAACACCGTCAAGGAGGACCTTGTAAGAGAACTGTATTCTCGAAAAGGTTACTTTTTGGATAGAAGTCTGGATAATGACTTCATCCTCATAGTGCAGAGGTTTTATATATTTGCAGTAAAGGTCGGCAAGAGGGAGCATAACACCGTCTTTTTCAAGCTGACCGTAGCCTATGCCGAGTATTTTTATCAGATCGGTTCTGCCGACTTCAAACCATACGGGATATACAGAGTGATGTATTATACCCATTTGATCGGTTTCAGCGTAACGTGCAGTTATGTGAGTTTCGTATATCATAAAGTTTTAAACACCTTTCCAATAAATTGTTGAAACATGATACGGTAGATCATGAAATTTCTTCAGGCATAGTACCTGAAAGCAGGATAGCTTTTATTTCATTGTAAACTTCAGGTTCAATGACTCTTTCGGGAATTGCAAAGCTTTTTTCATCATCGGTATAGATCATGATAATATTGTCAAATTCAGCAATTTCTGCTTTGCCGTCAAGCTCGATAGACCATGCACCGTCATCCTTTCCGATATCTATGTGAGTAGGATATATCTCAGCATCAACGGTTTTTCCGTCAGCCATCAGCCTTGCAAGGCTTTTCATATGGAAATGCGGTACAAGACCTATCACTGCGATCATAAAAAAGCATAATATTCCGAAAAACAGATTATATTGGTTGTATTGTGAATCCGTAAAGAAATATGTCAGAAGAAAAATCAATCCGGCAAATGCAAAAATAATAGATTGTATAACTGCCCTTGAACCCTTTGTTTTGTAAAAACGGCTGTGGTAAAGGCATTTATACATTTCATCAGGAGTGAGGGAATATGAAATTTTAATGCCGGTTTCGGGAATTTCATATTCTTCGGCATCATCATCTGAAACAAGCTTGGATTCAGAGCCATCCCAGTCGGGATTTTCGGTTATTTTAGGAATATTGTCCAAAACTTCAAGTTCGTGTGATATATCATCAATAAGCTGTTCATCACGCTGTTCTTCGAGTTCATTCAAGCTGCTCCCGACAGGTTGAACAGGGTCTTCGGTCTGTTTCATTCAGCATCTCCCTTTTATCATAGTATGAAGTAAAGAGTTTTAATAAGGCACTCCTCACTCCTAACTTTTCACTTAATACTTATTAAATGTCAAGATTTTGTACATATCTTGCATTTTTTTCGATAAATTCACGGCGAGGATCGACCTTATCGCCCATAAGTATTGTGAAGGTCTCATCAGCAGCGGCGGCATCCTCCATTTCAACACGGAGCATTATGCGGGTTGCCGGATCCATAGTAGTTTCCCAAAGCTGTTCGGAGTCCATTTCACCGAGACCTTTGTAGCGTTGTATTTCATATTTTCCACCAAGCTCGGACATTATTTTATCACGTTCATTGTCGGAATATGCGTAATGATGTTCTTTACCCTTTGTTATGCGATAGAGAGGAGGCTGGGCAATATATACATGACCTTGTTCGATAAGAGGACGCATGAAGCGGAAGAAGAATGTAAGCATGAGAGTGCGTATATGAGAGCCGTCAACATCGGCATCAGCCATGATGATTATTTTGCCGTAGCGGAGCTTCGAGAGGTCGATCTCATCTCCTATACCGCAGCCGAGAGCGGTTATTACAGGCATAAGTTTATCATTGCCGTAAACACGGTCAAGACGGGCTTTTTCGACATTGAGCATTTTTCCCCACAATGGGAGGATAGCCTGAAAACGTCTGTCACGACCGCCCTTTGCAGAGCCTCCGGCTGAGTCTCCTTCGACAATGTATATTTCGGTTTCCTCGACATTTCTCGACTGGCAGTCGGCAAGTTTACCGGGAAGTCCTGCCCCTTCCATAGCAGTTTTTCTTCGTGCAAGGTCACGGGCTTTTCTTGCGGCATCTCTTGCACGGGCAGCCATAAGGGCTTTGTCGAAGATAGCCTTTGCCGTAGCGGGATTTTCCTCGAGATACTGTTCAAGTTTGTCGCTGACAAGCTTATCGACAAGTGTACGGATAGGGGTATTGCCGAGTTTGGCTTTTGTCTGGCTTTCAAACTGTGCATCCTGGAGTTTTACGCTGATAACGACTGTAAGACCTTCACGGACATCCTCACCGCTGAGACTTTTTTCGCCTTCCTTGATGATGTTGAATTTGCGTGCATAATCGTTCATAACTCTTGTTAAAGCACGTTTAAAACCTTCAACATGAGTACCGCCGTCAATAGTATGGATATTGTTGGCGAATGAGAGGATAAGTTCGTTGTAGCTTTCGTTGTATTGCATTGCAATTTCGGCAGAAGCTGTATTATCCTCATTTTTAGCCTGAAAGTATATTATATCGGGGTGGATAACGTCCAGGGCACGTTTTTTATGAACATATTCAACGAAGCTGGACACACCGCCCTCATAGCAGAAATTGTCGGACTGTATATTTTCCGGGTCACGTTCATCAGTAAGCTGAATATTTATACCGGCATTGAGGAACGCCTGTTCACGAAGTCTTGTGGCAAGAGTTTCATAGTCGTATACGTCTGTTTCGGTAAATACAAGGGGATCGGCTTTGAATGTAACTGTAGTGCCTGTCTGAGAGGCTTTGCCGATTTTCTGGAGTTCGGTAACGGTATCACCTCGTTCAAAACGCTGTTTGTAAATATCCGTACCGTCACATACTTCTACCTCAGTCCATTCGGAAAGGGCATTTACGACAGATGCACCGACACCGTGAAGACCGCCTGAAAATTTATATCCACCGTTGCCGAATTTGCCTCCTGCATGAAGGACAGTGAAAACGACTGTTACAGCAGGGATACCCATAGTGGGCTGGATACCTACTGGTATACCACGTCCGTTGTCACAGACACGGATAACATTGCCGGGAAGGATATTTACTTCTATTTTTGTACAATAGCCTGCGAGAGCCTCGTCAATGGAATTGTCGACTATCTCATACACAAGATGGTGAAGACCTCTCGGACCGGTGGAGCCTATATACATACCGGGACGCATTCTGACTGCTTCAAGACCCTCAAGGACTTGTATCTCATTAGCACTGTAATTCTGGGTTTCATTTACTATATCCAATTATTTACACCCTTTCAGGAAGAATTTTTTTATTGAGGATCGGAATTGTTTTTTTGTGAATTGAGTTCAAACAATACTTGTGTATTTCCGATATCTTTTGGCAGAGCGTTGTTTATATTATCATTTTGTACAGGTAATTTCTGAGTAGCATTTGATTTTGCCTGCATAAATTTTTTGGAGAAGTCATCGTCAACCTGAAGTTTAACAGGAGCTGACTTTTTTCTGACGACTTTTTTTACCTTCTGCTGACCTGCAGGAACAGCCTTAGGTCTTCTTTTCTGAGGATATATTTTATCGTTGAAGGGTTCAAGCCTTATGAAAAACGGGATAGAGATATAAAAAACGAGGAAAGGTATAAGTACCCACATAATACCTCTGAGGTCTTCGTGATTTCCGAACATAGAGAAAAGAAGCATTATAAGAAATGATATAACACAAACAATACTTGCAAGAGCATATAATCCTCGATGGATAACTATGTTCGAGGTACACTGACATTTATAGCAGTAATATTCGCCCTGTTTCCGCAGGAACATGGAATTTATATAGGAAATTTTTTTACCGCAGTAGGGGCATCTTGATAATATTGCCTTTGACATTTGCAACATCCTTTTCTTAACATAGTTAACACCAAATTGTTGAAAACTGAGTAAATTGTAAAATCTAATTTTTTAATGTCATTCTGAGGAGCGAAAGCGACGAAGAATCTTACCAAGGTTCTTCGCTTTGCTCGGAATGACAAAGTTTTAGATTTAACAAATTATTTAGTAATAATTATTATACAACAGGTGTATGTACAGAATTTTGTTCTGTTATTCGGTCATTGACATACGTTTTGACAACGTAATGGGAGAAAGCTGACAGATATATATTTTAAAGCCGTCATTTTCACGGCATAATACAAAAGATTTTGGAAGTTCATCAGATACGTTTATGACCTGTCCTGATTTTTGGGCAGTAGCAAGAAATTCACGTGTCTTGGTTGAAATTGTTGAATTATCGAGATCAAAGATACCGATAATAGCATCGTGTCTGATGACAGTTTCATTTCCGAGATGGAGATACATTTTATCACCCCGTTGGGAATATTTCTCCGTTTTTGATAAGGAATTTATTTTGTGCTGTGATATCGGGATCACAGCAGGTTATGAAGACCTGACGGTCTTCGAGTTTATTGAGAAGATAATTTTGTCTTGCAAGATCAAGCTCGCTCAGGACATCGTCAAGGAGAATTACGGGAGATTCTCCTTTTGAACTGCCTAAAAGAGAGGCTTCAGAGAGCTTTAGTGCAAGGACAGCTGAACGCTGTTGTCCCTGAGAGCCAAAGATTCTGGCATCCTTACCGTTTATGGTGAAGGAAATGTCATCACGGTGTATTCCCCGTGTAGTGTAGCCGAGAATTATATCTTCATTTTGTCTGCTTTGCAGGGATATCAGGATAGAGCTTTTGATATCCTCACGGGAAATGCTCTCAGAATTGATATAGAGCGATCTGTAGGCTACGTTAAGGCTTTCCCTGTGTTGGGATATCCCCTCGTAAAAACTCTCGCACAGAGGGCGTATACTGCTTATATAAGCGTGTCTGTACACAGCTATATGGGAGCCTGTTTCTGCAAGTCTCTCGTTCCATATATCAAGTGTATCAGAAAGCCCGGGATTTTTCTGTATAGATTTAAGCAAAGCATTGCGTTGGATAAGAATTTTTTTATATCGGCTGAGAATGGAAGCATATTGGGGCTTTATCTGGCACAAAGCACTGTCGATGAAATTTCGTCTTTCTTCCGGACCGTTTTTGATAAGATTCATATGCTGAGGTGAGAATATAACGGCACAGAAGTTTCCGATTATCTGGGACATATAGTCTTTTGAGATATTGTTGAGAGTAGCTTTTCGTTTATTGTTTTGGATAAGGATTTCAACATTTTGACGGCGGTTTGTTGAAAAGAAGGAGGCTTTGACCTTGGAATATTTTTGATCAAAGGCGATAAGTTCACGGTCCTTTGCACCGCGGAAGGACCGTCCGCCTGTAAAAAGCCACATACATTCGATGATATTGGTCTTGCCCTGAGCATTTTCACCGTATATGACATTTATGCCTTTTGATGGAAAAAATTCAGAGTTTCTGAGATTCCTGTAATTTTCAAAGCTGACACTTTCAACGAACACTCAACACACCTCGAAAAAATTTCCGTCAAATTCGGCTTTGTCGCCCTTACGCATTTTTTTTCCACGCATAGTGCATATCTCGCCGTTTACTTTGACATAACCGTTTTGTATGGCGATTTTAGTCTGACCGCCTGTTTCAAAGACACCGAGCATTTTCAGCATGGCATCCAGGCGGATAAATTCTTCATTTTCTTTAAGAGTTATTTTATTATCAAGCATTTTTCAACCTCACAGGCATTACGAGGAAGATGAAGTTTTCGCCGTCACTGGGCATTATCATGATAGGCTTGAGAGAGCCGTTCATTCTTAGTCTTACCTCATCTGTTTCGGAAAATTTAAGTGCTTCAACGATAAATTTGTTATCCAGACCGATTTCAACGTAGTTGCCGTTTATCACAGCTTCAAATTCATCATTAGCCTGTCCCTTTGATGTATTGCAGGAGGTCGTTATCATGCTGTTTTCAAAGCAGCATTTGATAGGAGTTTTTATCTTGTCAGTCAGGAGAAGTGACATTCTTTCGATAGTATTGATAAACTGTCTTGTATTGACAATGACTTCTGTTGTGAAAGATGATGGGATAGTAGCCTTGTAGTTCATAAATTCACCCTCTATGAGTCTTGTAACGATTGTGTAATCGTCTATACTGAGAGTAAGGGTTCTTCCTCCTGCCTGAATGGCGATATTTTCCGTGTCATCGGAGATAAGGCTTGATATTTCCTGCAAGGATTTTTTGGGAACGATGAAGCTCTTTTCTCCGTTGTATTGTATAATCTCAGTTCTGATAGCAAGTCTGTAACCGTCAACAGACACGATTTTCAGAGTATTGTCTGATATTTCAAAAAGAGAACCTTTCTGGGTAGGATTTTCGTCCTTGTCGGAAACAGCATAGATAGTCTGTCTTATCATACTTTTAAGTGTTTTGCCGTCAATGGATATTTTTTCTGATGCTGTTGTTATTGGAAGCTCAGGGTATTCCTCCGCTGACATACCTATTATTTTATAATCGGTTTTTCCTCCTGATATATATATAATAAGCTTTTCATCTGATTCTATGGAAATAGTGTCTTCAGGCATTCTCTTGATGATATCAGAGAACAGCTTTGCAGTTACAACGATAGAACCCTCTTTATAAATATCAGCGTCTATTGATGTAGTTATTCCTATATCAAGGTCATATCCGCAAAGAGTTATTTTCTTGTTTTCCGCTTTTAAAAGTATACCTTCAAGAGCAGGTATATTTGATTTTGAAGAGACTGCCTTTTGAACGTTTTCAACAGCCTTGTTCAATTTTTGGCGGTCACATTTGAATTTCATGCTAATCAGTCCTTTTTTTGAAAATTAAAAAAAATTTTGGATTTCGCCTATATATATATATAGTATATAGTAGTAGTAGTAGTAGGGGCGGTTGAAAAGTTGAAAGTGCCCTGCAATCCGCTGTGGATGTAGGTTTCAGGGATTTTGTCACTGTTGAAAGTTTGTTGAGAGATGTTGAGAAATTGTTGAAAATTTTTGGCTTTCAACATTTCTGTTGAAAGCTGTTGGTGGAATGTTGGGGGAAAAGTTGAAAACTTCCTTTTTGGTAAATTTTGGTAAAATTGAGTTTTCAACCAAAATGTTGAAAAGTTGAAAAGTTTTCAACGAGAATTTTTTAAACAAAAGTGTGTAATTATCTGTCACGGATATTCTTTATTATGTCCTCAACGGTAGCTTTCAGTTTGGGATCTTTTGCCATATTTTTTTCTATTTGCTTTATGGCATATACGATAGTTGAATGGTCACGGTTGCCGAATTCCTCTCCGATAAGATTCATTGACAGGTCGGTTATTTCCCTTACGGCATAGATAGCTATCTGACGTGCATTGGAGATGTTGGAATTTCTCTTTGATGAACGGATGTCCTCACTTGTTATGCCAAATGTGCGTGCGACCTCATCTACAATTTTTTCGACTGTAAGGGGCGGTGGCTGATCGTTGTTGAGGATGTCCGAAATAGTTTTCTGAGCGACATTTATGGTTATCTTGTCACCATAGAGCTGATTTTTTGCTTTGAGCTTTTTAACGACTCCCTCAAGCTGACGTATATTTGTTTTGAGCTTTGTAGCTATGTATTCGATAACATCATCAGGAAGGTTCATTTCAAGCAGTTCAGCCTTGCGTTTTATGATAGCGATTCTTGTTTCAAAATCAGGCGGCTGTATATCGGCGATAAGACCTGATTCAAAACGGCTTTTGAGTCTGTCCTCAAGAGTTTTTATCTCTTTCGGAGGACGGTCGGATGTAAGTACTATTTGACTTTTGGCTTCATAAAGGCTGTTAAAGGTATGGAAAAATTCCTCCTGAGTTGATTCCTTGCCGCCGATGAACTGGATATCATCTACAAGCAGAACATCTGATTTTCTGTATTTCTGACGGAATTCGCTTGCGGAATTGAGTCTGATAGCCTCGATAAGCTCGTTGGTAAAGTCATCGCCTTTTACATAGAGAATTACTTTGTCGGGATTGCTCTTGTGTATTTCATTTCGGATAGCGTAAAGAAGATGTGTTTTTCCGAGACCGGAATTTCCGTATATGAACAGCGGATTGTAGGAGCCTCCGGGATTTGCCGCAACAGCCAGTGAAGCGGCGTGAGCGAATTTGTTTGA
Organism: uncultured Ruminococcus sp.; assembly: GCA_902800065.1. GTDB lineage: Bacteria > Bacillota > Clostridia > Oscillospirales > Acutalibacteraceae > UBA1213. Next base: position 24,261 of record CADCDE010000009.1, read on the forward strand.
TGAACCGACTATGAATGAGCTGAAGGTAAATTCATAGTCAGAGTTGATAGAAATATCATTGACTTCCGTTTCAGTGGTCGTTACCTCTTCGGGAACGGTAAAGCATATCTGTATGCCTTCACCGAAAACATTTGCAAAAGCATCGTTTAGAAGCTGCATATAACCACGGATAAGAGTCTGGCGGTGAAAGTCTGCCGGAACCATCAGTATAGCTTTTCCCTCAGAGAAATCGAGTTTTACAGGCTCGATTTTGCTTATCCAAGTCTTGTAAGCGACCTCTGTAAGATTCTTGCGGCAGTATTCACAGATGATACTCCAGGCCTCTTTGAAAGAATCCATATAATCTCCCCCTAAATAATAATTTTAAATCAAAGTGCCGTACAGCATGAAAGAACCCCCAAGTTCATATACAGACACTTATACATATTTCATTATAACACAAAACAAACTATTTTTCAAACTATTTTTGACTTTTATAAAGATAAATTTTGAAAAAATATTTTTAACAAATGTTTCGCAAAGTTTATAAAAAGTTGAAAAAACAGATAGATTTCAAGTTATAAAACACAAATAAAACTGAGAAAAAATAACCAAATGCTTTTAAACTGTATAAAAAACTGCTTTTTTGAAGTAGTTTTCAACAGTTGAATATCAGAAATATGCAATATCTGATAAGAATACTTATCCACAATAATTATAATATAAAGAGAAATGTTTTGCAAACATTTTTCAACGCATTTACAAAATTGTTGAAAAAAAAGTCCGTCTGAGGTGAAATCAGACGGTTAAGAAAAATATATATTAAAGCAAGTTTGTGAAACAGTCGGGGTAATGACCGTTTCACAAACTCACTATGATTTTTTATTATTTGCTGTAAATCACATTGTCGTTGAAGGTTATTTTTACGATATTTTCAGGATTGATAACGACTTTTTTTACGGATTTGTCGGAAACCTCAAGGAACTCTGCGTTAAGTGTCAAAGGAAGACTGCTGTTTTCGCTGGGTTTGTGGTATGTGACTTGTGAAGTATAGGTTTTTCCGTCGTTCAGTGTGACTTTAACATCGTTTAAAATGCCGTAGCTTGATGTTTCAACGCTTACATCTTTGCTTAACTGTATGTTCAGTTCAAGGGGCTGTGCTTCGATTTTTTCAACAGGTATATCTTTATTTCCGATATTGACAGTGAGACCGTCTACAACAGGAAGATTTTTTGTGGTATCCCTGTAATTGAGTTTTACTGAAAGGTCGTATTTCATCTCAATAGGAGTTATTGTAACGACTGCCCAGTCACCGTTTGGTGTCCATGTGAGTATCTGATTTTCATTGAGTTTGCCGTCATATTTGATGCCTGTCTGATAGAAAATATCTTCTTCCGGTGTGGTTTCGTGTATCTCGGAAGTTTCTTCGTATAATTTTTCCAATTTGTTCCAGTATGCCTTTACTTCATCTGCTGTGAGGGCTATTTCATCAACGTGGGCGATACCAAGGTCATTGGTGCTGTTTACAGTGAGAGTCTGACCGATTATATTGAACTGTGAACCGTAATTTATTATTACATCCATTGTATTTTCATCGGCAAGCTGATAGTAAACGCTTCCGCCTCTCATTTCCTGACCGAAATACCACATTTTATCAGCAATTTGGTCTTGAAGTGAGATAGTGCAGTCGATATTTTCAGTGTAACTTGAACCGAGAGCAAAGTATTCATCGTTATTTTCAACAAATTTTGAACCGTCTTTCTTTGTGAGGCTCATAACTGCGTAAACTTCACTTTTATCTCCTGCAATGCCCTTGAAGTTACAGTTGAGTTTTTCACTCTCAAACTGAACATTTCCGCCTGCATACATACCGCCCTCCATATCACCTGCAAACCACTGACCGAAGGTTGAATTGAAGCTGCCTGTTGCAGCGGCTGTTGTTCCTACAACTGCAACGGCTGCAGCGGCTGCTATGAGCGATATTGTCCATCTTTTTTTGTGATTTTTCTTTAAAGAAGTTGTTTTGTTCTCGTGTATCTTGTCCATAACGAGTGCCTTTACGTTATCAGTATTTACACCTGTTTCCTCATAAATTGTCTTTTCGTCTATGTTTTCAGGATCTGTAAGCATATAGTTGAAAATATTTTTTGTCTTTTCCATAATCAATAACCCCTTTCAGTTAAAAAAGCCTTTAATTTTGTTCTTGCACGTTTTATCTTTGACTTGACAGCTTCGAGCTTGAGTCCCATCACTTCAGCAATTTTATTTGCTGTCTGATAGTAGTAATAGTATCTTACGAGAATTTCCTTGTCAGGTTCACCGAATTGATTGAGAGCCTCGCATAAGTCGTTATGTAAGACCTGTCTGTCGATATTGTCCTCTATCATGTATTCATCGGCGAGCGTGACATCTTCAATATCTATTATCTCAGGAGCCTTTACGGTACGCATTTTGTCAAGAGCCTTTGTCTTGGCTATTGATGATATGTAACCTTTCAGACTTTCAGGCTGTACCTTTTCGGCATTGTTCCAGAGAGTGAAGAAGGTGTCAGCGGCAGCTTCCTCGATATCGGAAGAACTGAGACTTCCTTTTGAGACATTGTAGATAATTGCCGAAACAAGAGGTGTAAATCTGTCTATTATTTCAACTAATGCACTTTCATCATGTTTTTTCAGCTTGTCAACGATTTGGATTTCATTCATATTGCTCATTCCTTCCGATATTTGAATGTTGAAATTTCAGCTTTCACTTATATAAACGAAAGTTTTTTGCAAAAAGGTCTGAATTTTCAAAGAAATTTTTTAAAAAGCTTTTTAATTTTTTTCTGAACGCCGAACTTTCAGCTTTCACTATTATAAACGAATGTTTCCTGTAAAAAGGTCTGAATTTTCAAAAAATTTTTTCAAAATTCTTAAAAGTGCATTTACATAAATGAATCTGTGTTGTATAATCTGATAAAATAGTTTTGTATTTGGAGGGATTTGTGTGATTACAAGTAAATTTCTGAGAAAAGTATTTGCATTGATGGTTGCAGTAGCGGTAACTGTTCCTGCTGCTTCATTTGCATATTTGCCTGTATCGGCTGAAGTTTCAGTAAGTGCTGCATGGAATGTTGATGTTGAAACGGGAGATGAGGATTTTTTGCCTTACCCCGTCAACAAAGCCTTTGAATCGGCAGCTTCAAGATATAAAGGCGGAAAACTTGTTCCCGTTGTAAAATACGGCAGTCAGGTAGTAGCAGGTTATAATTATCAGTTCATATGCAAGAATATTGCTGATGATGGTACTGTTTCTCTCAAAAATGTTACTGTCTATGACTATAATTACAACGGCTGGACTTCAAACAGCACTGCAATGATAAGCAGTATAGAGGACTTCAATATAGAGGATTATGAATATGACTACAAGAGAGGTTTTTCGGACAGTCGTCCTATCGGTGGAATGTATATTTCCATAAGTACAGGACTTGACGAATTGCCATATGATGTGTCCTCAGCTTTTGAAGCTGCATTGCCAAGTATGAATGTAACAAGCTGTGAGCCTATTGCATATCTCGGAAAAAGAGTCGATTCAAGCGGTACAGACTTCGCTTTATTGTGCTATACACAATCGGCAAAGTATATTTATGATTATTATATAGACGTTGTTGTGATACACAGAAATTTTGACGGTTCGTCATATCAGAAAACATCATACTCTATTTTTGGTGAAAGGACAAATTATAATAATATCCCTCTTGAAAATCGTTCAGATGTGGACAGTTCAGTTGTTATCGGTGACTGGGCTACGGTTTATGCAAGGGGCTACGGCAGTACGCATGAATATACATACGCTGCACTGTACAAGAAAAAAACAGACAAGAAATGGACAGTAGCCCGTGGTTACAGCGATGATGAATATATTTATTTCAAGCCCGCAAAAGTCACGGAATATGATGTTTGTGTAAAAGTAAAGGACAGCAAAGGCAATATAGCAAAAAAATTCTTTACCCTCACGGTTTATCCGAAACTGAAAAATACTTCGACTATTTCCGCAACGACTATCAAAAAAGGTGATACAGTTACTGTCAGCGGTTCTGCAACAGGCGGCAGGGGAAGCTATGATTATGCCGTTCTTTACAAGAAAAAATCCGAAACAAAATGGACTGTAAGACAGGGCTATAAAGAAAATTCCGAAATTATCATAAGACCGTATGCGGCAACAGATTATGATGTCTGCATAAAGGTCATGGACTGGGACAGCAGTATATCGAAGAAATATTTTACTGTGACCGTTACTAAATAGTTTTTCATAAAATATTGAAAATTGTGTTCGTGTAATGTATAATAGAAGAAAATAATTTGTGATGTGGAGGATTATTTGAAATGAGAAGTTTTAAGAAGGTCAGCAAGGCAATATTCGCATCAATGCTTCTGGCAAGTGTTGCTTCGTCATCAATGTTGAGCGTTTCGGCAGCAGATATGGTCAATAGTGCTTCCGATATTAAAAACCATTTTATAGGTGTTGTCGGCAGCTTTAATGGCTGGACTGATGATATTCAGCTTATGGACAAAGACAATGACGGTATTTACGAGGGTTTGGTTCAGATTCCCGAGGTTACCGAGGATATGTTTATAAACTGGTATGTAGATGATGTGTTTACAGGAGAACAGTATTTACAGTTCAAGGTTCGTCTTGATGAGGATTGGACAGACAGTTGGGGCAGCTATGAGCCTATTTATGACCGCACATGGAACAGTCAGTCATGTGTTCCCGTAAAAGAAGCTGTTGTCGGACAGCCGCTTTCATTCATAGTTCGCTTTGATACAAGAAGCGTAGATCCGGCCGCACTTGAGAATCCTGAATCCGATGCACAATATGGTGATGAGCCTGTATGGTATCTCCCTGTTTCTTATGAAATAACGACTGAAATTCCGGAAGAAATATCATATTTTGTGAGTAAAGACGGTACAGTATCATTTAACAAATATAATGGCTATGCCAAAAACTATACTATTCCGAGTACAATAGAGGGCAAGCCCGTAACAGAAATAGGTGGTTCAGCTTTTTCAGGCTGTTTATCTTTGGAAGAAGTAACTATACCCGATACTGTAAAAACTATCGGTGAATTTGCGTTTTCAGACTGTCAAAATCTGAAAAAAGTAAAGATGTCCAAAAATGTAAAAGAGATAACCAGAAGTACATTCAATAGCTGTTATAAACTTGAAGAAATAGACCTGCCTTATGGTCTTGTTTCAATAGGAGAATCAGCATTTGCAGATAATCGTTCTTTGAAACATATAACGATACCCAAGACAGTTAAGTATATCGGAGAACAGGCTTTCTTCGGCAATGGTTATCTTGAAAGCATCGTTCTTCCCGACAGTGTTGAAAGCATAGGCAAGGGTGCATTTACATACTGTTTCTGTCTTGAAAGTGTACGTATTTCCAATAAAATGACAAGTATACCCGAAAATGCATTTTTTGCTTGTGTAAGTCTTAAAGGTATAACTATCCCTTCAAGTGTTAAAAGTATTGGTGATGGGGCATTTACCAGCTGTGACAATATGTCGATAGGCGGTTCAAAGGGCAGCTATGCCGAAAAATATGCTGCCGCAAACAATATACCGTTCTTCACAGGCTATACAAACGTATCGGCAATATCGACAAATGAAATGATAATAGGCGGTAAATTCAACGTTGAAGCAAGTGCAGTTCTCGGACAGGGAGACTATACATATGCAGTGCTTTACAAGAAAAAGGCTGATACAAAATGGACTGTGAAGCAGAATTATTCCAACAATACATATGTAGAAATAAAGCCATTCAAGGCAACAGACTATGATGTATGCGTAAAGGTAAAGGACAGCAAGGGTACTATCGTTAAAAAGTATTTCACAGTCAAAGTAAATGCAAAGCTCCAGAATAAATCGACTATATCTGCAACATCTATCAAAAAAGGCAATACAGTAACTGTAAGCGGTGTTGCAACAGGCGGTATCGGAAATTATGAATATGGCGTATTGTATAAGAACAGTGTAGACAAAAAATGGACAGTAAAGCAGGGATATACCGATAATGCAAACATAAAGATAAAGCCCGCAAGAACTGGTGAATATCAGATATGTATAAAAATAAAAGATGAAACAGGCACTATCGAAAAGAAATATTTTTATGTGACTGTTAAATAATCAGGCAAATAATAAGGCAGTGGGAAGAAATTATCTTCTCACTGCCGATTTTTTTAACGTGAGTTCGATGAAAACAAAAAGTTATTATACTGTCATTCTGAAGAGCGTCAGCGACGAAGAATCTTATCAAGATTCCTCACTGCGTTCGGAATGACATACTTAATTTCATCATTGTTAGAATATTTTTAAGTTACATCGAAC
>CADCDE010000010.1 GCA_902800065.1 uncultured Ruminococcus sp.
CCTTGAAAAGTACATATCTTTATGTTAAAATCATCTTGTAGAATATTATTTTAGAATGGTGGAATAAAAATGACTGCTGTTAAAAGAATTTTTGTTGAAAAGCGTGTCGGATTTGATGTCGAGGCTCAGAATCTCCTTGCTGACCTCAGCAATAATCTCGGTCTCAACGCTCTTGAACAGGTAAGAATAATAAACCGTTATGACATAAGCGGTCTTGACGGTGAAAACTTTGAAAAAGCCAAGAATACTATCCTGAGCGAAACCAACGCTGACATAGTTTATGACGAGGTGCTCCCCGAAGATAATAATTTCAAAATCTTTGCTATGGAATATCTCCCCGGACAGTATGACCAGCGTGCAGACTCCGCTGCTCAGTGTGTTCAGCTTCTCACTCAGGGTGAACGTCCTCAGGTAATTACTGCTAAACTTATCGCTCTCAAAGGAAATATCTCAGATGACGATTTCAAAAAGGTTCAGCATTATCTCATTAACCCCGTTGAATCCCGTCTTGCTTCTCTTGAAAAACCCGATTCACTCGACTTGAAATCAGCCGTTCCCGATGATGTAGCCGTTGTTGAGGGCTTCACAAAGTGGAATGATGACGAAATGCAGGCTTATTTCAATTCAATGGGATTTGCCATGACACTTTCAGACCTCAAATTCTGCCGTGACTATTTCCGTGATGATGAACACCGTGATCCGACTGTTACGGAACTCCGTGTAATAGACACATATTGGTCTGACCACTGCCGTCATACCACCTTCCTTACACGTCTTGAAAAAATCGAAATAGAAAAAGGCATTCTCTCAGAAACTATCGAAAATGCCCTTAAATTATATTACGAAAGCCGCAACGAAATTTACGGTGAAAATACAACAAGAGATGTTTCTCTCATGGATATGGCTCTCGTGGGAATGAAATTACTCAAAAAACGTGGACTTATACCCGACCTTGACCAGAGTGATGAAATAAATGCCTGCTCGATAGAAGTACCTGTTACCATTGACGGCAAAACTGAACAATGGCTCGTACAGTTCAAAAATGAAACTCACAATCATCCGACTGAAATTGAACCATTCGGCGGTGCAGCTACCTGTCTCGGCGGTGCTATCCGTGATCCGCTTTCAGGTCGTGCCTATGTTTATCAGGCTATGCGTGTTACAGGTTCGGGCGACCCCACAGTTGCATTTGAGGACACTATGGCGGGAAAACTCCCTTCACGCAAAATTACAACAGGTGCTGCTGCAGGCTACAGTTCTTACGGAAACCAAATCGGTCTTGCAACAGGTCAGGTAACAGAACTCTATGACAAAGGCTATGTCGCTAAACGTCTTGAAATAGGTGCTGTTATCGGTGCTTCACCCAAATCAAATGTTATTCGTGATGTCCCCTCGCCTGATGATATTATAGTCCTTTTGGGCGGTCGTACAGGTCGTGACGGCTGCGGCGGTGCAACAGGTTCTTCAAAGGCTCATACAATGGATTCTATCGAAACCTGCGGTGCAGAGGTTCAAAAGGGTAATCCCCCCACTGAAAGAAAAATTCAAAGACTTTTCAGAAACAGTACTGTTTCTACAATGATAAAAAGATGCAATGACTTCGGTGCAGGCGGTGTATGCGTTGCTATCGGTGAATTGGCTGACGGTCTGACAGTTGACCTTGATAAAGTTACCAAAAAATATGACGGTCTTGACGGTACAGAACTCGCCATCTCTGAGTCACAGGAAAGAATGGCTGTTGTACTCGATAAGAATGATGTTGAAAAATTCATTGCCGAAGCTGACAAGGAAAATCTTGAAGCGACTGCTGTTGCAGTCGTTACTGAAAATCCCCGTCTTACTATGAAATGGCGTGGTAAAACTATTGTTGACCTGAGCCGTGCATTCCTTAATACAAACGGTGTTACACAAACTGCACAGGCTTATATAACTGCTCCCGACCCCGATAAGAGTTACAGAAATCACGCTCCCGAAACTCTCGCTAATCTCGATACAAAAGCAGCTTTCAAGAAAAATATGTCAAGACTTGAAGTATGCTCTCAGAAGGGCTTGTGTGAAAGATTCGATTCAAGTATCGGTGCAGCTACTGTATTAATGCCATTCGGCGGAGTAACACAGCTTACGCCCGAAGATGCCATGGCGGCTAAAATACCTCTCCTTGAAGGTGAAACTGATGATGCAACGGCTATGTCATACGGATATATCCCCGGTATTTCAAGATGGAGTCCTTTCCATGGTGCAGCTTATGCCGTAACGGAATCACTTTCAAAACTCCTTGCTATCGGTGCAAATCCCATGACAGCAAGACTGACCTTCCAAGAATATTTTGAACGCCTCCATGATGTTCCGTCACGCTGGGGCAAGCCTGCTGCTGCATTGCTCGGCTCTCTCGTTGCACAAATTAAAATGGGACTTCCCTCAATCGGTGGCAAAGACAGTATGTCAGGTTCATTTGAAGATTTGGACGTTCCGCCTACTCTCGTAAGTTTTGCAGTCGCTATGACAAAGGCTTCCAAAACAATTTCCGCTGAATTTAAAAAAGTAAATTCAAAAGTTATATATATCCCCGTTCCCGAAGATAAAAATTCACTTCTCCCTGATTGGGATAAACTTAAAGCCATGTACAATGCCGTTTATGCACTTATGAATGACGGTAAAGTATTAGCTGCTTCCGTTGTAAAAGAGGGCGGTACAGCCGCAACTGTCGCTAAAATGTCATTCGGTAACAAGATAGGCTTTAAATTTGCCAAAAATCTTACTAATGATGAACTTTTCGCTCCGTTGAGCGGTTCACTTGTAGTTGAATTAGCTGACGGTGCAGAACTTGACAGCAATGTATTATCTTATGAACTCGGTACAACTACCAATGACGGAAATATTACTGTAAACGGTGCTGTTATCTCAATAGATGAGCTTATCGAAGAATGGACAGGCAAATTAGAGGGCGTGTTCCCGACAAAAGCCGCTTGTCCTCAGAATCAAGTTGAAGTACCTCTCTATACAGAAAGAAATACATCATCTCCCGCTATCAAGACGGCTAAACCGAAAGTATTTATCCCTGTATTCCCCGGCACCAACTGTGAAATTGATACCGCCCGTGCATTCGTTAAAGCAGGTGCAGAACCCAAATTACTCGTTGTACGCAACCTTACTCCCAATGCCATTGAAGAAACTATTGCCGAAATGGTCAAGTTAATCAACGAATCACAGATGATAATGCTTCCCGGCGGATTCTCAGGCGGTGATGAACCTGACGGCTCAGGCAAATTCATTGCAACAACCTTCCGTAATCCGAGAGTTTCAGAGGCTGTCAATAATCTCCTCAAAAACCGTGACGGTCTTATGTTGGGTATCTGCAACGGTTTCCAGGCACTTATAAAACTCGGTCTTGTACCTTACGGTGAAATAGTTGACCTCAAGGAAACCGATCCTACTCTTACCTTCAACACAGTCGGCAGACATATTTCAAGAATGGCTTATACAAGAGTTACTTCCGTGAAATCTCCTTGGTTCTCGTCAGTCAATGCAGGCGATATATTCGCTGTGCCTATCTCACACGGTGAAGGCAGATTTGTTGCAAATGATGACGTTCTCAAAGCTCTCATTGCAAACGGTCAGGTCGCTACGCAGTACGTTTCACCAGACGGAAAACAGGCTTCCGACATTGAATACAACCCCAACGGCTCAATATGTGCAATCGAGGGCATTACAAGTCCTGACGGACGTGTTCTCGGCAAAATGGGACATTCAGAGCGTAAGGGAGATAATCTCTACTTCAACGTACCGTTTGAAAAAGACCAGAAAATCTTTGAAAGCGGTGTAAAATACTTTAAATAATCACTAAAAAAATACAGCCGACAGAATCAAAAAACTCTGCCGGCTGTTTTGTTATCTTCCGCAAACTTCCATTACAAGACTTGCACCAAGGCGAAAACCTATATTAAACCACTCTCTGTGCTGAATGTAGGATTGCTCCATATATTCATCATACACTTTTTCAAGAAGTTTATTTTCCTCGTCTGTAAAGGTTATTGTTCTTTCAACATTTTTAACGTCGTTTGATTTCTGTAAAAAATAGCTTTCATTCAGCTTTTCAAACAATTCACTCGCAAACGGCATATTCTTTTCGGAATAGCTGTTGATGTCGAAAAATTTCTCCATATCAATCATACATCAAAAAATCCTTTCCATTTTTATTGACAGAAAAGCCAATCTGATGTAAAATAGATTTCAGATAGATTTTTCTGTCGGTTTGTATAGTGTAAACCGTGCATTTGGTTGTGGGCGGTTTGCACTATTTTTTTTCACCCAAAAGCAAATGTATTCCCTGTCTTATCGCTTCACCTTTTGTTATTCCATGTTCTTCACAATATTTTTGAAGTTTGATTTCAGTTTCAGCATCTAACCTTACACTGTATCTAATATCTTTGGGATTTTCTGCTTTTGGTCTGCCTACTTTTTGCGACAATAAATTCACCTCCATTTTTTGTCACACCTATATTATAATTTATGCGTGACAAAAAGTCAATAACATAACAAAAAAATCAGCGAAATTTTTTGAAAACTCCGCTGAATATTTTTTATTTCTCCGTCAGATACTCAAAAAATGCCTGACATCCTCTTGTGACATCTTCCCATGTTGCCTGAAAATTGCGTGTATACCAAGGATCAGCTACGCCTCCACCCTTGCCTGTATAGTCCAAAAGCAAATGCACTTTATTTTCCGTGTCACTGCCGATTATCCTGTCGATATTCCTCAGATTATTATAGTCCATTGCTATTATATAATCATAGTTCTTATAATCTTCAAGTGTCATCTGACGGGCATATTTTCCTTCACAGCTTAATCCGTGTTCGGCAAGTATTCTTCTTGCAGGCGGATAGACCGGATTGCCTATTTCTTCCCTTGAAGTTGCACTCGATTCTATGTGAAATTCCTTTTCCATGCCTGCATTTTTTACTATATCCTTCATAACAAATTCAGCCATCGGACTTCTGCATATATTTCCGTGACATACGAACATTATCTTTATCATACAATTTTCCTTTCCCTAAAAATCAAGACTGCCGACAAATTATCTCACCGACAGTCTTTTATTTATTATCTTATATATCGAATTTTGCAAGCTGTTCCGCAACTATTTTCTGTATTTCGTCAGCTGCATTTTCAAGGTTAATATCTGTTTTGAATGACTTATCCCTGAAAGATACCTCAACTGCACCTCTTGAAATTGTCTTGGGGCTTACGATAACTCTTACAGGAACGCCCAACAAGTCAGCGTCAGCGAACATTACACCTGCACTTACTTTTCTGTCATCAAATATAACTTCAACTTTCTTGTTCTGCAATGCTTCGTAAAGTTCGTTGGATATTCTTGCAACTTCCTCATTATCAGGGCGGATAGCACAGATATGTACCTGCCAGGGTGCTATTGACATAGGCCATATAGGACCGTTTTCATCGTGGCGGGCTTCACAAACTGATGCCGCAAGTCTGCCTACGCCTATTCCGTAACAGCCCATGATAGGATTCTGCAATACTCCGTCTTTGTCTATATACTGCATTTCCATTGTTTCGGTGTATTTCTTGCCAAGCTGGAATATATTGCCTACTTCGATACCTCTGCATATATTTATCGTCTTTTTACCGCAGCAGGGGCATATTGAACCCTGATATGCCTTTGAAAAATCATTGTATTCAAAGGGCTTTTTCATATCTCTTTCGAGATTTACGTTGATATAGTGGTAGTTCTCTTTATTTGCTCCGCATACCATATTATTCATGCCCTTGAGAGAATTGTCAATAAGAATCGTACCCTTTATATCAAGTCCGACAGGTCCTGTAAAGCCGTATACAATACCTGTTTCAGTGCTGCCGTCATCGGGAATTATCTCCTCCTTGAGATAGTTCTGTACTTTTATCTCGTTGACTTCCATATCTCCTCTGACAAACACTACAACAGGCTCATAATTTTTCTTTTTGAGATACATTACTGCCTTGCAGGTAAGTTTCGGATCTATCGAAAGATATTCGCACAAATCTTCTATGGTCTTTGAATGTGGTGTATAAACGCTTTCAAGCTCTTTTATTTCAGTTTCGGCATTTTCAACGATACATTCAGCTACTTCCATATTGGAACGATAATCGCATGAATCGCATACCACAAGTTTATCCTCGCCTATATCTGTAATAAGCATGAATTCATGTGCAACACGTCCGCCCATCATACCTGAATCGGATTGCACTGAAATTACCTCCGGTACTCCTGCACGGGCAAATATTCTTTCATAAGCCTTATGACACTGAGCATAATATTTTTCAAGGTCTTCCTGAGTAAGATGGAAGGAATATGCGTCTTTCATGGTAAACTCTCTTACTCTGATAAGACCGCCTCTTGAACGGGGTTCATCACGGAACTTCGTCTGTATCTGATATATCATAAAAGGATAGTTCATGTATGATTCAGCGGTATGTCTTGCAAGATGAACAGCGGCTTCCTCGTGAGTCATTCCAAGAACCATGTCGATACCGCCACGGTCTTTAAATCTGAGAAGCTCTGCACCGACAGCCTCAAATCTTCCTGATTCTTTCCAGAGAGTAGCAGGCATTGCAACAGGTAAAAGTACTTCCTGACCGCCTATTTTATCCATTTCCTCACGGATGATATTTTCTATCTTCTTTGTAATTCTCAATGCAGGAGGCAGGAGTGAATATATACCCTCACCGACTCTTTTCATGTATCCGCCTCTTACCATAAAGATATGGCTCTGTATCTTACATTCGGCAGGAGTTTCCTTGAAACGCTGTCCGAGCATTTTTGCAATTTTCATACTAACATTTCCCTTCCGTAATTTTATAGTAAACGACAAAATAAATTGCTCTATGTCATTCCGAGCAAAGCGAGGAATCTTTGAAAGATTCTTCGTCACTTTGTTCCTCAGAATGACAAAAGGAAATTTTCAGTGACGTTTACTATATTTATAAAGTAAAATATTGTTGTCCGGTATCATTCAAGAAGCCGAAACAACAATATTCTTAAAAAATCGAGTCTGGGCGACCGGATTTGAACCGACGACCTCTACCACCCCAAGGTAGCGCGCTACCAATCTGCGCCACGCCCAGATATATATATTATTTTTCAAATCGGAGTGACAGGATTCGAACCTGCGACATCTTGCTCCCAAAGCAAGCACTCTACCAAACTGAGCTACACTCCGTTATTGAGAGAGTCGGGATGACAGGATTTGAACCTGCGACCTTTGCGTCCCGAACGCAACGCTCTACCAAACTGAGCCACATCCCGAAAATACTCGTGGGAAGGACTCATATTTCGTTCCCACGAGTTAATATTATATTCCAAATCTTCAATAATGTCAAGAGTTTTTTAATATTTTTTTAAATTTATTTTATGCCCAGAACCACCACAGTTCAAACGTCAATATAAATGCCACTCCATACGCATTTGATAATAAGCTCAATATGTATCTCAATTTATTTTCCTGCTGAGAAAATAAGAATATTATTGACATAACTGCCGTTACAGCATAAATTATCATAAAAACAAGCTGTGTTATGCCGAAAACATATCCGTACATTCTCGGACAGTCAGTCATTCCTATCATAACAGCGGCAGTCAATACAGACAAAGGCTTTGCTATTTGTGCAAGCGTAATTAAAATATCACCTGCAAAATGCTTTCTTATTTTCTTTGAAATTCTTACTAACAAAACGATCAGTTCGACAAAAAGAAATACAACACTCAAAACAGCAAGTATAACATAACATATGACCATTGCCATTTCTGTATTGAAATTCGGTCTTTCGATATAGTCAACACCGCCTATATGCAGGATTTTTCCGATAGTCTCATCACTGTCAATACTTACCAGATACAATTCTTCGCCCTGTTCCAGTTTATAAAGTCCGTCATCTATCTGATTTATCGAAATCTGCCTCCCGATAGTATATTCACTTTCGGAAATTTTACTGATTGGGAGGATATTATCCATTGAAAATATTTTCTGCTGTCCGCCGAAAAATCCTCTGCTTATTGAATACATCCCTGACAAATCAGCCGATTCCGAAAGTTTCTTTTTATCAAATATCGGATTATCGGCAGTTTTCCCGAAAACGCTCTCCGTTATCTTATTATAGAATGAACCCGAACCTACCATATTTGTAAGTACGACAAGACCTGTTTTGGATTTTCTGTCAATGGCAAGATTAGAGGAACACGCATCCGTTGCACCTGAATGTTCTATGGTATCAATTCCACGGTTCATCACAAAAAATCCGTGACATACAGCAGGATTTTTGCCGTTGTTATAAAAATCGCTCCCCGAAAATAATTCATCAAATGTTTCCTTTTTACTGAACAGAGGTGAATTATCATTAACGAGTGCCTGTGCATATATGCTCATATCGCCTATTGTACCCGTAGCTGCTCCTGCCGGATAAAGATTTATAAAAGTCATATTTGTTCCGAGAGATTTTATTGATGAATTTTCAAAATTTTTGGCATAGGATTTAAGTTTCTCACGCTGAGTCCTTACCCATTCATTGTCCTTGTGGTCAGGCATTATTGATGTATGCTCCATACCCAAGGGCTTGAATATATTTTCATGGACATAATCACCGTATTTCATTCCTGTTATACATTCAATGACATATCCTGCCAAAGCCGCTCCCCAGTTTGAATATGCCGAAACCGTTCCGGGCTTGAATACCTGCAACGGTTCACTGTACTGCAATGCTTCACCGAGAGGCATTATTTCATTTTCATCTTTCACCTGTATTGTATAAATAGTTTCCTGCCAGCCGCCCTTGTGATTCATCAAATCCAGCATTGTTATAGGCATATCATATTTTAAATGCTTAAAAAATCCCTGAGGCAAATATTTCCTTACATCTTCATTCAAGTCAAGTTTGCCCTGTTCATAAAGCTGCATTGCACTTACCCATATCATTGTTTTTGAAACGCTGCCCCATTCATAGACGGTATCTTCGTCAGCCGCAATTTTATTTTCGTTATCTGCATTTCCATAAAATTCCGTGTACACATTATCACCGCTGAAAACAGCCACTGCCGCTGAAACACAGCTTGTCTCTTTTGCAATACTCTCAACAGTTTTACCAAGTTCATCAGCTTTCAGTCCTGACGGAAATGTTTTTTCAGCCGCCTGAACATTCACTGAAAGCATCGAAATTATCACAGCGAAAATTACCAACAATGAACCGACACATTTTGAAACATCCGAATTTTTTTTCACTCTAAAAAACCCCCCCAAACATATATTTTTATGATATAACAATAGCACAATACCACAAAAATGTCAATTATAATTATAAGATATTAACAAAATTTTAACCTATATTTTCCAAATACATAACTTCAGAGATAAAAATGTCTATTAAAAAATAGTTTAATAAATTGAATTTCATAAAAATGCACAAATCATTACCAATTATCGGTAACCGGTGGTCAATTTGCATAAATAACGATCTTACTGAAAAGGATTTTTCTATATTCAGGAATTATTTGTGTCTTGTTTTTTCAATCACAAAGTGTTATAATCTAATTCCACAAGAAAATATTATTAAATGTTACAAAAATGTTATTTTAATAGTAATATTTTCCTGATGCGAATAATATAATATATAATTGTATTAATTATCCATTGAAAAAAATGAGGTGTAAACAGTGGACAGTGAATCTATACAACCTGAAAAAATTGCCGAAACCGTTACACCCCCAAAAAAGAAAAAAAAGAAATCCGTTAAGCATTATCTAATTGAACTGCTTGTAAAGATAGTTTTAACTGTCGCTGTATTGTGGATTTCGCTCAGTTATATTGTGGCGATAAATGTCTGTCACGAAAACTCAGCTTATCCCATGATAAAAGACGGTGACTTTTGTCTTACTTACAGACTCGCCCAACTAAAACAGGGCGATCCTGTTTCATACAATGCTGACGGTAATGTAAAATTTGCAAGGGTAATTGCATTCGGCGGTGATACCGTTGACATCAAAAATGACACTGTTCAGGTCAACGGCTATAACATAGCCGAAAATGTCGTTTATCCTACAAATATTCCGGGAAATGTCATAGAATTTCCCTACACTATCCCCGATGACTGCGTTTTTGTTCTGAATGATTACAGAAGCGACCTCTCGGACAGCCGTACCTTCGGCGGCATACCTCTCTCCGATATTCAGGGAGCTGTTGTTTTCATCATGCGAAGACGTGGCATATAATATATATCTTATAAATAATTTAGGAGGAATTGGAAATGAAGAAAAGAAACTTTTTGGCAGTTCTTGCTTCTCTTGCAGTAATGACTTCCATGTTTGGCATTTCAGCAAGTGCAGCAGGAACAAACTACAATGAGGGCTTGACAAAGGCAACTGTAACAAAATCAGATGGCACAACTGAACCCGTAAGCAAAAATACAACTTCTTTTGACAAATATCTTGTAATGGATACAAATGCAAATGTCCCAAATGCAGCTTTCAACTTTGCTATTGCAAAATACAACGCTGAAAAAGCTGAAAAAGAGATTATTGCAAATGCCAATGATACAAGCCTCGCTGTTATGAATGGCGTAGAAGGTGCTGTATTCACTGTAAGCAAGACAGCCGATGAAGATGCCGTATTTACACCTGCTGACCTTACAACAACCGAAAAAACAGCCAAAACACCGGAAACTGCAAATACAGCTGTTGTATTCAGAACAGAAAGTGATACAGATGAAAAATTTGCCGCTAAAAACCTTGTACTCGATTTCAGCGGTGTACAGTTTGACGAACCCGGTATTTATCGTTATATCATCACCGAAACAGGCTCAAATCAAGGTATTGAAAATGACACTGTTACTGACAGAACTCTTGATGTTTATGTAGAAGATTATGCTGATTTCTACAACAAAATAGCTGACGATAAAAAAGCCGATTATACCACCCCCAACGGCAAGGAACTCTTTATCGCCAATTATGTATTGTACAGCGGCAAAAATGACAATGCCCCTTCAAAAGACGGCAGCACCACTCTTACAAAAAGCACAAGCTATACAAATACTTACACAACTCATGACCTCACTTTCAGCAAAGCTGTAACAGGTAATCAGGGTTCAAAGGACAAGTACTTCAAATTTGATGTTACAATAAGCAATGCCGTTGCAGGTACTGTTTACGCTGTTGACCTCTCAAATGCCAATGCAACAGTTATCAGCAATTCAGCTACAAACAGTGATTATATAGGTAAAACCAACCCTGCAAAAATTACCGTTCCCAACGGAGCAACAACTGTAACAGAAACTTTCTATCTCCAGCACGGTCAGGAAATTACCATTCTCGGACTTGCCGATAAAACATCTTATGAAGTAAAAGAAACGCCCGAAGATTACGTTGCAAGTGCAGAAGTCACAGGTGATAACAAAAAAGCTGACAATACTGATATTACTCTCACAGACAATACTATTACTGATGATTCTATCGAAAATGATACAACTGCTGCCTTCACAAATGACAGAAGCGGTACTATCCCGACAGGCGTTATCCTTTCCGTTGCAGCTCCTGTTGTAATCGGCTTGGCTGTTCTTGGCGGTATTGTATTCCTTGTTATCAGAAACAAGAAAAGAGAAAACGAAGACGAGGAAGACTGATAATTGACCAGATTTCTCAAAAACCTGAATATCATCTATGAAAAGCTTGTGCTTTTCGTACTCGTGATAATTTTACTGATATCTGCATGGTGTGTTTATGACTGCTGGTATGTCTTTGAACACACCGCAGATAAAAATTTATTCAAATACAGACCAGGCAATCCTGTCAATGCCGTTACAGTGGGAGATGAACAGATATCTGATGACATGGTCGCATGGATAACCATTGATGACACCGAGATAGATTATCCCATCATGCAGGCGGCTGACAATACAAAATACCTCAATGCTGATCCGTTTGGGAGATACTCCCTTGCAGGCAGTATATTTCTTGACAGCAGAAATACATCAGACTTTTCCGACCAATACTCTCTTGTATATGGTCATCACATGGAATACGGAAGAATGTTCGGTGCTTTGGATAATTTCCTTGACAGCGACTTCCTTTCAAAGCATTCGCACGGCATTCTCATGATAGGCAAAAATGCTGATATTATCTACCAACTTACAGCTTTTGCCTCTTTCCGTGCAAGTGCCAAGGATGATGCCGTCTTCGAGCCGGGCAAGGGTGATATAAGAGAGTTCATTTATCAAAAAACTCACATCAATGTTGATGAAAACAAAAAAATTTTATGTCTTTCAACCTGTGCCGAAGGAGATGCTGTTTCAAGAATAGTTGTTTTCTGCTATATAAATAATGAATAAATGAAGGGAGGGCTTGTATTATGAAGGCTTTGCGGAAACTGCTCCGTCTGGTTGGCATTTGCACACTCTCCTTTTTTGTTTTTTTCAATGAATGTGTGACTGCTGACTCATATAATCAGATAACCGCCGAAATACCTGTAAAATGCGTTTATATGCCCGAATTTGATGATTATACCTATAATATTGCCATTGAGCCCTTGAATAACAATTCTCCCGTGCCAAATGAGGATAATATATCCGTTCTGCACGACAATATGGGAGTTTTCACGCTTGATATATCCAAATCAGGCACTTTCAGATATAAAATATTTGAATCTTATACAGATGATGAGATAATAACTCAGGATAATATAACATATACCATACAGCATGATATGTCTGTTTATAACATTACTCTTTTCGTAACAGAAAATACTGACGGTAAGTTTAATTATTCTGTCAGTGCCATTGCAGATGAAAACGATTTCAAAGCTGATTCTATCAAATTCAAAGATAAAATCGTATTGGACGAGGAATTTTCCGATGATGAAAGTTCAGATGATGAAAGTTCAAATGATGAAAGCTCAAACAGCGAAAGTTCATCTCCTGTCACGGAATCATCTGTGAACAGTCAGACTTCAGTTCTCCCGCCTGATTCAGACAAGACCACCGTTCTCACAGGCGATACTGCAAATACCAACCTTGTTGTTTTCTTATTTTTGATATCTTTATGCACTTCTGTAACTATAATCATCTTGGGCAAAAAACGCTTTAAAGAAAATGATGACCTTGAAAACTGATTTACAGTAAAAAAATTTCAGCCAAAAGCAATTCATAAAAATTGCCTTTGGCTGTTTTCTTTTATTCAAACTATAAATTATTCGTGATTTTGTCACCCTGAACGAAGTGAAGGGTCTTCTTTTCTAAGATTCCTCGCTACGCTCGGAATGACAATATTCTCGGAATGACAAATTGTTTGTGTATTTTTTAGATTTGCTCATTTATAGATTCAAACAACGGTGTCGAAAAATATCTTTCGGCTGTATCGGGAAGTATCGTTACAACTGTCTTTCCCTTGCCCAATTTCTCTGCTAATTTTATGGCTGCCGCTACATTAGTTCCACTTGATATACCGCACATTATACCTTCGAGTTCTGCAAGCTGTTTAGCTGTTTTTATAGCATCTTCATCTGTCACTATATGGATATGGTCATATATATTTCTGTTGAGAATAGTCGGGATTATACCGTCACCTATGCCCATCTGAAGATGTGTTCCGACTGTACCGCCCGCAAGAATCGCAGCGTGTTCGGGTTCAACCGCCCATATCTCCATATCAGGATACTGCTTTTTAAGCGTTTCACCTATTCCTGTGATAGTTCCACCTGTACCTATGCCCGAACAAAATCCATCTATTTTGCAGGCGGTCTGCTCAAGTATCTCCAATGCCGTATAATATTTGTGTGCATTAGTATTGTTCTCATTCTCAAACTGCTGAGGCACAAATACATTCGGATCATTCTCAGCCATCTCCAACGCTGTATCAAGACATTTCTGTATACATTTTCCTATATCTCCGCCATCGTGTATCAGAACGACTTTTGCCCCGTAATGCTCAACTAACTTTCTTCTTTCCTCGCTCACTGAATCTGGCATTATTATTACTGTCTTATATCCCCTGACAGCACCCACCAATGCAAGTCCTATTCCCTGATTACCGCTTGTCGGCTCGACTATTATTGTATCAGGCTTTATTTTGCCCTCCTTTTCAGCGTTGACTATCATATTATAAGCTGTTCTCGTTTTTATCGAACCGCCTACATTCAGTCCCTCGAATTTCACGAGTATATCCGCACTGTCAGGCTTCACCATTTTATTCAGTCTTATCATGGGTGTATGCCCCATTGCTTCCAAAATATTATTATATATCATTCCAATATCCCCCAACCAAAATAATACAGTTAATTATATCACATCTTATCACATCAAGTCAATTTTAAAATAAAATTTATTGAAATAAGCAGTAAAATATGCTATACTCAATTTATGCTGAAGTTTCTTTCATCAGGCTTCAACGGAATCGTTTTGGAGTCCATATTCTCGATTTTTATATACGTTCCTCTCTCTATTGCCAATATAACTTGGTCTATCTGTGACTCTGTTCCCTGTATCTCCATTGTGACGGTATCATCATAGTTATTCCTTACCCAGCCTGTCACACCAACAGCATTAGCCGCATGATAAGCACGGTATCGAAATCCTACTCCTTGCACCCAGCCGTAAAATACTATCTTTTTTCTTATTATTTCCATATAATTTTACACTCCGTTTCATATTATATTAAACGTTAATGAAAATTTCCTTTTGTCATTCTGAGGAACGAAGTGACGAAGAATCTTTCAAAGATTCCTCGCTTTGCTCGGAATGACATAGAACAATTTATTTTGTCGTTTACTATATCTTTTTTAAATAATACCATAGAGGTGATGTTTATGCAACTGCAGGATAATTGTGTAAAAAATATTCTGACCTGCCTTGACGAAAGTCTTCAAAAACAAAAATATGTTACATTCAATGACGTGATATCAAAATGCAAAAAATATTCCGTCAGTGACATCGGCAAGGCTCTTGAACTTCTTAGAAGAAACGGCTATGTCAAAGCAAATTCCCGTTTCGGATGCAGTGAATTACTTGAATTTACGGCTACGGAAATTACAGAAAAAGGCAGAGAATATCTCAAAAACATTTGATACCACAAAAAACAGGTCTGTTATTTTATAACAAACCTGCTTTTTTTATTATTCACATTTAAATATATAGTAAACGACAAAATAAATTGCTCTATGTCATTCCGAGCAAAGCGAGGAATCTTTGAAAGATTCTTCGTCATTTCGTTCCTCAGAATGACAAAAGGACATTTTCATTGACGTTTACTATAATTATCATCATACAGGATGTACTTTGTTTTTGATATCCGCATCGGGATTTATACCCACTTTTTTGTCGCGTCTTGCCTTGAAGAATTTCGGTGCGACTTCCGGGAACTGTGCATAAGTAAGTACATCTTCTTCCTGTTCTATCCACTGAGGTATCTCCGCACGGAGTTTTTCCAATTCAGGTTCAAGCAAATCAGCCGGACGACATTCAACAGGCTTCTGATCGCCTATTATCTTCTTTCTGAATTCGGGGTCTATCGGTACAGGTGTCGTACCATATTTTCCTGCAACGAGGTCCTTGAACTGTCCGTTGCACATCTTATAACGCTCTCCCAGAATCACATTGAATACAGCCTGTGTTCCTACTATCTGCGAAGTAGGCGTTACAAGCGGAGGATAACCCGAATCCTTACGGACTCTCGGAACTTCCTCAAGAACCTCCGTCAGTTTATCGCTCTTACCTGCATCTTTAAGCTGTTTAAGGAGATTCGACAGCATACCGCCTGGTACCTGATATATAAGTGCCTTTGCATCTGTGGCAAGCATTTTCGGATCGAGAAGACCGCTTTTTATATACTTCTCACGGAGTTTCATAAAATATTCTCTTATCTCGGAAAGTTTCACAAGGTCTATGCCTGTGTCATATTCCGTTCCCTGCAATGCTGCTACCATTGATTCTGTCGGTGCATGAGATGTACCGTTTGCAAGCGGTGACATGGCTGTATCTATTCTGTCTGCACCTGCCTCGATACCCTTGAGAAGACACATTGAAGCAAGTCCCGATGTATAATGTGTATGTATCTGTACAGGAATCTTGACTGCACCCTTGATAGCTTTTACAAGTTCTTCAGTGTAATATGGAGTCAGCAAAGCTGCCATGTCTTTGATACAGATAGAGTCTGCTCCTGCTTCTTCAATTCTCTTTGCATAGTCAACATAATACTGTGTTGTGAAAACAGGTCCTGTTGTATAGCTCATTGCAACCTGTGCCTCAACATTCGGATTTTCTTTTTTAGCCGCCTTTGCTGCATTTATAGCTGTCTGCAAATTCTTTATATCATTGAGAGCATCAAATATTCTTATAACGTCAATACCGTTTGCCACTGAACGCTGTACAAAATATTCAAGTACATCATCTGCATAGTGACGGTATCCGAGCATATTCTGTCCACGGAAAAGCATTTGCAGCTTTGTCTTCGGACAATTCTTACGGATAGTTCTCAGTCTTTCCCAAGGATCCTCGTTCAAGAATCTTATACATGAATCGAAGGTAGCACCGCCCCAACATTCCAATGAATAGAAGCCTATCTCGTCAAGTGCAGGAAGTATCGGAAGCATATCTTCAATAGTCATTCTCGTTGCAATGAGCGACTGGTGGGCATCACGGAGGACTGTTTCGGTAATTTGTATCTTTTTTGCCATTTATAAAGACTCCTTTCAGTTGAGTGTTACAAGAACTGTACCTGTATCAACGGATTCGCCTTTATTTACTGCAACTGATGCAACAGTAGCATCCTTTGCCGCTTTTATCTCATTCTCCATTTTCATAGCTTCAAGAATTACAAGAACATCGCCTTTTTTGACAGCCTGACCGGGCTTTACAAGAACATTTATGATAGTACCCGGCATAGGTGATTTTACAGGTTCACCCGATGCAGCAGAAGTTGCAGCCTTCGGTGCAGGTGCAGATTTCGGTGCAGCAGCTTTCGGAGCAGGCATTGACTGAATTTCAGAGCCGTCAGCTTCTTCTACCTGTACATTATAGACTGTTCCATTCACGGTTATCTTCAAGTTTTTCATAGCAAATACTTTCCTTTCGATTTATTATATATAAATATTATTATGCTTTTTTGGCAAAGTTGTTACACGCTTGTTTCCGAGCATATCAAGAGCAGCTATCAGCTTATCCCTTGTATTTTCAGGCTCAATGACATCCTCGACATAACCGTTTTCGGCTGCCCTGAAGGCTGTAAGATTTTCATTTTTATATTCTTCGATAACTCTCTCTCTTTCAGCCTTGGGATCAGAGGTATTCTTGAGCTTACCGCCGAAGTCATCTCCGAGCATTATTACAGCTTCAGCTTCGGGGGTAAGTGCAGATACGCTTGCATTTGTCCACGCAAAGGTCATATCAGCGGCTGCACCTGTTCCTGCAAGTGCTATATATAACGAGCCAAAGGCATTTCCCGTGATAAAAGTAATTTTAGCCGTTGTAGCCTCTGCATAAGCCGATGTCAGCTTTGCAGCAGATTTTATACAGCAGAATTTCTCTGCATCTATCAGTGTGACCACTGGAATACTGAACGCATCACAGAAACGTACAAATCTTGCAGCTTTTGAAGATGACTTGCCGTCTATCTCACCCTCAGCCGAAATTAATCCGACTGTAACACCGTTGACAGTTGCAAGAACTGTTCTGACAGCCTTACCATAGTCAGCCTGAATCTCAACGGCACTTTCAGCGTCAGATATATCAAATATCACCTGTGACGGCTTTGTTTCATATGTCGGAACACCTTCCGCATTTATCTCATCATAGGCAACACACGCACTTGAAAGATTATTTGAAGGAAGTATCTCTATCAGGCTTCTTACTGTTTCAACAGCCTCATCAGCATTTTCCGCAATGATATGTGCATTGCCCTTCTGAGCATTTTCCTCAGCAGATGACTTTTCACCGCTTGTTTCAAGTGAAAGCTGTGCATTTTTAGTCATAACGACTATATCAGCACATTCTGCAATAAGTGCCTGTGTACCGAAGCATTTTCCCACTATCACTGATATCTGCGGAACAACTCCCGAAAGATTATTGGAATATCTCAATATATCACCGTAAGCCCCCAATAAATCTGTTCCCTGTGAAAGTCTTCCTCCTATCGAGTCATAAATTGCCACGACAGGCTCACCTGATTTAAGTGCAAGGTCATATAATTTCTTTATTTTAGCTGCCTGAGCCTTTGACATTGCACCGCCTGCAAAGTCAGTATTCTGGGCAAAGGCATATACACCCACCCCATTGACAGTACCATGAGCAGCAACAGCCTCAGCATATGTATCATCTGACTTTGCAAAAGCTCCTATTTCCGTAAAAATACCGTCATCAAATAATTTTGTAAGATATCCAAATGCCTTTGAAGAACCTATTTCCTCACGGGCTTTTGAAACAATTTCCGATATTGATCCAACAGT
The DNA here is from genome assembly GCA_902800065.1 of uncultured Ruminococcus sp. GTDB lineage: Bacteria > Bacillota > Clostridia > Oscillospirales > Acutalibacteraceae > UBA1213. The sequence continues at coordinate 18,472 of CADCDE010000010.1, forward strand.
CATTTTTTGTCCTCCCTTTGTATTCCGAAAAAAATTTCTCCATGATATTATAGTATAAATTTGCTAAAATATCAAGTCCAAAATAGTTTTTGGATAAAAAAACGGTAAATCTGCATAAAAAAGCGGAGATATCCCTGAAATGAAATTCTCCGCTTTATTTCATATTATTTCAAAATTGATTTTTCTGTTTTTGGCGTATCTTGGAATATATCCGTTATCCTTGCAGTATATCGTCAGTTTACTGCAATCTGAAAAAGCGTTGTCTTCTATAAATCTTACACGCTCTGAAAGAGTGATTTTTTCAAGATTACAGCAGCCTGCAAAAATGTGGTTTTCGATTGCGGTAATGCTTCTCGGAATAACCACTTCCCTCAGATTTGTACATCCGCTGAAAGCAGACTTGCCGATAAACTGAACACTTTCAGGGATATTGATATATGTAAGACTGCGGCAGTCCATAAAAGTACCCTCATTTATTGCTATGACGCTGTTCGGAATATGTACCGTTCTTAAACCTGTGCATTCAACAAAGGCATACTGTTCTATTTCCGTGATATTATCGCCTATAACAACATTTTTGAGAGTTTTAAGATTTGCAAACGCTTTTTCACTTATTCCTACAACCAATTTTTTGTCTAATTTTTCGGGAACTATAATATTTTCGTCTATACCGAAATATCTCGTTATAGTTACTTTATTAATTGACAAAAATACATTCTTATATTTGAAGCAATTCAGATTTGTTGAAAATACTATTTTCTTATCCTCATTTTTTGTTTCAGTAACGCCGATATTTTTGTTTGTATATCTTACCTTCAGTTCATCGAATTTTTTTTCAAGTTCATATATTTCCGTGTTCTTTTTTCTGATTTGCATTTTAATGTCTTCCAAATCAGATTTAAGATTTTTCAATTCATATTTTTTGTCTGTTATCATATCCTGTATAACATTCATCGATTTGACAAGTTCATTATCCGAATCAACGATTTCTCCGGAATCAGTATTTTCCTTTGAATCAACACCTGAAGCTGTATTTTCACCGAGATAATTTTCCTGAACTGTATCTGTTATTTTTTCTTCCATAGTAAACCACCTTTTTTATATTGTGACTGTAAGGTCAAAACTCTTTCTTGAAATATTGCCGTTGGCATCCTTGAGCTTTATAATTATCTCGTAATCGCCTATTCTTGAAGGCTTGAAGGTACTTGGCTTACGGGTACTGTAATCCTGGAAGGTCGTCCATTCACTGTCGCCCTTTTTTCTGTATTTTATCAGGTAATAATATGGGGAATTTCCTCCCTGGTTTTTCAGGTCAAATGTGACTGTTTCACCGTATCTTACGGTTGTTGCAGAAATTTCCGACATATTCTGAGGCGGTACATATTTTACATTAATATCAAATGTTTTTACCGAAACCATGCCTCTGCTGTCCCTTGCCTTGACAGTTATCTTATGACTGCCCGATTTAGTTATTTTATAATTGAACGATTTTTTGGAGCTGTAATAGTTTACTACGTTGTTGTCATACAATAAGGCATACTGGATATTTCCACAGCCACCTGATACCTTGCCTGTTATATTAACTGTATCACCGACATTTATTGTTGTTTTGTCAATGGTCGAGATATTCTGGATAGGATCATTGACGGTTATCTTAAAATACTTTTTCCTGACAGTATTCTTTGCATCACGCACTGATATATAAAAGTCATACACACCTGACTGCTTCGGTTCAAATACATATCCTGTAGTATCCTTATAATCCTGCAAAGTGGCATATTTTGTATCAGCCGATTTTTTGTATGTAACGGCATATTTATATCCGCCTGCACCGCCCCCTGCATCAAATCTGAATACAACTATATCCCCCATCAAAACATCAGCTTCAACAACGGTCGATTTATTTGCAAGATATGCCACAAATGGTATTGCTCTCCTGACAGCAAATTTTTCGGCATAGGAACCTGATTCGCCATAGAGTGTACAGTTGCAGTTCATAAAAGCCATATCATTTATTGCATAAACATTCTTTCCTGTTTCAAGCTTTTTGAGAGAGGTGCAGTCCTTGAAAGCATAACAGCCTATTTCACCAAGTCCCGAACCTGTCTGTACTGTCGCAAGATTCGTACAGCCTGAAAAAAGACTGTCATTTATCCTGAAAAGATTTTTTGGAAGTCTTACGAATGAAAGATTCTGACAATTTGAAAAAGCTGCTATTCCTATATAATTTATCTTATCCGGAAGATAGAACGATTTTATCCCCTGACAGTTTGCAAAAGCCGCTGCACCGATATTTGTAAGATTTGACGGTATATTTATACTTGTCAATGGAGTATTATAAAAGGCATCATCTCCTATTGACCTTACACTGTTCGGGAGATGTATATTTGTTATCGGGGTATTATAAAAGCAATATGCCGGTATACTTGTTATCTTATCATTCAGAGTTATGGATTTAAGGCTTGTACAGTCTCTGAAGGCTGATGACTGTAATGAAGTAAGATTTTTCGGAAGAACAACATTATCAAGTCTTTCACAATTCAGAAAACAGCTGTAACCGATTTTTTCAATGTTATCTGAAAAATTTACAGTAGCAAGTGCCCAACATTCCTTGAAAGCTTCATTTCCGATTGAAGTACAGCCGTCTTTCAGAGTAACTTTTTTAAGAGAATGACAGCTGCAAAATGCACATGTTTCGATATTGCCGTTTAATGTAACCTCCTCCAGCTTATCGCAGCTTTGAAAAGCCTCAGAACCGATATAGCTTACAGAATCGGGAACGGAGATTTTTGTAAGTCCGTCACAATGATTAAAAGCACTGCCATTGATAGATTTAACACCTTCTTTGATAGTGACTGTTTTCAGTAAACTGCAGTTATAAAAAGACGCATATCCTATTTCCTTAACACTTCCGGGTATTCTTATACTCGTCAGAGAATCACAGGAAGCAAAAGCCTCCATTCCGATACTTTCAACGGTTGTCGGGATAATGACAGACTTTATATGTTTTTCTTCTTTGAAAGCATTTCTGCCTATTGAAACAACCTTTTTACCGTCAATTCTTGAAGGTATTGTAACACTTGAATTACTGCCAATGTATCTTGATATTTCGACATCACCGTTATCCGTTAAGATATAATCAAAATCACCGTAGTGCAGTTTTCCTGTATCATCATAAACATATGCACTTACAGGCATATTCATATCGGATATTATCGAAAAACTATTTCCCGTACACGACAATAAAGCCAATGACATTGACAATGCAATGATTTTTTTTAAATGCTTCATAAAAAGACCTCCGTATACAAATATTTGCCTATATTATATCACACAAATTAACAAAAATCTATAATTTTATGAAAAAAGCTACTGATTCTTAATCAGAAAAAGCGTTCCGAAGCATAAAGCTCCGAAACGCCTCTCGTTTTTTTTGGGGAATAAAATTTTTTTGCAGGCACTATTAAGCCTGTTCTTCCTTCATTTTTGCAAAGCACTCACTGCAATAAACAGGGCGGTCTTCACGGGGTCTGAAGGGAACTTTTGCCTCTTTGCCGCATGATGCACATATTGCTGTGAACATCTCACGCTCAGGCTTACGTGCTGCTTTTCTTGCGTCACGGCAAGCCTTGCATCTCTGGGGTTCATTCTCAAAACCCTTTTCTGCATAAAATTCCTGTTCACCTGCTGTAAAAACAAATTCGTTTCCACATTCCTTACAGATGAGTGTCTTATCCTCGTACATTGTGTTTACCTCTCTTTGGTATATTTAGATTTTTCGCCCATGAACGGATTTGCACCGCCACCTTTGACTTTTTCAAACCAACGCTCTGCTTTAATTACATAAGCTACACGGGCATATTTAATTAGCAATTAGCAATGTGCAATTATCTTTACTCAAGATATTCTTTTTTTCAGCTTTGTGCGTACTCTCTGCATGGCATTGTCACAGAATTTTCTGCTCTTGCCGAGTGCCTTTGCAATTTCGTCATAAGACATCCCGTCAACGTACATTGAAAGGACTTTTAACTCCGATTTTGAAAGATTTTCTTTGATATACTGAACAAGCTGTGCATAGTCCTGCTTGATGATAAAAGCATTTTCAGGCTCCTTTTCAGGTCTGAGAGGTATACTCTCATCAAGCCCTATCGACGACATATCATTATTTATCTTATTCCTTCGGGAATTGGCAATTCTCACTGCCGAGACCAGTCTGTTTCTGATACAAACGCTCGCATATGTCCTGAAAGATGCCTCAGAATTTTCATCATACGAGTTCACTGCACTGTGGAGTGCCAAAAAGCCCTCCTGCATCAGGTCATCTTCATCAATGCCTTTTCCATGCAAATCGACTGATTTATTTTTTATCACAAACATATATCTAAATGCAAGCTGACTGAATGCTGTTTGATTTCCATTTCTGAAAAGCTCTATCAGTTCATTGTCAGTAAGACGAATAAATTCGTCAATTTTCGCAGCCTCAAGCATTAAAAAATCTCACCACCGTTTGCTCTTATATCATACACTATTTTTTTTTATAAGTCAATGAATTTTTATAAAAACTGCAAAAAAATTTCCATTTTCAACCATTAACACGCCATATTATATATAACTTTTCTGTAATTTTGACGAAAATTTTTATTGTAAGTTTGATAAAAATAAGATATAATTATTACATAAAAGAAAAACTCTTTTTTTCACGGAGGGAAAATACAATGGTTGTGAAAATAAAAAGCATCGGTATTCTTGGCATGGACACCTTTGATGTTACTGTTGAAACGGATATTTCAAGAGGTATACCGTCATTTGATATAGTCGGATTGCCTGATGCTTCAATCAAGGAATCAAGAGACAGGGTTCGTTCAGCCGTCAGAAACGGCGGATTTGAATTTCCAACAAAAAAGATAGTTATAAATTTAGCCCCTGCTGATGTAAAAAAATTCGGCTCTATATACGATTTCCCGATACTTGTTTCAATACTCGTGGCAAACGGCATTATAAACAAAGACCTGAACGATTGTGCATTCATTGGCGAAATCTCCCTTGCAGGAGATGTACGTCCGATAAACGGAGTTCTTCCGATGGCTATACAGGCTAAACAAAGCGGTATAAAAAACTTTCTTGTTCCAAAAGAGAACGCTTCCGAGGGAGCAGTTATCGAAGGCATAAATATAATACCTGTCGATAATATAAATGAAGCTGTGGACTTTCTGAATGGCAGAGTAAAGATATCTCCTGCCAAGCCTGCTAAACCAAATACAAATATACCTAATTTTGATATAGACTTTTCCGATGTCAAGGGACAGATGTCCGCCAAAAGAGCCCTTGAAATAGCTGCCTGCGGAGGACACAATATATTGCTCATAGGCAGTCCCGGTTCAGGCAAAAGTATGCTTGCCAAGCGTCTGCCGACAATACTGCCGAACATGACCTTTGATGAAATGATAGAAACTACCAAAATACATTCCGTTGCGGGAATACTCGAAAAAGATTCTCCCCTGATAAGCCAAAGACCTTTCAGAAGCCCTCATCATACAGTGTCAAGTGCAGGACTTTCAGGCGGCGGCACTATTCCGAAGCCTGGTGAGATATCCCTTGCACACAACGGAGTTTTATTTCTTGATGAACTGCCGGAATTTCATAAAAATGTAATGGAAGCCATGCGTCAGCCCCTTGAAGACGGTCAAATAACAATATCAAGAGTCAGTGCCAGTCTTACATATCCATGCTCAATCATGCTCATTGCAGCAATGAATCCCTGTCCGTGCGGATATTTCGGTCATCCTACCAAAAAATGCACCTGTACACGAAAAAATGTACTTGCATATCTCTCCAAAATTTCAGGTCCTCTGCTTGACAGGATAGACCTGCATATCGAAGTGCCTCCTGTTGGCTTTAAAGACCTTTCGTCAATCAAAAAATCCGAAACCTCCGCTGAAATCAAAAAACGTGTGGATGCAGTCCGTGAGATACAGAATGAACGCTTCAAAAATACAGGCATAAAATGCAACGCAAGGATAACCTCTGCATTTTTAGCTGAAATGTGTCCAATGAGCGATGATGCAAAATCCGCCCTGCAAAAAGTATTTGATATCCTCGGACTTTCAGGACGAGCATACGACAAGATACTGAAGGTATCAAGAACTATCGCTGATATGGACAACAAAGAAGTTATCCAGCAGGAGCATATATATGAAGCTGTACAATACAGGAGTCTCGACAAAAAATACTGGCAGACCTGAAAACAAATATCTGTAATTTTCACTGCTCTCTGTGAATATATTTTTTTGAATATATTTACAGGGAGTTTTTCGTTTGGATATTAAAAAACCTATTCTTATCATAATACAGATAATAATATCTGTTATTATCATCATATCTGCATTTGTAATAAAAACTATCGGCGGAGATATCCACGCTTTTATCGGAACATGGTTCTTTGAAAACTACAATAATTCCATTTTCACAGATACTTCACAATCTCCTCTGGATTTCATTGAAGAAACTATTATCACCGAAGCAAGCCGTATTTTTGAGGAAACAAGCCAATGACTTTTAAAATAGGAAAAATATATTTTGAACTGAGTTATCCGCTTGTGGCACTGATGACACTCGTTATAATCTTTGATACATCAATGTCAGTGATAATATGCTTTGTCAGCGTGATAGCACATGAACTCGGACATATCCTTGCACTGAGGCATTACGGGGCTTATCCGAAAAGAATAAAGCTGACCTTATTCGATATAGCCATTCTTGACTGTCAAAAAATAACCCGTAAGTGCAAAGATGAATTAATTATAACACTTGCGGGTGTAACTGTCAATTTTATTCTTGCGATAATTTCATATATTTTTCTCAAAATAACATCAAATTATTATATACAAATATTTTTCGATACAAATATGACATTGGGATTATTCAATATTCTTCCGATAGACTCACTCGACGGAGGACAGGCACTTTTAATTATCCTCGAAAACAAATTTTCTCCTGCAAAAGCCGATTTTATCCTCGAAATAATTTCTTTTATAATACTCCTGCCTATTCTTATAATGGGTTTTTTAGTCCTGTTACAATCAAAATACAATTTCACACTTCTTTTGACCGCCCTTTATCTTATAACGATAATTCTCTTGAAAAACAAAAAGTCCCCGTAAATCATTAATTTACGGGGATATTTCAATCAGTTTTCGTCAAGCTTTCTTATATGCTCATAAACACGTTTACAGCTATTGTCATCAAAGTATTCATAAAAGTCTTCGATACGCTTTATATACATTTCACTGTTTTTACAATCATTCTCTATAACCTTTATCATTTCTGTGACAGTCGTATCCAAGTCATAGCATACAGGTCCAAAACCGTTATCCTCATAGCTGAAGTAGCCCTTGGTGTATGAATGTTCGCCTGAGAAGAACTGTTCCTTGTCGAACTGTGAATAAACAACGGGCTTTTTGAGAAAGGCAAAGTCAAAGAATACACTTGAATAATCCGTAACAAGCAGTGATGATGACGTAAATTCTTTTTGATAATCAACATAACCGTGATTTATACTGAATACATCATTCGGAGTAAAATCCACCCACTGCTCACAGTGTATCGGATGCATACAAAGTACACCTGTATAGCCGTTTTTCTTCATGCACTCACACAAACGCTCATCACTTATCAGTGAATTATAAAATTTGAAATAATCTGTTTCACGGAAACCGTCAAAGTAAATGCTCTTTGTCGTACTCGGATCATAGCTTCCCTTGATGCTCTTTCTCCATGTAGGTATGATAAGTACCTTCTTTTCAGGCGGATTCTCCTTCTGCATTCTCAGTAGATTGTCATGTCTCGGAAATCCTGTCAGTACAGGCACATCAGCGGAATAACTGTAATTCGGTTCGGTAAATGATTTTTGTTCAGGCTTTCCTGCTGTGACTATCATATTCATATTCTTGTTGAATTTATTTATCCAATCGGATATATCATCCTTTGTAATACCATGCTGTAAGAATATATAATCGAAATTATACAGGTCACAAAGAAATCTCCTGTCTCCGCCGAAAGCGTTTATTACATACTCGCTTCCGCTTGAGGATATCACTTTATCCGCAAGAAGTGAATACAGTCTGTACTGAGGAGTATTATACGGAATGACCTTGCCTATCTTTTTCATCCTGTCGTAATCAGAACTGTTTTTGTCAATATAATAATAAACATCAATGTCTTTCAAATCAAGAGAATTTATATACCTGAACATATGTTCACCGTTGTCATTTGCCTTATCAGTTCTGTCTGATACGAGCCATATCTGTTTGTCATTCTTTTTCAGCATACTGTAAAGACGGCGGTATTTGATAAGATAGCCTCTGTTATTCTTTTTGAGCTGTTTGCGGTAGAAATTTTCATACTGCTTATGCAGCGCCTTTGAATACGGCTGTACCAAAATACACTTTCCGGACATCTTCATAATAAAATCGTTTTTTACATAATATCCCCCCCATATCGGCGGTATATGGGCAAATTTTCCCATTGAAGTGTATATCAGCTTCTTGTTTTCACCGTATCTGAAAAATATCTGTATTTTCTGAATTTCACCCTTTTTCAGCGGAATAGCAAAACGAATTGCCCTGCCTTCCTCTGCTGTTCCGTACATGGTGATAAAATCAAATGCAGGTGCATGATAATACTCAGGCGTATATATATCATCATCTATCTGAATAAAATATTCATATGTATCCCTTGCAAGCCAACAGTTGTCCTTGCCCTCAAGATAAAGAGTATCATTTTTTATCTCGGTGAAAAACCATATTATATTCGTCTTCGCATTGTTCAGATTCATTGTGGAAAGATTGTTATAAAGCAGATTTCCATGGTCATATACAAGTTCCCTTCTCATATCCCTGCCGTATTTCTTTCCGAGACAGAACATTTTCAGATTCATGAACATCTCTTTTTGCTTGAAAATGACTCTGTCCTCCATCTGTTCAATAAGCTCCGTCACCATATCACAATAACGCTTGTGGTCTTCGGGACTCAGATGTTCCTCAACTTTCTTCTTGAGTCTCCATGAAAGGTCATACATTACCATATACTGTATAAAGCACTCTATCTTGCCGTATTTCTTCTTTGAAAGCTCAAACATATACTTATGACAGTATTCGGGTGTATCAAAATAATAGCTTTCGCTTTTAAGCTCATTCTGAAGTGCAGAGCTTTCATCCTGACGTTTCCTGTATAATTGTACTGCTTCACGGCATACTCCAAGCATACATTTCTCAAGTATTATCGTATTTATAAAACAGGCATCCTCACCGTATTTTAATCTCTCAGAAAATCTTGTATCACAGATAGCTTCATTCTTTATAAATGCTCCTGTTACGTCCATCTGTATGAATTCATATTCATCTCTTAAATCCACTATTTTTGTAACACTGAATTTATAATCCAGCGGATGATAGCCTGTTTTGGCATCAAAAAATTTCTTTCTTGCTCCTACTACATCAATAATATCATAATTATCATCAAAGAATTTCAATACACGTTCAAATGCTTTCGGCTCCCAACAGTCATCTGAATCAAGGAAATTGACATACTTGCCCTCTGCATACTGTATACCTTCATTTCTTGCAGAGCTTACACCGCCGTTTTCCTTTTTGACATACACAATATTATCAGGATATTTTTCCTTATATTCCATGCATATTTTTTCACTGTCATCAGGACTGCCATCATTTACAAGTATTATCTGTATATTCTCCTCAAAGCCCAACGTCTGACCAATAACAGAATCCAGCGTTTCAGCAAGATACTGTTCCACATTATAGACAGGGATTATAACAGAAAACTGAAATTTGTAATCCATCATTTCATCAACCTCCATTTATATTTATAGTAAACGACAGAATAATTGCTCTATGTCATTCCGAGCAAAGCGAGGAATCTTTGAAAGATTCTTCGTCACTTCGTTCTTCAGAATAACAAAAGGATTTTTTCATTGACGTTTACTATATTATCCGAAAACTGTTTCCAAGCCTGATAATTTGCAGAACAGCACTGCTGTCCTGTCAGCACCGTATTTTTTTAATAAACAGAACAGCTTATGCTTCTTCCAAAGATAATGTTGTTTTTTTATAACATCACTGTCTATCTGTCTGATGAGACCTGACAATATTTTACAGTATTCATCATACTGCGCTTCCGTAAGATACTGCTTTATATCTTTTTTTCTTATTCTCCAGCCAAGCTCATACATCACCGTAAACTGCACAAATTTTTCTCTTGATTCATCAAGCAGCCCCTGCAAAAAAAATTTCGGAGATGAAAAATAATAGCTTTTATCCCTGACATCATTCTGCAAGGCTGATGACATATCATCTCTTTTCCTGTATCTGTGCAAAGCTTCACGGCATACACCCAGACAACATTTTTCCATAAGCAGTGACGTTATGAACTGAGCGTCTTCTCCATATTTCAGATTTTCTGAAAAACGCCTTTCGCCTATTGCCTTTGCTTTGATGAATGCTCCAGTGACATCAAGCTGTATGCAGTCAAATTCTTTTCTCAAATCTATGACTCTCGTTTTTTCAAACTTATAATCAAGATAATGATACCCCGACTTTGCCCCAAAAAATTCCTTGCGACAGCCCACAGCATCAATCTTGTCATAATGCTCATCGAAAAATGTCATTACACACTCGAAAGCATTATTCTTCCAGCAGTCATCTGCATCAAGAAAATTTACATATTTTCCTCTGATATATGGTATCGCTTTATTTCTGGCAGAGCTTACTCCACCGTTCTCCTTTTTTATATACCATATATTATCAGGATATTTTTTGACATATTCAAGACATATATCTCCGCTTTTATCTGTTGAACCGTCATTAACAAGTATTATCTGTATATTTTCCTTGAATCCGACAGTCTGCAATATAACTGAATCAAGCGTTTCAGCAAGATATTTTTCCACGTTATAAACGGGAATTATGACTGTAAATATAAAATCTTCTTTCATTGAAATTCAGTTCAAACCTCTTATACTCTTATATATTCTCTTACAGCAGTTTGCATCATTGTATGGAAAAAATTCATTTACACGCTCAATATATGCTTCACTGTTGCAGCATTCGTTCTCTATCTCTGCAATAATCGCATTAACTGCCGAATCTATATCCGTACATACACATCCGAAGCCGTTCTTTTCATAGTCAAAATAGCCCTTTTTATAAGTATGTTCCAGATAAAATTTATCCTTATCAAACTGAGTATAAACTACAGGCTTTTTAAGATACGCAAAATCAAATGCCACACTCGAATAATCCGTGACAAGCATTGATGCTTCTATAAATTCTTTCTGATAATCCACATATCCGCTGTTTATTTCAAATACATCATTGGGGGTGAAATCTATCCATTGTTCACTGTGCATAGGGTGCATACACATGAGTCCTTTATATCCCTTATCCTTCATTGCCTTCAGCAGTCTTTCATCATTTATCAGGGAATTATAGAATTTAAAATAATCTGTTTCACGAAATTTATCATAGTAGATACTCTTGCTTGATTTTTCATCATAGCTTTCTTTTATCTCCTTACGCCATGTAGGTATTATAACTATCTTTTTGACAGGAGTATTACGCTTGTTCTTTCTGTACAGTTCATCATATCTTGCCATGCCTGTAAGTACAACTCTGTCCTCACCAATATAATAATCACCGTCTATTACAGAGCGATATTCAGGCAAAGCCGCTGTTATCATAAGTCTTATATTCTTATTGAACCTGTTTATCCATGAGGATATATCATCCTTTGTGATACCGTGCTGTAAAAAGACATAATCAAAATTTATTATATCAACGAGATATTTTTTATCATCACCGAAAGGATTGAAAATATAATCCGATGCCGAAGATGATATTATCTTGTCCGACATCCTTTCAAAATCTTCGCAGTCTCTGTTGATATTAAAGACCACATCTATACCTATATGAAGCCTCTTATTCATATATCTGAAAAAATGCTCGCCGTTGTCATTTGCCACATATGCACGATCTGATACCATCCATATTTTCTTTTTCTGACGGGATTTTCTTTCAAAATAAGCCTTCCTCAACTCGATTATATCCTCTTTGCCGTCACGCTTCAAAACTTTGCAGTATTCTTCTTCAAGACCGTTTCTCAATTCATCTGTGTTCGGACGAGAAACAAATCCCTTTCCGTCTCTTGTGATGATAATATCATCTTTCGCACAATAAGCCTCGTCTATTTTCGGCAGATGTGAAAACTTACCGAGGGATGTATATATCTCACTGCTCTTGCCTTTGAAATCATGAAAAATACTTATCTTCGATTCATTATCCTTATC
>CADCDE010000011.1 GCA_902800065.1 uncultured Ruminococcus sp.
CTTTATGCACAGCTTGGAAAAGATCCTGTACGCCTTGACTGTATCAAGGATTTGATTACGTTTGAAGGTGATGATGCTTCCGTCAATTCAAACAATCAGCTTGTCAATAAATGCAATATTTTCTCGGTAAAAGCGTCACTCTTTTTCAGCAATTATAAGGGAAATCTGACTTTTGAGAGCAAGCGTGAACTGATATTGTGGGTATATGAGTCTACAAATTATCAGTATTTGCCCATAGGCTGTATGAAAAATAACGTATGTTATCTGTTTTCAAGGACGGAGGGCAGTCATGACGGTCTTGATACAGCAGTTCTCCTGCCAAAAAATAATGACAGTGAGCTGACGATAATGCAGGATAAACTGACACTTCAGCCTGATGACGAGATTATAGTAATAGAAATCACAATGAAATAGCACCGTAACCGAACTGTTCTGTATGACGTGATTTCTGTCAAAAAAAACCGAGATGGGAATGTTTGTTCCATCTCGGTTTTTTTATGAAGTATATTGGTGCATTTTTAAACAAAGTCCTCAGGTTTCAAGAATAAGCTTTTATCTACTCCGAAACAGTTTCCTCTATATGTTTGCAGTTGTTCCAGTTTCTCATTGAGGAACTTTAAAATTTTGTTTTTATCATCGCCGAAAATCATATTGTCAATCATGCCGTGATAGATGGCGGGAACTTTTTCTATGAGTTCCTTTTGATTTTTGATGAGCCATTGGGAGAATGAGTAGTTTTTGTTGTAGCAATTCGTACGATACCCAACCCGTGCAAATTTTGACAAGTCATCATTAAACGAAAAGAACAACTGAACTGGAAATTCGGAAGTATCCGTTTCATCTTTTTCTTTTTTCTTTATACACAAACCATAGTTTTTATAATAAACTGTAAAGTGCTTTTTCAAAACTGCCAAAAGAACATTATCAAAAAGTGATTTTTCGTCATATAAACCTATATTTGTATATTTTTCTGACGTAACCATTTCTTTCAACTGAAAAAGTGTATATTTTTCAAAAAGATTATTTCGGAATGTCATATCTTTTTTCCATTCGGGATTTTGTTCAAGCAGTTCAAAAAGTTCCTTTTCCGTAAGTAATAAGTCATTTTTTAAAACAAATTCATTGGTTAAACCTAAAAAATAGAGTTCTCGGTCTATTTTTTCCAGTGCGAACGCTGCCTTTGTTGGTAAGCCGATGATTTTATCTCTGGCAATATCCACTTCGGGCAGATACTCACCATTCAACAAAAGTATATTTTTATCTGTTATCGACTGGGTATCTGCTAAAATACCGTTATAAGCAATTATACCACCATCAAGGTATTTTAATACATATTCCCATAATTCGTTTTCTGAATCATTTGTTTCTAACAAGTCTTGATATTCTATTGATATACTTTCATATTTACCTTTTCTTCCACGTCGTTCACTTATTTCAGCGTTTAATCCTATTGTGTTCGAAAGTTTAATAGCATAAAGACATGGATAAGGATATTCTGAATCGTCGGATTTAAAAGATGAAGCGGTATTCACCTCGACTGATACACCTTGAATATTTTTGCCACCCGAAAGCCAATCAAAAGGAAAATATCGGAAGTTGATAATTGGTTTTTCTGTAAATGTTGCCCACGGACATTTTTCTTTCAATTCCTCAAATTTTTTATCGGGAATGGGATGCTTGTAAACTTTCGGCTCTGCTCCTGTACCATCGGGATTAAGTTTGTGAACCAATTTCATTAACTCGTCCTGTGTAGGAAACTCTTTTTTGCCGTCCTCTCCCAAATATTCCACTTTTATTTCGGGAAACTGTACATATTTTTCTACAATTTCCTTAAATGAACGGTATTTTACCATCTTATACAAATCGACACGAACACATATGGTTGTACCGTACTCCGTGCGGTAGCCTGTATCCTTACTGTCGGGACTGTGCATTGGACTACTGAATTTTTGAGGGAAATTGTACAGGTCATAATATCCGTGCAGACCTGTAATATTCATACGCACAGCGGGACAATCTTTTTGAAGTATAAAACGCTTTGATGATATTTCAACAGGCGTATTATAATCATTCATAAAGCAGGAAAGTATACCGATACCGAATCGGCTGATAGGCTTATTTATTTTTTTGCCTTTTTCACAGCACTCTGTTTGTATTCTGTTGAATTCATCAGAGGTATAATATGACCTGCCGATTTTCAGCAGATATTTATTGATAATTTCCTCGTCCATGCCGATTCCGTTATCTTTAATGCGAAACCAACTGTAACCTTCATTATCCGTCCATGTGCGTATGGATATTTTGCCGTCTGTCATTTTAAAATTGCCGTCCAATGTACAGCGTGTCATTACGGCATCAATGGCATTTTGCAGCAGTTCTCTCACAAATACTCCCGAATCGCTGTAAAGATTTTTTCCTGTCAGCAGTGTAAGTATTTTGTCCTGATCCATCGTCAAGCTGAAATCTCCGCAGGTATATTTGGGATTTCTCGAAATATTTCCCTCTTTGAGATAGGGAATATCTATGCGGTTTTGTGAATCTGTATGGCATAAATACTCACGACAGCCCTCCAATTCAGCTTTTACCCATTTATTATAATCTCTGAGTTGATGTTCAAGCTGAGAGTTGGAAAATTTGGCATCAAATTTCAATTCTCCATTTCTGATATAAAAACGTCCGGCCCTGTTTTTATACCATTCTTCACTGCTTTTCCTTTTTTCACTGTTCTCGGGTGTATCCAAACCAAGTTGTTTAAACAGTTTATCGGGAACACGGGAAGAATCGAAATCCAAAATATCCGCCAATCTGAGTAACACGGCACACAGCTTTATATCACAGTCACATATATCGACCTCTGTAAGTTCTTTCAGATTTTCACCATGACTTTTGCATAAATCAATCAGGTTTTCCAGATAAATACCCTCATGTTCCAAATCGTCCGACCAATCTTCTTCGGAGAGGTTTTCATCAATGCGTGCATGATGATTTACCCTTACATAATTTCTGATAATTCTGTCCTGTTCATTTTCATCATTTCTTTTAGAGTAGTCCTGAGGGAAGTTGTTGAAATATTCTTTCCAGTTATCCGTTGAAAAATCAGACAGCAACTCTTTCTTTTGCTCATCGGTAACGCTCATTCCTACGTCGTGACAGCAGGCAGACATTAAAAGCATAGCCGTTTCATTTGCCGTCAAAGCCTCTCTTTCATCTTCACTCAACAGTTTGTACATCCAATCACATACATTGTGTATATGCGTTTCATCATGCAGGGTAAAGTTCGGAAAGGTCAGAATAATTGTCTTTGACAGATTTATCCCCGTTTCACAGACTTTTTTCACGGCTACATGAAATTCAGCGGAATCTGCTTTGTTCTTAAATAATTTCCACAAATTCCAATGTTCTATATTTGACATACTTTTTCACCCTCCTTATACAGATATTTCTGTTCAATATTTTAACATATTCAATACTACCTTTCAACAATATTCTATCAAAATATCAGAATTTTATTGAAATATATGTTTATTTGTCGAAAGATATATGATATAATATACAAAAATGAAATCAGAGGTGAATATCCTATGTCCAATAACTGTTCACATGATGACTATGATTTGAATCTTCCCTTTACTTTGGAAAGACATCTCAATAATTTTCGTGAACATGACACCAACGCACAAAAGCTGATAGATTCATTCCATATCATCAGGGATAATATGAAACAAAATCTTAAATCTGTGATAATGATGTTTCCGCATTACAGCGACCATTCACATGAACATTCCGAAAATATCATTTCTTCCGTTGAAAGACTGCTTGGACGAAAGCGTATTGAAAAATTATCACCGTCCGATACATGGATGCTGATGGTATGTGCCTATATGCACGATCTCGGAATGTTGATTCAGGGAAAAGAACTTGAAAATGACTGGAATTCCGAATCATTTCAGAACTATCTCGAAAACTGCAAGGATTCTTCTGACGATTCGCTGAAACAGGCTGCTCGTCATGTAAGCGGTGTGGAATGGCTGAATCCGGCAGAAAAAAACTGGTCTGTATCCGTTTACAGAGATGTTATCCTGCTTGCTTCGGAGTTCTATCGGAGAAAACACCCCGAAAGGTCAAAGAATATTCCGATGCAAAGCGATTTCGGCAAATATTTCAATGTCGTGATCAGCGGTGACGGCAGACTTCCTCCACGCATACAGGACGTTATCGGAAAAATCTGTTTTTCGCACGGTATTGATTTTGATAAACTCCTGAATATCCTTGAACCCGTAGACAGCCTTTTCGGATATGAATTTCATCCGAGATTTATTGCTGTCATGCTGTGCCTGGGTGATTTGTGCGACCTTGACAACGGCAGATTCAATAAAGTATCCATGGAGGTTTTCGGTGAACTTACCAAAAACAATTATGTGCATTACTATAAGCATGAATCTGTCAATTCATTCGTGCTGAAAAAAGACCTTATTGCCGTTAATTTCGATATCAAAAACAAGAGAATAAAAAAGGAATTGCAAAGGGTACCGCTGTTTTCCAAACTCAACCCAAAAGAACAGCAGAAAGAGTTGCAGGACGTTTGTGACCGCATACTGCTTGAAACGCAGAACTGGCTTGGCTGGATAGAGGAACTTGTGAAAAATATCAAACTCCATTGGGATAAACTGTCTATGGAGCATATAGAAACCTTTTCACCGTCTTTGACCTACAAAATATTGGTTGACGGCAATGAAACTATCTCTTCCAAGAAAAATATGCGTTTCTCATTCAGCAACGAAAAGGCTTATGAACTCATAGAAAGCTACAGTCTTTACAACAACCGTTTCGTGTTCATAAGGGAACTTCTCCAAAACAGCGTTGATGCCCTGAAAAGACGTTTCTGGACAGATATAAAGTCGGGCAGGTGGGATCATTTTCTGCAAAATGCCCCCAAAGATAAAGACGGCAATATCGATTATCAAAATATTCAGCCATTTGATTTTTCGGATATATCGGTGTTCGATTATTACAAGGTTTTCATGAAGATAGAACATCAGCCCGAACAAGAAACCGCCCGATTCACTATCGAGGACAACGGCACGGGTATCAGCAAAGAGGACTTGCAGGAAAGAATACTCCGTACAGGCATGAGGGGCAGGGATAAGACTGTTGAAGAAATGCCCGACTGGCTCAGACCTACTTCATCATTCGGTATCGGTCTGCATTCGGTATTCGGTATATCGGACTCCATTTTCATCAGGACACGCACTTCTCTTAACCAGCCTGTTTATAACATTAATATGCATTCGAGCAGGAATGACGGCTATGTATTTATGAGTCTGGCAGATGACCAGAATATGAAATTCTGTCATTCTCCCATCGGCACAAATATGGATATTGACATAGATGTCAGCAAGTTTGACAGTTTTTATGATGAATATGATTTGAGGAATGTGACCGCCGAGAGACCTGAGAGTGATTTCTGCAACAGGGTTCAGCAGGAATTAGGACGTTGTCTTGGCTTATCTTTGTTTGATATTTCCTATCAGTTCAATGAAGATGATGTTATACATACAAAGAGAATAAAAGATGATGATAATATCAAATTGCTTTTTGACGAAACTAAACGCAATCACATTTTGGATTCTGATAAGCCATTCAATGTAGAGTTGTACGACTTTGCTTTAAGTAAAAACGGACGATATTGTGTATTGTGGGACAGAAAAGAAAAAATTTTAATGCGTTATGATATAAGCAGTGTAGAAATAAGGAAATATATTCATGCTGTAAGAGAAGTACACTGTAAGGGGATTACGGTATGTCATGCTTTAATAGAAAATGAAAGTAATTTAATATTCCCTGATTATATGGACTATTTGGGTAGAAATGCAAAAGACATAATCGATGTGTCAAGAAACAATTTATCACATAAACAAAAAAAGGAAAATAAAAAAATATTTGCAAATGCTACTATGTGTATTGCCAAAATATATTATGAGGTTTTAAAGATATTATTAAATTCAAAAGACATTGAAGATTGGCACAAAAACGTGGATAATTTTATTCAACCGTGGTTGGAAAAGAAACCCGCAAATGCAACACCCCCTAATATGAAAAATATGATTTCACAATACAGCAAACGATATATCGAATCCGGATTTAAGGCAGACAAAATAGAAAAACTATTGTTAACCCAAGCATTTTGTAGGTTGGTCAAAAATAAGGATTTATCTGAAATTTTCAATCCCTCAGAGAATTGTGCAGATGAAAAGGAACAAGAAACATATGTTTCTGATTTTATGGAAAGTTCAATTATAGCTGATGAAATTATTGATGAGCATAGCACTTATTATAAAATTTGGTCAGATGAATTCGATGACCTGCATGATGATAAATTTGGACAAGATTGTGGATTTGAATATGTTTTTTTTGAAGGAATTCCCAAAGCGGGCTCCCTTAACAGAGAAATGTTTGTTACATATGTGAATAATGAAACAAATTTGCTTGATGTTTATTTTTCGATACCAATTATCAATATAATATATTTGTTGTTGTGGGTGGGGATAGATATCTCATCGTCACAAGAAAAAATAAGATGTGAACTTTCATATTTGCCTGGATACGATAAGGGGTACGGTTTTAAAGATAAAAAAGATGTTGGAGATATTATATTTTCATCTGAACTTGAAATACCACTGAAAGATTATAAAAAAATTCATGATTTTTTGTATTTCTTAGAGGGCAGAAAAATAGAAAAGATAACTACAAATATTGAAAAAGAACTCCAAATTGTCTTTGGTAAAGAATATAACAACAAAGAAATTACAGCATATGATATGGATTCATTTGCTTTATTCCTTAACAATAGCAATGGATTAACCATTCCTGTACCGTCCGGATTGAACGACATTGCGGTGAATGAGAAAAATGATGACTCTGTATTTAGCAATGTACACGGTACATACATTTGGAACTATTTTGACAAAATCAAAAAAAAATATACCGAAAGGATAAAGACCGATGAAGATATAGAAAAAATGGCTGATGAGATAGTGCCTGTTTCAAGAACGGATAAAAAGCCTGCAACAAATGTGTTGAGAAATATATGCTATGACAGAGCCTCTGAAAAAATCAGAAAACTGCCCTATGACGAGGCTTGGCATAAAGTGCGTGACACATACAGAAAATTTGTTATAAAGGTTCTGAATGCGGTGAAATGGCTGTTAGACAATGGATATATAGAACCGACAGACGATAACAATGAGGAGATGGAAGAACAATGAGTTATCAATCAGAAAAAAATAATCTGCATGAAAAGCTGTACGGCAAAGACGACAAGCCTGTTATTGCAGACGAGTATCTTTTAAAGAGATTTGAACAGTCTGTTCTGTGGTATATAAAAAATGCCAACAACTGTAAAATATGGTATTTTGCTTTAAGTATTGTCGGGATTGTTTTGCCGTTATCCATACCAATCTTGAATTTGTTCAATGACTCCTCGTATGTTAAGTTGCTGATAACACTGGTGTCTGTTTTCACGTCATTTGTAACGGCATTGCTTTCGCTGCTTAAATCTCACGACAAATGGATCAATTACCGTTCTGTTGCGGAGGCTCTCCAGACCGAACTGACCTTGTACATATCAAAATGCGGTGATTACGCTGACTCCACGCAAGAAGAAAGAAATCAGTTTTTTGCCGAAAGAATAGAAACTCTCATGGGAAATGAACATATCAAGTGGATAGGTATCGTCAATAAGAAATCCGATGACAAAAAATCAAATTGATTTCACTGAAATTTGCGTTATTTTATTCTGTAATATACAGATATAAGAAAATGACAGAGGGTATAAATTGTATCCTCTGTCATAACTTTTTATAGACGTTGCCCTGTTAAATAAAAACTTCATATTATTTTTTCGTTATCACAAATCGATTTGTGCATATTGATATTATTGCAAAATAGTGTTATAATCATAAAAAGTCTGAAATTACGAAAGTATAAATTTCAAATTGAGAAAGGGGAAATAAAATCGACCTTTTCGGGATGATTTTACTGTATATGCCATGGAAACTTTCAAAATCATAAGTGATCCGTATAAAAAAGAAATAAAATTTGAAACCGTTGTGAAAGAAACAGGGGAAACAATACCTGTTACCCGAAATGATAATAGCAATCTTGTCAGTGATGAGTTAGTTCATGGATTTTTCCCTTACAATGTCAAAAAAATTATTGATGAAATATATGACATGAAACACAAGCAAGGTCAGCAGATCAAGATCAGGTTTGAAGGTACAGCCGATGATTATAATGCTCTGAGAAACTTGTGTTCAAGGGAAAAATATGCCGATAAAATAGAACTGCTGGCTCAAAAGAAGTATTTGAACAGTGCAAAAGACATACTGCCAAAGATTTCGGAAATTTTTGAAAAAGTCAAACCATTGGTAGATGATACGATTTTCTCGGACGAAAAATTTAAAGCAGATATGCAAAAATTAGAAGATACTGTCAACAGGCAGATGGTACCGATATGTGTTATCGGAAATTACAGTTCGGGAAAATCTACTTTTGTCAATGCACTTATCGGCAGAGAGATACTTCCAAGCGGTGATGATCCTGTAACCGACTGTGTTTACAAGATAACACGTTCTCCGGATAAAGAATGCGGCTGGGTACAGTTTGAATATAAAGGTCAAACTGTAAGATTCTTGATTAATAATGATCGTCAAGATGGTTTTATATCATATAATCAGAATATATCCAGTGATAAGTTTTTGTCAGGTTTGAAGAAAAAATTAGATTCCGATTCCTCAAAATCAGTCTGTTTCAGAATACATACTCTCCTTTTTGCGATAGAAGAATATAAAAAGCAAGCAAAAAATCATGATACCCAATCGGATATCTCTTCACTGATTCAGATATGTATTCCATTCAGTAAAGAAGGCGTGCTTTCCGAATCAAAGTGTGATTATGTTATTTTTGATACGCCGGGTGAAAGTTCGGCATCCAATGAATATCATTCCGATGTACTTCAGAAACAAATGCAGTCACTTTCAAACGGTCTTGTATTATTCATCACGGACAGCCGTTCACTTGATAAGGTGTCAGAGGAAAATCTGTGCAGGAAATTAATATCTATGGACAGCATTGATGAACGGTTTACAATGGTGATAGTCAATCGTGCCGATTCCGCCAATTTGCCGAAAGACGGATTTGAGGATAGTGATATCGAGGAAAAACTCGGACAGGCTGTATGCAGTACACTTCATTCAAATCGTATTTTTTATGTATCATCTATTTTGGGACTTGCTTCCAAGCAGAACGGAAAATTGATTGATGAATACTACCAGAATGTATATGACAAAGAAATCCGAAATTATACCGATTCAAATGCTCGGAATATGAAATCTTTGTATCGTTATAATATCATTCCTGAACAGATAAAGGAAAATTGTGATGAACTGTCGGAAGCCCAACCCAACAAGTTATTTGCCAAAAGCGGACTTTTCTGGATAGAGCAGGAAATAAAGCAATTTGCCGAAGAATACTCTCCCTATGACAAGTGTATCAGGTCAAAAGTTTTTCTTGAGGAAATCATAGAGAAAACCTTATCTCTTACAAAAGAGAAGCAAAAAAAATTTGAAGCGTCAAAGGCGGAACTTGATAAAAAACTCAAAGAAAAAGCAAAGAAGAATATCAATGATCTTCAAGATACTGCAGTATCATTTTGGGGTAAATGCAGCCAAGAACTTTATTTTATAAAAATGGTCAACAAAATGGAGTTTACAGAAATAGAGCAAAGTGAATTTCAAGGATGGTATGATGACATACTGAGTTCTTTTCAGTCGTACAAAGGATATAATTCACTGAAATGTGCAAAAGGAGAGAATTTCAAAGAACGCATGGACAATAAGAAAAAGCTGAAAGAGCTTTCAAAAGACATAGAATCCCAAGTATCTGCTCGTCTTTTTAAAAAAGTAAAAAAGAAATTCAATCACGAAATTGATATTTATAACGATCGTTTGTATCAAGTGTCAAAAGCATCGTTGACAGATATATCCGAGAAATTAAAAAAGGAGCTGATAGATGCAATCACTTGTTCGGAGGGACTTTCCGATGAGAAAAAACGTGAACTTGAAAGAATAGTGGCAAATTATGAAAGACTTCAATTTCAGGAAAAAGCTGATACGGCATTTGACATCAACAATTTGAAGCAGTATAAATTTAAAATAGGAAATCTTAAAATCGGAGAGAAAGATTCTCTTAATCTGAAAAAGCTCACATCAACGTATAACAGTGAAATGAAGAAAAATATAGATGATATTGCACATAATTTAATAATTAGCCACATACTGGCATTGGCCGAATGGCGGGACAAGTTGCTGCAATTACTGGAGGACAATATTGTAGAAATCAATCCGGATTTGAGAGAACTTAACGCTGAGATCAATGCTCAGAAGAAAGAAATTGAAGACCTGAAAGATAAGGGATTGCGTCTGAGGGAATATAAAAATCAAATAGAATCTCTGATGAAATGGAGATAAGAAACGGAGGTATCATTATGGGTTTGATAACAACGATCGGTTCAAAAATCAATAATAAAATCGGTGACAGTATTGCAAAAAAATCGGCACTGAGTCCCCAACAGCTTAATGAAGTGGCAAAAAAAAGACAGGATTATCTTCTGAAGATGCCCTCGCCTGATGATACGGTTGCCCGTGAAATGACGGAAAAAATGCTGGCTGCAAACAGTATTGAGATTTTCAATGCCTATTTGCCGCAGTTATCGGCACTTTATACACCTATTGCAAAAGATGATTTCGACAGTGACTATAATACAAGGTGCTTTAACATCACCAAATGGGTGACGGATAAGAAAGAAAACAGCATTGAAAAACTGATGAACGTATATGCGGTTTTGTCTGATGAAAACTGCAATATCGCATTGATATTCCATCGTACCTGTAAAGTTACGGAAGTTTATCTTGCGGTGACAAATATCGAAAATGCCAATAATAACAGTGATGCAGATACATTTGCAAAGCGTTTGTATGAAGCCGTAAAAGGCAATTTTCCGGGTACGGGATTCGGAAAGGACTTTGTAAGAGGCATACCGCCTTTTTTGAACAATGATATTCCTTATTCCGTTGCTTCTGCCTCAAACATACCTGCACTGAAATCCGAAAAGTTTGTCAGTCAGACAATAGAAAAACTGCTTGACGGGATAGTTCCGAATAATCGTAAAGAAGAATATACTCTGATTCTCCTGGCATCGCCTATCAACGATGTCGAACAGCGTAAATTCAGGCTTGCACAGATCTATTCCGGATTAAAGCCCTATGCCGCATGGCAGACAAACTTCACCGTGACGGAAATGCATACACAGGGTTCATCAGCAACGGTAGGAGTGAATGTCGGTGCAAGTGCAGGAATACAGAACGGACAGACGACATCTTCTTCTGGTTCAAGTTCTGTTTCAGACAATAAAAGCGTTGCTAATACCAAATCAAAAAGCATAAGTAAATCAAAAACGAAAAGTGTGAATGGTACCGTTGAGGCAGGAGTAAATGCAGTCGTTAAAGCTGGCGTTTCTGTCAGCACAGGTACTTCCGATACGGAAGCCGTACAGTTTGCAAAATCAGCGACAGAAACGATCGGTAAAACGATAACCAATACGCTTTCAAAAACAGTGGGGATTATGAGCAGTACAAGTTTGGGAATGAATTTCGGAATGAATTTTGCACGCTGTGCCAATGTCAGTGCGGCTATCGGAAAAAATGAAGGTATCGTGCAGTCTTTTGAGAATTATAATATTCAGCACGCTCTGGAACTGCTTGAAGAACAGATGAAACGCTTTGAACAAAGTACAGCTATGGGAATGTGGGATTTCGCGGCATATGTCCTTTCGGAAGACAGAAACGTGGCAAACAATGTGGCACACACTTATTTGTCGCTGACACAGGGCGAAACGTCCTATATGTCAAGTTCAGCCGTTAATCTCTGGCGTGGTGATCAGGAAAATTCCGATATATATGCCAAAACCATATGCAGTTATCTGAGAGAATTGCGTCACCCTGTATTCGGACTGAATCCCGATATTGTCGGCACAGAAAATGGCAGGGATTATCAGGTATATCCTACGGCTGTCACGGCAACAACAAGCCTTTCGGGAAAAGAACTGGCATACTCCCTGAATTTTCCGCAAAAATCCATTGTCGGATTCCCTGTTATTCAGTGTGCCGATTTCGGACGCAGCATATCAAAATTTGATCTGAGCCGGGACAGCGGAAGTACGATCCGTTTAGGCAAGATATTCCATATGCTGAATGAAGAAAACACAAAGGTTGAACTTTCGGCTGATTCTCTTGCATCGCATACGTTCATAACAGGCAGTACGGGAGCTGGAAAGTCCAATGCAGTATATCAGATACTGAATGAAGCTTCGGAAAATCATATTCATTTTCTTGTCATCGAACCTGCCAAGGGAGAATATAAACATATTTACGGTGACAGAGCCGATGTGTACGGAACCAATCCGACTGTAACACCGTTGTTAAAAATCGATCCTTTCAGTTTTCCGAAAGAGATACATATTCTTGAACATCTTGACGGCTTGATTGAAATTTTCAATGTTTGCTGGCCCATGTATGCGGCAATGCCTGCTGTATTGAAAAATGCTCTTGAACTGTCATATGAAGACTGCGGCTGGAATTTAGTGGATTCTGTCAATCCGTATGGCGAAAAGCTTTATCCGACTTTTGAAGATGTCATACGGAATATCAAAAAGATTATTGATTACAGCGATTACGATGCAGAAAATAAAGGAGCATATAAAGGCTCTCTTATCACAAGACTGAATTCTTTGACGAACGGAATCAACGGAATGATATTCTGTTCTGACGAGCTTCCGCCGGAAAAACTGTTTGACAATGATGTGATTTGTGACCTGAGCAGAGTTTATTCGGGCGAAACTAAATCGCTTATCATGGGAATCCTGCTGTTAAAGCTGCATGAATACCGTTCATCAAGCGGTAAGATGAACGCTGCACTGAATCATATAACCGTTTTGGAGGAAGCACATCATCTGCTTAAACGAACCTCAACGGAACAGCCTGCAGAAGGCAGCAACCTTCTTGGAAAAAGCGTTGAAATGCTTTCCAACTCTATTGCAGAGATGCGAACCTATGGCGAAGGATTTATTATTGTCGATCAGTCACCGACACTTCTTGACAATTCGGCTATTAAAAATACAAATACCAAAATCATTCTTCGTCTGCCTGATGAAAGTGACCGTGTAATTGTCGGAAAAGCGGCAAGCCTTAATGATGACCAGATAGTCGAACTTTCCAGACTGCCGAGAGGCGTTGCGGCATTATATCAAAATGAGTGGGTGCAGCCTGTTCTGTGCAGGATATCTGCTGCCAATATACAGGAACATCAATATCAATATCAATGTATCACTCAAAGTGCAAAACAGATGCCCTCCCAAACAAAAGACAGACTTGAGATAGCTAAATTCGTATGCAACGGTATCAGGTTTGACAAAAATATAATTCTTACCGATATAAGACCTAAACTGGTCAATATGGTTCTTCCTTCCTATATACAGGTTCTTATACAAAAGCTGTTGGAATTTCCTCCCAAACAGGCTAATATGGAATATATCGGGCAGATTTCAAAGTATTTGTTTCCTGATCTGTATGCCGAAACGAAAAATATCTGTAAAAATACTTCCGACAAGCATGAATGGACAGAATATATCGAATCATTGCTTTTGAAGAAAGCGGACAGAAAAATAGATGACACTACAAGAAGATTTATTGTACACGGTCTTATACTTTCTTATGTTTATCTTCAACTCAATGATATAAATGAATTACGGGATTGGACAGAAAGAGGAGGTTTGAAATGATCGGAGTATGGAAAGAAGCGACAAATCGGGACATAAAATCACCGTTATCAGATACGAAATCATTTGATTTCAGAAAACCTCTTGAAAAATTTGAAGCAGAAATAACAGTAAAAGATAACACAGAATTTGATCCAAGAAAGTCCTTGGATATGAACGAAAAAATAAGTAATGAATTGCTGACAACAGAGGAAGAACGAATGAAACATACTCCTCGTGACGGTGCCAGAGGTCATTGGACAGGTGAAAGAGGGAATTCTCGTTTTATACCTGATGAAAACTCTGAGCGTGGAAAAGAAGTGAAAGATACGCTTGAGAAATACGGTCTTGATGGTATAGAATATAAAGACGGTGTACCTGATTTTTCAGAGTGTTCGGAAGAAACGGTTGAGATCAGTATGACCGAAAAGAGAGAGAATAACTTTGGAAAAGCAGATGCCGAATGTGCGAAAAAATGGAATGAATGTGCCAAAGACGGTAAAACGGACTGGACAGCAAATGATGTCAGGGAATATATGAAAGATCATAATCTGACATGGCATGAATGTCCGGACTGTAAAACGTGTCAGATGGTGCCGAGAAATATACATAGCTATTATACCCATTCCGGCGGTGTTGCAGAATGTAAGAAAAATTCTGAAGTGACAGTAGGCGATTCATGAAGAAAAAAGAAATGCTCACAGATAAAGCAAAAACTGTATCTGTGAGCATATTTTTATTGCACAAAAACAGAGGGTACAAATTGTATCCTCTGTTATAACTTATTATAGCTTTTTACGAAAATGGTGTAAATTTGGTGTAATGGTGTAGATTTTTACGGCTTTTTAAGCCGGAAACCCGCATAAACACCGGGTTTTATTTGTCGAGGCTCTTCATTGTCGGGAAAAGAAGCACGTCTCTTATTGCTGCAGAGTTTGTAAGAAGCATACACATTCTGTCTATACCAAAACCTATACCGCCTGTTGGTGGCATACCTATCTCAAGTGCGTTAAGGAAATCTTCATCAGTGTGATTAGCTTCTTCGTCCCCCTGTGCAAGCAGTTCTTCCTGTGCTTTGAATCGTTCACGCTGATCTATTGGATCATTAAGCTCGGAATAAGCATTAGCCATCTCCCAGCCGTTCATAAAAAATTCAAAACGTTCAACATAATCAGGATCAGAAGGTTTTCTCTTTGTGAGAGGAGATATCTCAACAGGGTGATCCATCAGAAAAGTCGGCTGTATGAGATGTTCTTCAACGAATGTTTCAAAGAACAGATTAAGGATATCACCCTTTTTATGTCTTTCCTCATATTCAACACCTTTTTCATCAGCAATTTTTCTTGCTTCTTCGAGAGTGTGTATTTCGTTGAAATCGACACCTGAATATTTTTTAACAGCATCAACCATTGTTATTCTTTCAAAGGGTTTGCCCAGATCCATTTCGATACCATTGTAAGTAATTTTTGTTGTACCGAGGACCTCCTGTGCAACGTATCTGTAAAGATTCTCTGTCAAGTCCATCATGCCGTTATAGTCTGTATATGCCTGATATATTTCCATGAGAGTAAATTCCGGATTGTGTCTTGTGTCAAGACCTTCATTTCTGAATACACGACCTATTTCATAAACTCTTTCAAGACCACCTACAATAAGTCTTTTAAGATAGAGTTCAAGAGATATACGGAGTTTAAGGTCTTCATCAAGAGCATTGAAATGTGTTTCAAAAGGTCTTGCAGAAGCACCGCCCGCATTTGAAACAAGCATAGGGGTTTCGACTTCCATAAAGCCCTGACCGTCAAGGTATCTTCTTACGGCACTGATTATTTTTGAACGCTTGATGAAAGTATCCTTTACTTCCTCGTTCATAATTAAGTCGATATATCTCTGACGATAACGTGTATCTGTATTAGTAAGACCATGATATTTTTCGGGAAGTATCTGAAGACTTTTTGAAAGCAGTGTTATTTCAGTTACATGAATTGAAATTTCTCCCTTCATTGTTCTGAAAACATCGCCTTTTATACCGACAATGTCACCTATATCCATTTTTTTGAAGAGCTTGTATTCATCTTCACCGACATTGTCTCTTGCAACATATGCCTGTATATTTCCCTGCAAATCCTGTATATTACAGAAGGATGCCTTACCCATGACACGCTTTGACATCATACGTCCTGCAATCGAAACAGCCTTACCCTCCAATTCATCAAAATTATCTTTAATTTCCTTGCTGTGATGAGTAACATCATACTTCATTATCTGAAAAGGGTCGTTTCCTGATGCCTGCAATTCAGCAAGCTTATCTCGTCTTATCTTTAAAAGTTCATTAATATTCTGTTGTTCAGCCATTTTTCCGTTATTCCTTTCAATTTATTTATATACCGAAATGAACGATACATTTTTTTGTCATAGCTGCATTCCTGCATATTTTCACAAGGCTTTTGATATTCTTATCGGGGATACTCTTTATATTTTCTATAAAAGAATTGATTTCAGATGTTGGAATGACGGTAATGCCATAGTAATTAATCCCTTCAAATGTCTTGCCATTCAATTCATTCCAATATGCCTGAAAGCCTTTGGACAAGTTTTTATGATACTTCAAAATAATATTGTCACTGACATAAATGATATTATTTCTGAATTTTTTTATAAAATCGTCATAAACGATATCCTCTGAAAGTTCATCATAACTGCATGACAAAAATTCGTGCACCAACATCATTCCATCACCGTTGACAAAAATTATTTCGATATTTCAAGTATTTCAAATTTAACTGTGCCGTCGGGAGTATTTACTTCAACAACATCACCGACCTTGTGTCCTATTAAAGCTGAACCGACAGGTGATTCATCAGAGAGTTTGCCGTTGAACGGATCAGCTTCACCCGAACCTATTATCTGATATTCGATATCCTCATCAAAATCAAAGTCATGTACTTTAACTTTTGAGCCGATATGGATATGTTCATTTGTAAGTTCACTTTCATCTATGATCTGGGCATTTTTAAGTATAGCCTCTATTTCTGCGATCCTTGCTTCGATCATAGCCTGTTCGTTTTTGGCTTCATCATATTCACTGTTTTCCGAGAGGTCACCGAAAGAACGTGCAACTTTTATTTTTTCTGCGATCTCTTTTCTTTCGACCGTTTTAAGATGTTCAAGTTCCTTTTCGTAATTCTGAAGTCCCTCGTTAGTAAGCATAATAGCCTGTTGTTTTGCCATATGAAAAACCACCTTTTTATAATTTGATAATTTATATTATAGTAAAGTAAACATTTTATGTCAAGAAAAATACTATTAAAATTTCCCTGAAAAGCAATAAAAACCCAAAGCTGATAGACTTCGGGCTTTCATTGCAGAAAGGAGGAAAACATGAACAAAAAAATCCATTTTCATTTATTGGAAAAACAGGAAACCTTTTTTCTTCTCATACGGTTCAGAATCGTAAGAAGTAAACTTGTAGCCTGTCTGTTCAACGATTTTTTTTATTTCATCTTCGGGAATATCTGTTTCAGAGATAATTTCAGCGGAGTTTGTCTTATGTGATGCACTTACCTTTGTAACTTTGAAATTATTTCGTATTGCATCATTTATATGTGCCTCGCACATTCCGCACATCATACCATCTATGCCAACGGTTATTTTTACCATCAACAAACACCTCATTAAGTAAAATATAATTCATATATTATAGTTTAACCTATTATTTCGTTTTTGTCAAATAAAATTTTTTTTGAAATTTCTATACATATTGTCGAACAATTAATTGTACATAATAACAAAAATTGCATTTTATTTAGATATTATAATTCTTTTAAAGAATAAAGTTTTATATATTTTAATGTATAATGTAGTCTGAATATATATAGTAAACGACAAAATAAATTGCTCAATGTCATTCCGAGCAAAGCGAGGAATCTTTGAAAGATTCTTCGTCACTTTGTTCCTCAGAATGACAAAAGGACATTTTTATTGACGTTTACTATAAATGTGCATAAAAAGGGTGTGTTCTGATTTGTTAAAGATAGGTCTTGACATTGGCTCGACCACTGTAAAGTGTGTTGTACTTGACGATGATAATAATATAATATACAAAACATATGAAAGGCATTACTCGCAGATAACGGAAAAAATATCCGAGCTTCTTAAGAGAGTCAAAGAAACGGTTACAAATGCCGATGATACAGTGATAGCCATGTCAGGTTCAGCAGGTATGGGAATAGCTGATGCCTGCGGGATAGACTTCATACAGGAGGTCTATGCAACAAGAGTTGCTGCCAATACATTTATTCCGAATACTGATGTTGTCATAGAATTAGGCGGAGAAGATGCAAAAATATTATTCCTTTCAGGCGGAATGGAGGTACGAATGAACGGCTCATGTGCAGGCGGTACAGGAGCTTTCATCGACCAGATGGCAACACTTCTCAATGTCCCTATCGAGCAGCTCAATGAACTTTCAGAACAACACGAAAAAATATATACCATTGCCTCAAGATGCGGTGTTTTCGCCAAGACCGATATACAGCCCCTGTTGAATCAGGGTGCAAAAAAAACAGATATAGCTGCAAGTATATTTATGGCAGTCGTAAATCAAACAATTGCAGGGCTTGCACAGGGACGTGAAATAAAAGGAAATATCGTTTATTTAGGCGGTCCGCTTACATTTATCCCACAATTAAGAGCCGGCTTTGACAAGGCACTTAAAACAACAGGGATTTGTCCCGAAAATTCTCTTTATTATGTTGCATTGGGTGCAGCACTCTGTGCCGAAAAAAATGCCGATATTGACAATGCTATAAAAAAAGTTGAAGTGTATAGGGGTACGGGAAATTTCGCATTCAACAAACCCCTTTTCAAAAATCAGAAGGAGCTTGACGAATTTAAAGACAGACATTCAAAAGCGACTGTTAAAAAAGGTGAGTTGAAGAACTTCAAAGGAAACGTATTTTTAGGCATAGATGCAGGCTCAACTACTGTCAAAGCCGTTGCAATATCCGAAGACAACACTCTTTTATACTCTGAATATCTCTCCAACAGCGGAAACCCTGTTCCCATTGTCAAAAATTTTCTTACACACATATATGAAATAAATCCCGATATAAATATCATTTCAACCGCCGTCACAGGCTACGGTGAGGAAATTATCAAAAATGCTTTTTCGATAGACTATGGCATTGTAGAAACAGTAGCACATCTTACGGCAGCTAAAAGTTTTATGCCTGATGTTGAATTTGTCATTGACATTGGCGGTCAGGATATAAAATGCTTTAAAATTCGTGGCGGTGTCATTGACAATATATTCCTCAATGAAGCCTGTTCCTCGGGCTGTGGCTCGTTTTTGCAGACTTTTGCAAATGCTTTGGGTTATTCCTCGGAGGAATTTTCAAAACTCGGTCTCCTTGCAAAACAGCCCGTTGATTTGGGTTCAAGATGTACCGTTTTCATGAACTCATCTGTAAAACAGGCTCAAAAAGACGGTGCTACAATCGAAGATATTTCAGCAGGACTTTGTTTGAGTGTTGTCAAAAATGCTCTATATAAAGTAATTCGTGTGGCAAGCCCGAATGAACTCGGCAAAAAAATTGTCGTACAGGGCGGCACTTTCCTGAATGATGCTGTACTGCGTGCATTTGAGCAGGAAATGGGAACGAATGTTATCCGCCCCGAAATATCAGGCTTGATGGGTGCATACGGTGCAGCACTCTATGCCAAGTCAAAATCTGCTTCAAATTCACAATCTACCGTTCTTACACCAAAACAGCTTAATGAATTTGTCCATGAAATAAAATCCATAAACTGCGGCGGGTGCAGTAATAACTGCCGTCTGACCGTCAATACCTTCAGTGATGGAAGAAAATTCATTGCAGGAAACAGATGCGAAAAACCTGTTACCAAAAAATCTCCCGACGAAAGTTTCAATATATATCAGTACAAACTCAAACTTTTAAAAGAATATACCCCAAAAGAGGGCAAACGTGGCAAAATAGGAATTCCATTGGGACTAAATATGTTTGAATTATTGCCCTTTTGGTATACATTCCTTACAGAACTCGAATTTGAAGTCATCACTTCCCCGTTCTCAAACAGAAAATTATATCTTCACGGTCAGCAGACTATCCCCTCGGATACTGTATGTTTCCCTGCAAAATTAATGCATGGTCATGTCCAGTGGCTTCTTGACAACGGAATCACAAATATTTTCTATCCCTGTATGTCATACAACTTTGATGAAGATTTAGGAGACAATCATTATAACTGCCCCGTTGTGGCATACTATCCTGAAGTAATTTATTCATATGTCAAGGATATACAGGGAGTAAAATTGTTCCATGAATTTGTAGGCATACACAGACCAAAGGATTTCCCCAAAAAAATTTATGAAGAACTCAAAAATTACTTTGACGGTATTACCCTCAAAGAAATAAAATTTGCCTCAAAAAAGGCTTATGAAGAATATGAAAGCTATCTCCAAAAGATACGTGATTACGGTGATGACATAATAAAGCGTGCAGAAGCACAAGGAAAACAAATAATCGTACTTGCAGGAAGACCATATCACGCTGATCCCGAAATAAATCACGGCATTGATAAATTAATTACAAGTTTTGATGTAGCGATAGTTTCAGAGGATGTAGTAAGCTGTAAGGTGCATGAAAAGATACATACAGATGTACTCAATCAATGGACATATCATTCAAGGATGTATGCGGCGGCTGAATACGTCAGCAAACATGACAATATGAATTTAGTTCAGCTTGTATCCTTCGGATGCGGTGTTGACGCTATCACGACTGATGAAGTCCGTGCTATCCTCGAACATCACGGAAAAATTTATACTCAGATAAAAATTGATGAAATAACAAATCTCGGTGCAGTGAAAATTCGTCTGAGAAGTCTTTTGGCAACAATTAAGTAAGAAAGTCGGTGATATTCTATGGCAGAACTTGTTTATGACAAAACAGGCAGACTGATTTTTACCAAGGAAATGAAAGAGGAATATACCATTCTTCTCCCCATGATGGCAAAGATACATTTCAATATATTAAAAAACGTATTCGTGCATTACGGCTACAAAGTAGTATTACTTGAAACGGAAGGTCCCGAAATTGCACAGGTCGGCTTGAAGTATGTTCATAATGATACCTGCTATCCTGCACTGCTCGTTATAGGTCAGTTTATACACGCCCTTCAGAGCGGCAAATATGATGTCAACAAAACTGCCCTTATGATAACTCAGACAGGCGGCGGCTGCCGTGCCTCAAACTACATACATCTTCTCAGAAAAGCTCTTGTAAAAGCCGGTTTTGAAAAAGTTCCCGTAATCTCCCTCAATCTTTCGGGACTCGAAAAAAACAGCGGTTTTCATATGACAATTCCAATGATAAGACGGCTTGCAGCAGGACTTATTTACGGTGATATGCTGATGAGCCTTGACAATCAGGTCAAGCCCTATGAAATAAACAAAGGTGACAGTGCAGCACTTATCCAAAAATGGACTGATAAGCTGACAGATATCCTTGCAGGCGGTCACGGCTTCAGACGAAAGGAAATTGCACAGAATCTCGATGAGATAGCCGAAGATTATTCCAAAATAAAAATAAAGAAAGTACCCAAAGTCAAAGTCGGAATTGTCGGTGAGATATATGTAAAATATTCAAGTCTTGGGAATAATAATCTTGAACAGTTTCTGTACGATCAGGACTGTGAAGTGAATATGCCCGGAATGATGGGCTTCATGATGTTCAAGATAGACAACAGGCTTGAGGACTATAAGCTGTATGGCGGAAGCAGACTGAAATATATCGTTGTCGAAAAGCTCCTCAATTATCTCAAGGAGCTTGAACAGATGGTCGTAAACAGTCAGATAAAATACAGCTTTACTCCGATAACAAAATATGAGCATACAAAAAAATTAGTCAAGGGTGTAGTCGGCTATGGCAGTAAAATGGGTGAAGGCTGGCTCCTTACAGGTGAAATGCTTGAGCTTGTCGAGAGCGGTTTTGAAAATATCGTATGTACACAGCCTTTCGGGTGTCTGCCAAATCATATCAACGGAAAAGGAATGATACGTCAGATAAAACAAATGCACAGCAATGCAAATATCGTTGCAATTGACTATGATCCCGGTGCTCCCCGTGTCAATCAGGAAAACCGTATCAAACTGATGCTTGCCGTTGCCCGTGAACAACTCAAAAACAGTACTCCCAATGAAACCGCTACTCCCAAAACAGTCAAGGTAAAAGCCGTTAAGAAATGAGGTTTTTTATGTGAAAAGCTGGGATAAGCTACCCAAAAGATTCCAAAATGACAGCGTAAGACCATATTATGATATTCTCAAAAAGCGAACAGCGAGTCTTATATTAAAAAGAATATTCGATATTATAATAGGCTTGATACTCACGATAATAGCATTACCGTTTATGATAATAATAGCCGTCTGGATAAAATGCGATTCCAAAGGAACTGTATTTTTCCGTCAAAGGCGTGTCACAACCTACGGCAGAGTTTTCTATATATTCAAATTCCGTACAATGGTATCTGATGCCGAAAAACTCGGTACACAGGTCACTGTCCAGAATGACAGCAGAGTTACACGGGCAGGTAAATTCCTCAGAAAATGCCGTCTTGATGAACTTCCGCAATTATTCAATGTATTGAAGGGTGATATGAGCTTTGTCGGGACAAGACCTGAAGTCGAAAGATATGTCGAAAGATACACTGATGAAATGATGGCAACTCTTTTGATGCCTGCAGGGATAACATCCCTTGCAAGCATCAAATTCAAAGACGAAGAAAAGCTCCTTGACGGTGCGGAAAACCCTGATGATGTTTATGTAAATGAAGTTTTGCCCCAAAAGATGAAATATAATCTTGAATATATAAACAAATTCAACTTCTTCTATGACATAAAATTAATGTTCATGACCTTCTTTGCAGTTCTGAAATAATAGTCATTCCAAGCAAAGAGAGGAATCTTTGAAAGATTCTTTGTCACTTCGTTCCTCAGAATGACAAATTAATATGTCTCTTGCGTGGAAAACTCCATGCAAGAGCCTTTTTTCAACCTTGAAAAAATTATATCTTTCGTTAAAAATTTGTTTTCCGAAATGTATTATTTTATCTATGGATTTATTTTCAATTAACCGATATAATACAATCAAACAAAAACAACTTGACCATTCAGGGAGGTTATAATTATGAAGAAGAAATTAGCAGTTATTGCATTGGCAGCATTATTGATATCAGCAGCAGGCTGTAATACAAATACCAATACACAGACATCAACCGAGGGGACAATTTCTATCACTGAAAGCAGCGAATTCCAGTCATTCATAGAATCCGCCGAAAAGAGTGAGGATACTGCCGAGTCAAAAAACTCAGAAAAAACTTCAAAAACTGAAGATTCAAAAGCAGAAAGTTCAACTGTTAAAACGGAATTTACATCTACAACAACAGGCAAAATAGATACAACCGATATGTTCAGCAACCGTGATTTGGAACAGACTCCTGATACATCTGATGCCAAAACTATTCAGGTAACAGACGGTCAGACCATCAACATCACAGAAGAAGGCACTTATATCATTTCCGGCACAGCATCAAACTGTACTATCAAAGTTGAAGCCGAAAAGGAAAGCAAAGTACAGTTAGTTCTTGACGGTGTAAATATCACAAATGACAGTACCCCTGCAATATACGTTGTATCCGCTGACAAGTGCTTTATAACAACTACTGCATCAAGTGAAAACACTCTCACTGTAACAGGCGATTTCACGGCTGACGGTGATACCAATACAGATGCAGTTATATTCTCAAAAGATGACATTGTATTCAACGGTCTTGGAACTCTCTCCATATCCTCAACAGAAAACGGTATTTCAGGCAAGGACGGTATAAAATTCACAGGTGGCACTTACAGTATTACATCAACAAAGCACTGCATTGAAGCCAATGATTTCATTGCAGTATGCGGCGGTACATTCGAGCTGAAATCATCTTCCAAGAGCGGTCTCCACTGTGAAAATGATGACGATGACACGGTCGGCTGGATATATATTTCTGACGGTACTTTCAACATCACATCAGTATCTGATGGCATCCGTGGAACGACATATATACAGATAGACGGCGGCACAATCAACATTTCCTCAACAGAGGGCATCGAAAGCACCTATATCCAGATAAACGGCGGTACTGTAAACGTATCCGCAGTCGATGACGGTCTCAGCGCTTCACAAAAGAGTACCGCAGTCGGCACACCTACAGTCGAGGTAACAGGCGGTGAGCTGACTGTAACAATGAGCGGCAATGACGTTGACGGTATCGACTCCAACGGAAATATTATAGTCTCAGGCGGTACGATAAATATAAATTACCCTGCTCAGGCACCTTCTGAATCATTCGACTGTGACGGCACAGCAACATACACAGGCGGCACTATCATAATCAACGGCACACAAGTTGACAGCATACCACAGTCCATGATGGGCGGCGGTCGTGGCGGCAGAGGAATGATGATGCCCGGACAAATGCCTAATGGCACAATGTAATAATATAATGATCTGAACGCAAAAAAGCTGTCCTCATACAATAAAAAGTATGGGGACAGCCGAATTTTTTTATTTAATTAAAGAATCAATACCAAGGGGTAAGACGATAGTAAAGTTCTTCGTAACGTCTTGCAGAGTTGTTCCATGAATAATCCATTCTCATGCCTCTTGTAGCAATTTCATTCCAACGTCCTCTGTCAGTGAAGTAAACTGTCTTTGCATAGTTTATTGAATTGAGCATTTCTTCTGCATTGTAATTAGCGAATGAGAAGCCTGTACCGGTGTTTTCAAACCAGTTATAAGGCTGTACTGTATCTCTCAGACCGCCTGTTTCACGAACTATCGGAACAGAACCGTAACGGAGTGCAATAAGCTGTGTAAGACCGCACGGCTCAAATCTTGACGGCATGAGCATTGCATCTGAAGCCGCATATATCTTGTGTGCCCTGTTGTCGGAATAATAGATATTAGCCGAAACTCTCTCGGGATACTTCCACTGATAGTGTCTGAAAAGATTTTCATACTTCTCATCACCCGTACCGAGTACAACAAACTGGGTATGTTCATCTGTTATTCTCTCGATAACATAGTTTATAAGGTCAAGACCTTTCTGGTCTGTCAGTCTTGAAATAATAGCTATCATAAACTTGTTGTCATCAACAGGCAAGCCCAATTCCTGCTGCAAGCCACGCTTGTTAAGCACTTTTTTATCGAAGGTATCGGGGGTATAATGCTCATATATCTGAATATCATGCTCAGGTGCATATACATTGTAATCTATGCCGTTGACAATACCGCACAGTGAATGGTTCTTGTGACGCATAAGACCGTCAAGTCCCTCGCCGTAATATGGCATCTGAATTTCACCTGCATAGGTGTCACTTACAGTCGTTACATAGTCAGAGAATACTATACCAGCCTTGAGCATATTTGCATCATGGTTGAACTCCATATTTGCGGGAGTGAAAACATACTCAGGGAAAGCTGTAAGATATCTGAAAGTCTTTATATCATAGATACCCTGGAATTTCAGGTTATGTATGGTCATAATAGTTTTTGTACCCCAGAAGAAACCGTTATCTTTATAGAGCGTTCTAAGGAATACAGGTACAAGTGCAGCCTGCCAGTCATGGCAATGGATTATATCAGGCTTGAAACCAACAACAGGAAGTATTGCAAGTGCAGCCTTGCTGAAGAAGGTAAATTTCTCGATATCCCACTTTATCTCGCCATAAGGCTTGTCGCCGCCGAAATAGCCTTCATTGTCTATGAAATAGTAATGTATGCCTTCATAGTAATACTCCATGATACCAACGTAAACATGATTGGGCATAAAACCGAGGTCCATATAGAAGCTGGTTACATAGTTGAAATGCTGACGGTACTCCCACGGGATACACATATACTTCGGAACTACAACTCTGACATCAAACTGGTCTTTGTTGAGCATTTTGGGCAACGCTCCGACTACATCAGCAAGACCGCCTGTTTTGATAAACGGGTAGCACTCTGACGCAACAAACAAAATGTTTCTCATAACATCTCTCCGTTCTGATTTTTTTATTTTATAATTTACAGATAATGCTTATGCTATATTAACATTATAATCCTTTTTGGTAAAACATTCAATACATATTTTAGCTTATTTGTAAATTTTTTATGTACTGTATATATAAAAAGTTTTTCGTATTCAATTTAATTTCTGTTCAAAGAGCTGATAATAGTCCTTATCGACCACCCTTATCAAAATGGAACATTCTTCGCCTGCAGCTTCGTTCAAATTTTGTAAAAAACTGTCAGGGAAACTTGCACTGATACCATCTACAAGAATATCCTTCAACTGTTCCGTCTGTGTTTCATCTAATTCAGCTTTTATCTGGAGCATAAATACAAGAGTTTTGTCATCATCTGTAAGGAATATAGATGTTTCCATCATTTCATTTGTATTTTCTTTTTGAAGGGCATTAAAGTACTCATAATTTTCTTCAAATAATTCCTTAAGTGATGAATAATGTTCATCCAAAGGTATGCTTATTTCGGGAATATCCTCGTCATCTTCATAATCGGAGATGTCAATGTCTTCATCATCTTCATCAGCCATATCACTTGTAAGATCTTTTGAATAGAGAAATGTTCCGTCGGGATTATAAAATCTTACAGAAATAGTTACATCACCGAGATTCGGCATCGCCTGTTCAATATTTTGTATTGACTGCAACAAGTTTGATTTTCCGGCATCAACGAGTGCTTCAAGCCCTGCATTTATTTCATCTTCATCACCTGTTATCTCATTGACTGCAGTAAATTCAATGACAACTGTATCATCACCTTCGGGGAATATTCTTGTCTTTACTGTATCATTTGACAAGCTCTCTGCAACTGCATCAAAATTTTCAACAGCCTTTGGCATTGTAAATATCTGCTGAATACTGCTGACCTGTTCGGGATCTGATATTTCTTCTGTGAGACTTTCCTCTGTCTGAGATATTGTTTCAGCACTGCTTTCTTCAGCCTGAGACTTTTGTGAAACCTCTGATTTTTCAGAAACTTCCGATTTTTCATCATTGGAATTTTCAGAGACTTCGCTGACATTTGAAACAACGACAGATGCTTCATTTACGGATGACTGCTGTGTTTTATCCTCTCCGCATGATGTCATAAAAAGTGAACATATCAATGCCGACACAATAATTATAACTGCTGACTTCTTCATAAAAAACTCCTTTTAATTGGCAAATTCTTTTTCAAAAATAATATTATCCTTATCCTTGTATCTGACGACAACCTTTATATTGTCATTGTCGATTCCATGCTCAAAAAGATCAACTATCTCTATAAACTGTTCCTTCTTTTCTTCAAGAGATTTTTCCATTTCTTCAGCAAAGTTTTCATTGTATATGGTATCTTCTTTGAGAGTCCTCTCAAATATGAGGCTGTCATCTTCAATTATGACATTGCCGTCAGTATTTTCATTTTCATCTTTTGATAAAGACTCTATCATTGTTCTTATATTTTCCGAATCATCAATACACTCCCGCAAGGTCTTATAGGGCTTTACATATTCAAAATCATAGCTGAAATCCCTGTGACTGCTTTCTTGTGTATTGTTTTCAAGAATAAACGGCTTTTCTGACTGCTCGGATACAGCTTCTGCTGATGACAAGACAATTGATATTTGAGAGCTTTCTTTTTGAACATCAGATTTTTCACTGCACGATGACAATGAAAATACCATTCCCAAAGCTAAAATAAATATTATTTTTTTACTCATAGTTATTTCCTTTTTCAAATAAAATCAAATTTGGTTACATCAAAAAGTCCACAGTCGGTTATGCGAATTTCGGGTATAACAGGAAGTGCCATGAATGAAAGAGTTATAAACGGATCAATGTTTTTGTTCACTCCCATTTCATAGGCTTTTTGAATGATATTGTCAAGCATGGGGATAAATTCATCCGCACTCTTTAAACTCATCAGACCGCCCAGCTCCAACGGCAGTGTTGCTATCTTTTCACCATCTTTTATTATCACATAACCGCCGTTTATGCTTTTAAGCACCTCAACAGCCCTCAACATATCCGAATCATTATCTCCTATAACGATTATATTATGCGAATCATGAGCTACTGTCGTAGCTATTGCACCATGCTTTAGACCATATCCACTGATATATGCACAAGCATGGAATTCCTTTGCATGATGTCTTTCAATAACGGCTATTTTTCTGACAGTACCCTCAGCCATACCCTTTTCGATACGGCGGTGGGACAGATTCAGTTTTCCTGTTGCTATCTGATTTTCTATAATTC
Organism: uncultured Ruminococcus sp.; assembly: GCA_902800065.1. Taxonomy (GTDB): domain Bacteria; phylum Bacillota; class Clostridia; order Oscillospirales; family Acutalibacteraceae; genus UBA1213. The sequence goes on from CADCDE010000011.1 coordinate 28,239, forward strand.
CTATAACGGAATAGCTGTACTGTATCGGGATATCAAAGGTCTTTTCGTCAATATACGCAGTATTCACCGAAGAAAGAAGATTTTTGTTATACTGTACACCGACAGGCTCAGGAATATCCTCAAATGCAATGCCGTCTTTGTACACTTCAATTACATTGAAATTTTCAAGGTCATCAAGCACAACTATATCCGCTTTATATCCGCAGGCAATCGCACCTGTTTTCTTCAAGCCGTAGATATTCGCTGCATTTATAGTTGCCATTTGAATTGCCTTAACGGGTGACAATTCCAATCCAACGGCTTTTTTGATATTCGCACGGATAGTACCCTCTTTGCGTATATCGGCTAAATGCTTGTCATCAGTGCAGAAAGCCATTCTTGATGTATCAATGCCATTTTTTACTACTCCCTGAATGATAGCCTTGAGATTCTTGGAAGCCGAACCCTCACGCACCAAAACAGCCATTCCACATCTCAACTTCTCAACTGCTTCATTATATGACATACTCTCATGGTCAGTCTGAACACCTGCCGTTACATAGCCGTTGAGTTCATTGCCCGTTACCATCGGTGCATGACCGTCTATTACTTTATCTGAAAATCCCTCAATTTTCTTGATTATCTCAGGGTAGCAGTCGAGTGTACCCACAACATTCATCAATTCACCGAGTCCGAGTACCTTCGGATCATCATGGAATTTTAGAAGTTCTTCAGCTTTGAGAATTGCTCCGGAATGTTCAAATGGAGTTGCAGGGACACATGACGGAAGCATGACATAATAATTTATCGGGCATTTTTCAGCCGCTCTGAGTATATTTTCAAGTGCCTCAACACCGCCGACATTAGCTATTTCATGAGGATCGGTTATTATAGTTGTAGTACCCCATCTCAGTTCCTCGTAAGCATATACAGGAGGAGTCACCATTGAGGATTCAACGTGAACATGAGCATTTATAAATCCGGGGACAACGTATTTTCCATCAAGATTTTTTTCTGTCTTTCCGTGATATTTTCCGACACCGACTATTATACCGTCAGTGACCGCAACATCACCGTCAATTATCTCCCCTGTAAATACATTTACAATTTTACCGTTTTTCAGCACAAGGTCAGGCAATTCCCTTTCCTGAGCCGTTTGGATAAGTCTTTCAA
>CADCDE010000012.1:0-29575 GCA_902800065.1 uncultured Ruminococcus sp.
AGTATTTACTCGCTATGATAAACTTGATATCATTTATTCTGCTGTCATTTCTCTGGCTATGATTTTTGATGCTATTTTATGTTAACACGCTCTAGTATTCGGCAGCAAAAAAAGAAGTCGATTCGATAAGTAAAAAAAATAAAATACTACCAAAAACGGGGAATATGTTCCATTTGGCATTATTGAGGAAGAACGTGTATCATTTTCATATAGTGACGAAGAATCCTTCAAAGATTCCTCGCTTCACTCGAAATGACATGGAGCAATTTATTTTGTCGTTTACTATATATGTTTCTGATGTCATTTACAATATATTAAAATTTAATAAAATTCATCATAAGGGTTTTTGAAGATGAAAAACAGTATTTTGCGTAAAGTTTTGGCAATATCGCTTGCAGCGGCTATACTTATACTGTACTCTACAAGAAAAAATCTGAAACAAAATCGACTACCAGTCATTGCTACAAAGATAATTCAGAAATACTTGTCCGTTCCTACACTAACACAGATTATGACATCTGCATTAAAGTAAAAGACAAAGACGCACTATCGCAAATAAATACTTTACCGTGACTGTCACGAAATAAAAAATTTTTCCCCACAGAAAACTTGAATTTCTGTGGGGATATTTATTGCTGTTCACTAAATGCAGTAAACGACAAAATAAATTGCTCCATGTCATTCCGGGCGAAGCGAAACATTTTTGAAAGATTCTCCATCACTTTGTGTTTCAGTCGAACTCATGTTAAAAAATATCTCAATGTCACACTTTGCTCTGTCAAAAACTATTCGTTTTACAAATGATTTCAAAATATAATTTTTGATTTCTTCGGGAACAGCAGGTGTTTTCAGTAACTGCATCATAGGTATCAGCTTATCTCTGAATCTTTCCATCTCAGCCTGCTCATCAGTTTTGCCCGTCTGCTGTGTCCTGAAGCTCTGTTCAAGATCATCTATCTTTCTCTGTACACTGCTTCTGCTCTGCTTATATTCCTCCAATGTATATACTCCGTTTTCGTATGCATCTTTGATTCGCTCAAGCTTTTTTCTCTCTCGTGATATCAAAAGTGATATGTTATCATCTGTCTTTACTTTTGATGTTATCTCAAGATCAAAACTCGACGTTTCGATACATCTGTCCATTATCTGTATTACCAGATTATTTATCTTATCAAGACTGATACTATGTGAAACATTGCATTTCCCATGTGCATAGGCATAACACTGCAATGACTTATGATTTACTGACATACACAGTGTCGCTCCGCAGGAGGAACATCTCACCAATCCCTGAAGCATGAACGGCTTCTTAGCCGAACCATTTCTCATATATTTTACATTATCTTTTGATAATTTTTCCTGTACTTTATCAAAAATCTCCGTTGATATTATCGGCTTATGTGTGCCGTTTATTATAACGGTATCTTTACTATCCTTTCTATAGTTTGCCTTGCCTGTCGGTGTCCAGCGTATCTTCCCGATATATACAGGATTTTTCAGGATATATCTGACTGTCCTGTTCTCGAATTTGTTTCCCCGTCTTGTACGGTAACCTTTTTCATTCAGCTCCCTTGTGATAGTTATAATTCCCTTTCCATCAAGAAAATCTGCAAATATTTTTCTTACAACAGGGGCTGTCTCAGAATCAGGAACATATTTACCGTCAGCTATATCATATCCGAAGGACGGTATTGTAACTGCCTCTCCCCTATTCACCTTCTCATTCATGCCACGTCTTACTTCCTCACCGAGATTTATCGAATAATATTCGTCCATTGCCTCGATCATTGCTTCCATGATGACCGACATTTTATCGTCACCTATATTCTCAGATATTGATATCACATCTATACCGTACTGTTTACGCAGCATAGATTTGTAAACAATACTGTCCTCACGATTGCGGGCAAAACGGCTGAATTTCCACAAAAGAATGACATCAAAAGGCTTTGGAGAAGTCTTTGCTATACCTATCATTTTATTAAAAGCAGGTCTTTTGGCGGTAGTTCTTCCTGATATTCCCTCATCAATGAAAATATATCCATTCGGCAGAATATAGTCATTTCTTTTGGCATATTCCCGTATTTTTTTGATCTGAGAACTTGGAGAATACTCCGTCTGATCGTCAGTAGATACTCTTATATATGCTGCTGCTGTTTTCATAAAGAAATTTCCTCCTTGTAAATATTCCTTTTCGGTATCCATGCATCGGTTTCCCTGTTTGAAACCATTATTTCATATTCGTTCCAATCTACATTCATGTAATAAACGTGAGTTCGATGAAAACAAAAAGTTATTATACTGTCATTCTGAGGAGCGTCAGCGACGAAGAATCTTATCAAGATTCCTCACTGCGTTCGGAATGAATTCACAAATCGGTACAGAAAAAAGCGGCAAACACTATATCTGTCCGATATGTGCCTAAATGAAAAGAAAACCGCATAAACATTGGGAGGAGGTAGTTTTATGGGAAAATGCTATATAGAGATAGATAAAAATCTGCCTGAGCTTTTGTATGAAGATGTGCGTGATGGAAAGGGCAATTTCATCCACACTACTTATCACAACAAACCTCGTATTAAAAGCGTTTGGAAACAGATGTCAAAGAATGTATCAAGAACTGTCAGGGAACTCCTTATTCAGCACCCTGAGTTGATACCTGTTTTTGCGGAATTTATCGAGGCTAACAAGGAAGATTTTCCAGATACGCTCACTTTTGGGAACAGCAATATAACAAAGAATGTTTAAAAAAGAATATATTGTGTGAAAGTCTGATTATAAATACGATTAACTTTGATAATATATGAACATTTATGATAAGATAATATGAATAAAGGGTTAATATTTGATGAATGTCTGATAAATATTGAAAGAATTTGAAAAGAATTGCTTTACTTTGACAAATTTAATGCTATAATCAAATAAAAGAGACTGTATCATCCACTGCAGAATTGAAAAAGTGCTGTATTATAAATGATAAGCTGCCTTACAGTGACTTTAGCGACAAAAACATAATAAGGGAAGTGATACAATGATCTATACACTGACTCTAAATCCCTCCATAGATTATGTTGTTCATCTTGATAAGTTTGTCAGCGGAATCACCAACCGCACCACAGACGAAGAATACTATATCGGCGGCAAGGGAATAAATGTGTCATGCATCCTTGCTCAGCTCGGCATAACAAGCACAGCTTTAGGCTTTTCTGCAGGTTTTACGGGTGAGGCTATCGAAAACGGACTGCGTGATCAGGGAATATGTTCGGATTTTATCAGGCTGAAGAACGGGATATCCAGAATAAACATAAAAATCAAGGCTGAAACCGAAAGTGAGATAAACGGTCAAGGACCTCATATTTCAGAGGATGATATGAAGCTGCTTTTTGAAAAAATCAGGAAAATAACCGACGGTGACACAATCGTTCTCGCCGGCAGCATACCAAAAAACGTGGCTGACGATACCTATGAACGAATACTTAATATTATCGCCGGAAAACAGGTAAAGATCGTAGTCGATGCTACAAAGAAGCTGCTGCTGAACTGTCTTGTACACAAGCCTTTTCTTATTAAGCCCAATCGTCAGGAGCTTTCCGAGATATTCGGCATGGATGTGAAAACCGAGAAGCAGACAGAATGCTGTGCAAGGGAGCTTATGAAGCAGGGAGCACAAAATGTTATAGTTTCACTTGGTAGCGAGGGTGCTGTCCTGTTTGCGGAGGACGGTAAAAGATATTGCTCAGGTACAATCAAAGAAAGAGTATTGAATACGGTAGGTTCGGGAGATTCAATGGTAGCCGGCTTCATTGCAGGATATGAGCAGACCGGAGACTACTCTTATGCTCTCAGGCTCGGAACAGCCTGTGGAAATGCAACGGCATTTTCCCCCGGACTGGCAAGCAGAAAAAAGATAGATGAGATTATGGCAAAGCTTTAAAAAGGGTATAGTAAATGAGAATAACTAATCTACTGAAAAAACAAAATAAGAAATAATAACATCCTTAAGCTGATGACATTGAATAAATAACCGGAGGTGAAAGACCATGAAAGGGATAGGTGTTTCGAGAGGTATCGGTATCGGCAAAATACTGCTCATAGAGGAACATTCACTTGAATATACACCAAAGCAGGTAACTGATACGGCAGCGGAAAAAAGCCGTTTTAAGGATGCTGTGCTGAAGTTTTGCGAGAATACCCACAAACAGGCTGAAGCCCTGAAAAAATCAGCCGGAGACAAGGAAGCAGAGATAATGCTGGGACATATCAGCATAATAAAAGACCCCTTCCTTCAGAAAGAGGTGGAAAAACTTATTGACGGCGGTCAATGTGCCGAGGCAGCTCTTGATAATATGTGTGATACGTTCACACAAATCTTCTCTGCTGCCGATGATGATATGACAAGACAAAGGGCTGCAGATGTCAGGGATGTAAGATCGGGTGTTATCAGTATTCTGCTTGGAATAAGCAAGGTAAGACTTTCCGATGCTCCGAAAGGAACTATTATCTGCATCAAGGAGCTTACCCCTTCAATGATTGCAGAGATAAACAGGGAGAATATCGTCGGCATACTGACTGAAACAGGCAATACGACCTCCCATAGTGCAATACTTGCAAGGGTATTAGAAATACCGGCAGTTATGAGCGTCACAGATATTGTTGCTGCAGCAAAAAACGGTGAGCAGGCAATAATCGACGGAGACAAGGGGGAAGTTATCCTGTCACCTGACAATGAACAGATAAGTACCTATTCCGAAAAACGTGAGAGGCTTATCCAGGAGCACAGAGAACTGGAAAAATTCAGAGGAAAGACAACGGCTTCGGCTGACGGAACAGAATATGAGCTTGTCTGCAATATCGGCAAGCCCCAGGATGCCGCAAAGGCTATTGAAGCTGACGGAGAGGGAGTTGGTCTTTTCAGAACGGAATTCCTGTTTATGGACAAGTCATCCGTTCCCACAGAGGACGAGCAGTTTGAAGCATACAAAAATGCTGCTATGATACTGAAAGGCAAGCCCCTTATCATCAGAACTCTTGATATCGGCGGAGATAAGGATATACCATATCTCGGACTTGCAAAAGAGAAAAATCCATTTATGGGCTTCAGGGCAATAAGATACTGCCTTAACAACCGCAAGCTGTTTCGTACACAGCTTCGTGCGATACTCCGTGCAAGTGCATTTGGCAATATCAGTATTATGTTCCCGCTTATAACTTGCGTAGAAGAGGTCAGAGATGGAAAAAAACTTGTTGAAGAACTTAAGGCTGAGCTTGATGCTCAAAACATCAAATATGATAAGAACATCAAAGTCGGTATAATGACAGAAACAGCTGCAGCGGGCATTATCGCTGATTTGCTGGCTAAAGAATCGGATTTCTTCAGCATCGGCACTAATGATCTTACAGGCTATACAATGGCTGCTGACAGAGGCAACAAAGATGTTTCCTATCTTTATTCCGCATTTCAGCCCAGCGTACTCAGAATGATACGTTCTATAATCACAGCTGCACGAGAGAATAATATCCCTGTGGGAATGTGCGGTGAGGCGGCTGCCGATCCGATGATGATACCACTTCTTATTTCCTTTGGTCTGACTGAATTCAGTGTATCAGCTCCGAGTGTGCTGAAAGTCAGAAAGTGTATTTCCTCTTGGACTAAAGAAAGGGCTGACGAGGTGGCAGCAAAGGTTATGAGACTTGCTACCGAACGTGAAGTCAAAGAATATCTGAGCTCGGTCATCTCATGATACAGACTTGAAAAAGCGAATAAAAAACCATTACTTGATAAAATACTCCCTTTTTGTATAAATACCTAAAAAGTAGTCTAACGAAAGGGGAGTTTTTATGTCTGAAGAAATCTCCATAAAATATATTTTTGTGATTGTTTCGACAGTCCTTTTTTTGATGTCAATTATTTTTGAACCAACTTGATTTCAGCAATTTTTGACACACAATGCCGTTGAAAAGACCTGCAATAATTCCGCCTATTATAAGATATGGAATATACCATGAAAGAAATGTATTCATAACCACTGAGGCTGCTATCAGCTGTCCGATATTATGAAAAACTCCGCCTGTTATGCTGATATATATGATATGCTTCGGAAAGAATTTTTTGTATATCACCATAATGACAAAACTCAATAAACCGCCTGCAATGCTGTATATCAGTGAATTTACATTCCCGAAAAGCATGGCATTAAGAACGAGTCTGCCGACAAGCACCATAAAAGCATCTTTTTCACTGCAATAATACATTGTAAAAAGTATGGCGAGATTTGCAAGACCTATTTTTATCCCTGGAATGGGCGTTGTTATGGATAAGATCAATTCTATCCAACTCAACACAAATGCAACGGCTATCAGAATTGAAACTGTCGCTACTCTTTTTGCACTGTTATTCTTTCGGTTACTCACAAATATCACCATCCTTTATTACATTATATATCATATTTTGGCACTGTTCAAGGCTTGCTCGACAGCTTTTATAATTCCCTGTGAACTGAAAGTCGCACCAGATACCGTATCGACATTTGTACTTTGTGAACTGATTATTGACGGAATAACACTCTTTTCTGCATCTTCAAAATATTCCGGTTCAAATTCGTCTGAATTGGCAGTTATATTTGTAATTTTATCTCCCTGAATAGTAACAGTCACATAAATGTCACCGTCATATCCGTAAGCCTGACCTGTATATGTGCCGTCATTGTAAAGCATATTTTTTGACGGCTCGGGGATAACTGACGGCTCAATGATTTTTGAAGGTTCATCAACCTTTGATGGTTCAGTAATTTTTGAAGGTTCGGCAATTTTTGACGGCTCAACAGCCCTTGACGGTTCAACCACTTTTGATGGTTCAACGATTTTTGACGGCTCAGTAACTTTTGATTGTTCAGTAGCCTTTGACGGTTCAGCAATTTTTGACGGCTCAACGATTTTTGACGGCTCAGTAACTTTTGATTGTTCAACAGCTTTTGACGGCTCAACAGAATTTACGGAACTTTCAGAAACAGAAGATTGCTGTATTTGAGAAGTCTGTACAGAACTTTCGGCTGATGACTGCACTTCATTTGCACTGCTTTCGGGCATTGATGACGCAATTGAACTTTCAGAAACGGAATTTTCAGATACTTCCGATATTTCAGAAACTTCAGTTGTTTCAGAAACAACCGAAATTTCTGTACTTTCATACACGCTTTCCTGCTCGGATATTTCGGATATAACGGAATTTTCACTTCTTTGTGTTATGGAAATTTGTTGTGCTGATGAAATTTTTATGACTTCAGCTGCACTGTTTTCATTCATCTTTGCAAACGGAAATGCTACAAGACATATTGAAACCGCACAAGTTAAAAATCCAGTAACTGAAATGACGGTTGCAGTTTTAACTGACTGTGGCTTTTTGCGGATAAGATAATATTTTCTCAATCTCATTGCAAGGTATGACGCAAATATCACTGTATATAAAGCCAAATCAATATATTTTATTATATCTCCACGCTGTACCTTTGACCATAATACGAGTATGATATGAAGATAAATTGCCCCATAGAATATATAAGCTGTTTTTTGGATATTTTTCCATGTTTTGCCCTTGAATTTTTTGCGTATCTTTTTTACGGAAATAACTGTTAATGGTGTCATTATCAGCACGAGTATAAATGCAACTATTATAAAAAGTATGAAATCAAAAGTCAGACCTCTACCTGAAAAAAGTCTTTTTAAGTAGGTGATGCCGTAAATTATAATATGTCCGACTGTCATAAGTGCCGCAATTATGGAAAGTTCTCCACGAATCGGCATGAGTTTTTTAATAAGGTTAGAGCCGTTTTTCAATGCTCCCATGAACATTACAACTGTCCAGAAAGCTGTTGCTAAAAGGGCATTCGTCAGAACGGGTATAAGATAATCCCTGACAAACGGTAAAAGCGTTCTTACTTCGACAAATTCATTTATACAATAGGTGGCAACAGATAATAATACTGCACCAATGTAGAAGAATTGCGGATATTTTTTGATAGCTTTGTCACAAGTAAGGCATATCAAAACAGTGACCGCAAGGCATACTGCAAATGTCATATTAAAAAATCTCCTTTTTTGTGAATTTAAAACAGCTTTCCGAAAGTTTCAACAGTCGGAAAGCTGTTTTTTCAAGGGGTTTTAAAGAGAGAAAAATCAATTATACTTTTTTCTTTTTGAAAGAGAAGAATGTTGCCAATGCTGATATTCCAGCCATCAAAGCTGCTATGAAAGCAAAATTCGATGAACCTGTATTAACAGTATTGTTGTTGGCATTTGTACTGCTATCTTTATTTGTGCTTGTCTGTGAATTTTGAGAAATTTCCGAAATCTGTGAAGTGTTACTGTTCTGTGATACCTCGGATTTTTCTGAAACTTCGGATACTTCGCTGTTTTGTGATATTTCGGAATTTTCAGATACTTCCGATATCTCTGAGACTTCTGACGGTTGGGAACTTTCCTCTTGCTTTGTATGGTCATTCAAGACAAATTCAAGTGTCTTGTTGTAGCCTGTTGCAGTGATGACTATATTATAAGGCTTGTCCTCACCGAATACGGGTACATCTCTTGAAACAGCGTCAATTATAATTGTACCGTCATCATTGATGAGTTTTAAACCGCGCTTGCCTGTTGCAGAATAGGTATTTTCATCAACCGTTACAGAGGATATATTTCTGATAAATGCCTCAAAATTCTCCTGTGAAGCACTGTCGGCAGGAACTAATTTTTCACCGTCAAACTTTGCCGGCATATCGTCCGTTGAAATAACAAAAGATGTATTTACAGTCGCATACTTGCCGTTACTGTCTGAAATTTCAAGGTTATAAGAACCCGGGAACTGCACTTTGTAATTGATAAAACCGTCTTCAACTGAGAACTGTCCATCACCCGAAACAAAATATACTTTCTCGTAATCCTCGGGGAAGCCTGTTGTAGTGAAAGTGGTTGCAATGTCATTTATATTACAATCCGCAATTTCAACAGTGTTCTCAAATTTTACAGGTATATAGATATTTACAGGTACAGTGTGATAGCCTGTTTCCGTAATAAATGTGATTTCTGTAAGCGTCTGTCCCATCAAATCCACATACTGTTCATATTTCAAAATATTTCCGTGCGGTTCGCTCTTTTTAATTCCTGATGACCATGCAATCTCATCTCTCCAAATGTTTTCGAGGTGACGCATACCGTATTTGTTACCCTCAGCCGTTTCAAGTACAACACCGTAAATTGTGCCAAATTCAGATGTACCTCCCGAATTGTTCAGACCGCTTACATCAAGTACATAGTCACCCCATACCATTTCGGTTGACAGAGAAACTTCTTTTTGTTCTTCCGTTGTGTCTCCAATAACATTTGAAAATACCACTTCACCGTCTTCAACCGTGATAAGTTTATATGCAGTCGGCACTTCTTCGACAGGCTCAAAATTATAGTTATTTTCACCAAGCATATCAAGTGTTGTTTGTGTAAGACCTACATAGTATCTTACACCCAAAATATCTCCACCGTTCTCTGTTTCAATGGAATATGTGCCTTTGACAAGATTTTCATTTTTCCACTTATTTGCAGTTGCTGATGAAACTGTGTCTACACCGTCAATGCCCTCACCCTTATAAAATTCACCGTAAGGAACATTCATAATACCGTATACAAGAGCTTCAGAAGCTTTTGTAAAAGTGAATGTCAAAGGAGTATTGTAGCCTGTTGCTGTAACAGTCATATTGTATGTCTTATCTTCTGCAAATACAGGAACATCTCTCATAGAGGCATCTTTAATAACAGTGCCGTCATCTGCAATGATTTTCACACCACGCTTGCCTGATGCGGAATAATTATTTTCATCAACCGTTACAGAGGATATATTTCTGATAAATGCCTCAAAATCAGCCTGTGAAACTCCATCGGCAGGAACTAATTTTTCTCCGTCAAACTGCACAGGCATTTCATCTGTCGAAATAACAAAGTCTGCACTGACATCAGCATATTTTTCTTTTCCGTCCGAAACAGTCAATGTATAACTGCCCGGAAATTCCACCTGATAACTGATAACACCATCTTCAACGGAAAACTGTCCGTTACCCGAAACGAAATATGTTTTTTCGTAATCTTCGGGAAAACCCGTTGTTGTGAAAGCTGTTGAATTAGTTTTAATATCGGCATTCTCAATTTCAACACCACCCTCAAACTTCACGGGAACATACAAATCAACATCTATCGTATGATAACCTGTATCTGTAATGTAGATGATTTCTTTAATAGTCTTTCCCATAAGGCTTTCATAGTGGTCATATTTAAAAGTATTTCCATGAGGTTCGTTCTTTTTAATGCCTGATGACCATGCAATTTCATCTCTCCATATATTTTCAAGATGACGCATACCGTACTTGCTGCCGTCATCTGTTTTGATGACAATACCGTATACAGTACCGAATGAAGATGTACCGTTTGCATTTCCGAGACCGCTTACATCAAGAACATAATCTCCCCAAACCATGTCTGTATTCATGGTAACTTCATTATCTTCTTTTACTGTATCTCCGACAATTTCGGAAAATACAGCTTTGCCGTTCTCGACAGTAACATTTTTGTATGCCTGAGGTATTTCATCTATCTTTTCAAAATGATAGCTTTCATCAAGCTGTGCAAGGTCGCTTTCACTCACGGCAACATAATATTTTACTCCGAGAATATCTCCTCCCCCATTTTCCGTTTCAACAGAGTATGTGCCTGCTACAAGATTTTCATTTTTCCACTTGTTTGTCGTAGCAGATGAAACTGTATCTACACCGTCAACGCCCTCACTTGAATAAAATTCGCTGTAAGGTATCTCCATAGTGCCGTACACAACATCGGAAGCATTCGCTGTAATTGCCAACGGCAAAGATGAACCAACGACAGCCGTACTCAGCAAAACTGCAAAAACTGTTTTTTTATTCATACGATTCTCTCCTGTATATAAATTTAGTTAGATAAATAAAATTAGATATAGCTAACCAATAGAAAGTTTAACACATCTAATTTAAGTTGTCAAGACTTTTTTCTTAAAAACAATATAGATTTTTCCACAAGTATGTGCTATAATAAGGCTGTTGTTAGCGTAATAAATCAGAATTTATATTAAGGAGTCGTTTAAATGATTGTTTGGAAACGTATCGTAAATGAAGGATATAATAACGCATTCTTGATTAACGAAAATGGAAAACAAATTTTTGAAAGACCAGCTGATTTTATGGACTATCAAATCAACCCTCATATCAGGAATATTAGAATTGAAGTTGGCAAAAATGGATTTCCCGATGTGATGAATTACTGGGGAGTTAATGGAACTTTTATTGTTAATGAAAAAGCCAAAAGCGTCCTTGAAAAAAATTTTTCAAATCAAATGATACAGTTTTTTCATTGTCACTGCTCAAAGTATCCCGAAATGAACTTTTGGATATTGAACGCATATAACTATCAAGATTTATTAGATGTAAAAAAGAGCAAATATGATACTCTGATAAATCTGAAGGGTGAAAAAGTAATACGTTCCGTAGACAAATATGTATTTACGAAAGAAGTATATGAACATGATATATTTAAGTTGTTCATCTCTGGACAAAAAAGAGAAACACATCTTTTTCTTTCAGACAGATTTAAGCAAGTAATGCAAGAAAATGAAGTGACTGGATTAGCATATAAAAAGATATACGAATCCATCTAAATTCTGATTCGTCTTAATAAACAAATATTTTGTGGACTGTTTCGGCAGTCCTTTTTTATATATTTTTTTAAACGGTACTTGACAAAATAGAAAAAGTATGATACTATTTGTATCGGTTAGTTAAATTAAACTAACCGATATTTTAACAGTCAAGTTAAATAAGTCTAATTCATTGAGGTGTAATTATGAGTGTCGTGATAGTAGGCGGAAATGAATGTATGATAAGGGAATATATTGATTTATGCAAGTCTTATGACTGCAAAGCAAGGGTTTATCCGAAAATGTGCAGGGGCTTGCAGAATATCGGAAATCCTGATTTGATGGTACTTTTTACAAACACAATTTCACATAAAATGGTAAGGTGTGCCATTGACGGAATAAAAAATCTGAATATTCCAGTTGAAAGATCACATAATAGCTCTAAGGCGGCTCTCAGGAATATTCTTGATAAATATTCCACGATGATTGCTGATTAAAAAAGGAGGGTGCGATATGTCGGAAGAAATGCTTGTCAGGCACTGTTCGCCTACACTGATGGGCTTGAAAACAGGAAATATGTTTTCGTGCCGTTTTGAAACAAAAGAGGATGAACATAAAACACTCACGGAAATGAACAGAAAACTCACTCCGAAAGGTCTTCGGGTAATACCTCTCAGACATCATAACGGTGCAACTCTGATATATCTTTACAGACCGTCAAAGTTAAAGAAAGACCTGAACTGCAAACAAGCTTCGGATATTCTTGTGGAAATGGGATATTGCTGTGAAAACGTCAACCTCTGCATTGCCAGCCTGATGAAAAAACTCCAAGCAAATGATGATTTTCCGCATGAAATAGGACTTTTTTTAGGCTATCCCCCCGAAGATGTATGTGGATTTATCAGAAATAAGGGCTGCGACTGTAAATGTGTCGGCTGCTGGAAAGTTTACGGTGACGAAAACAAGGCAAAACAAACTTTTGACAAATATAAACGCTGTACTGAACTGTGCTGCTCCCTCGTGGAAAAAGGATACAGAATAGAAAATTTTGCGGTGTCGTGTTAAATTGTCCTCAAAGCGTCAATGCTTTTGGAATAGATTATTTTTTTTGAAAGGAAGATTTTTATGAGTAAAATTGCAGTGGTATATTGGAGCGGAACGGGTAACACCGAAACAATGGCAAATGCTGTTGTTAAAGGTGCAAAGGAAAAAGGTGCGGAAACGGAGCTTTTTACAGCATCGGATTTCAGTACCGATATGGCAGATAATTTTGATGGCATTGCATTTGGCTGCCCCTCAATGGGTACGGAGGAACTTGAAGAAAGCGAGTTTGAGCCGATGTTCAGTGCAGTAAAAGGCAAACTCAACGGTAAAAAAATCGTGCTTTTCGGTTCATACGGCTGGGGTGACGGTGAATGGATGAGAAACTGGGAAGATGACTGTAAAAAATGCGGTGTTGTTTTGGCAGCTGAAAGCGTTATCTGCAACGATGCTCCCGATGATGATATTATTGAAAAGTGTAAAACTCTCGGAGCAGTTTTGGTATCATAAAATCATAAACAAAAAATCCTGTATCAAAAGGCAGAGTCTACTAAAAATATAGACTCTGCCTTTAATTGTTATTTTTTGAACATTAATATCTATATTAAACGTCAATGAAAATTTCCTTTTGTCATTCTGAGGAACGAAGTGACAAAGAATCTTTCAAAGATTCCTCGATTTGCTTGGAATGACATAGAGCAATTTATTTTTTCGTTTACTATAATTCAGATACTTTCGATTTCATGAGTTGTACATTTCATAGTATTGAGTTTGTGCCTGACTTGCCTTTCTTGCACCGTTCATGCATCTCGGTGAGAAAAGCGTACAATTGTGTCTGCATCCACTACATCTCAGACTTTTCAGAAACTCCTCAAGAGACAGCTTTTCTTCAGCATATTCATCTCCGTCATCTTCTTAAATCTGTTCTTCACTCTGCTCCGGTTCATTGCTTTCGATAAAAGACAGCTCAGGCTCGGAAGAAATGAACCTATCTTCATTTTGAATGGAAGATTCCGTTTCGCTTATCTCGTCAATACTGTTGACACTGCTTTCAACAGACGGTTCGGAAGAATTGAGTTCATTGGATTTCTGAACGGAAGATTCCGTTTTGCTTGTTTCGCTGATATTATCTTTTGAATCACTCTTTAAATATGATGTTGGTGAGCTTTCCTGACCGACTGCCGCTATTATATCACTGTTGTAGGGCATTATTACACTGCTTCCGACACCGTATGCAATGCACAGGGCTGCATATACGCTCAAAAATACCGTGATACTTCTTTTTCTCATAAAATTCCCGCCTCTCTGAGTAAGCTGACAGCAAATATGCCTATCAGCAGGATATAACACGCAAGTCTGAACCATTTCAGATACTGCGGTATCTCCTTGTACATTTTTCCTGCAAGTATGCCCGATATGAACAGCATGAAAAGCATTGGTGAAATTGTGCTTGCTGTTGCAAATACTGCTCCGAGAAGGGCTGCATAGCCCAACGGAAGTGACGCTGCATAGCCCGTCATCAGAATTAGCGGTGCACACGGGGATGCACCGTAGCTTATCCCCATTCCTATCAAAGCTGCATGATTGGATTTTTTATATTCCTGTGACTTTGACCTGTCACTTTTACAGCCGTTACAGCTTTTACAGCTCTTATGTCCGCCAAATTCCCTTATCCAGCCGATAAGAAGCCATATTCCCATGACAAGCATTACACTGTCGGCTATCAGTGCAGCCTTCACACCAAGGATACAGCCGTTTTCATCAATAATATTACTTCCAACAACAGAAGCAATACAGCACAGTGCTATCACTGCAATGAACTTTCCCAGAAAAAAGTCGATGAATCCCACAAGAGATTGTTTCATATTTTTCATGTGAGTAGTCAGATAGCCGTATAATGCTGTGCTGATACCAGAACCACAGCACGTTCCGCAGCCCATTCCAACGGATGCGGCGGCTGTGATGCTTTCAATAAATGCTGTGAAAATCATCGTTTCATCCCCTTTCACTTGCAATGAGAGCCGCTCCTATTGCTCCGTTGAACTGAGGATAATTTGCGACATATACATCTCTCATTAATTCTTCTTCAAAGGCATGATGCAGACCTGTATTCAATGCACCGCCGCCTGTCATGAGGATATCTCCGCCTTTTTCGGATTTTTTCATCATCTTGATAATTCTCTTTGCCATTGACAAGTGCATTCCTGCAAGTATGTCACAACGGTTATATTTTCTTGCCACAAGGGAAATTACTTCAGATTGTGCAAATACAACACAGGTGCTGTTGATATCACAGGGATTAGTTGCCTGAAGTGAAAGAGGACCTACATTATCTATCGTTGTTTCAAGTATCTGAGCAATAACCTCCATGAATTTTCCTGTACCTGCAGCACATTTATCATTCATGCTGAAATTCTTGACACCGTAATTTCCGTCAAGGTAGATTATTTTTGAATCCTGTCCGCCGATGTCCATTATCATACCAGGGCGGTATTCCTTTGGAGCAGTTAAGCGTACTCCGTAGGCATGAGCGGTTATTTCAGATATGTCATCATCAGCTACCTCAAGAACCTTTCGACTGTAGCCTGTTGCCATAATATATCCTATATCAGACGGTAAAAGGGAATTTCTCTCGCAAAGTTCTTTCGCTATTTTACGGGCAGTGCCGTCATTGTCAATACCTGTATTGCGAACCATTGTATCTATAACTTGTCCTCTGCCTATCAGAGCAGCTTTCAGATAAGTCGAGCCTCCGTCAAGACCGATATAATATTTATCCATAAAATTCCCTCCTCAGAAATCCTTTCTTACTGACGTAATTTTTTCGTGTGGCTGTTTCAGCTTGATAAGCTCGATAAATGCCTCGATTCTTATTCTCAACTGTTCAATGTCTTCCTCGTTGTAGTCGCTTTCAAGGCGTATCACGGGAATATCCAGCTTGCCGAGTTCTTCTTCAATGCGTTTGTATTCAAAGTCATAGACAAGACAGCCACGCAATACATGATAGATAACGCCTTGTATCTGATTTTCCTTGATAAGCTGTTTGAGACGGTAGATTCTCTGAGAATTGTCTGCAAATGTCGGACATGGACAAGGACGTAATGCACGATTTGCCAAAGCCCTTATCATTCCATCGAAACTGTCATCGGTAATAACAGCGGGATCCCACATACCTCTTTCACCCATGCAGGTCTCGTCACCTGCAACAATGCCACCCATTTCTTCGATTAAAAGCGGTATTTTTATATTCGGAAAAACTATCGGTGAGCCTGTCAGCATTATCCTCGGAAGTTTCTTTGACGTTACTGTTTTCTTGTCAGATATATTCTTTTCAAGCGACTGATTCACTTTATGGAGTGCCTTTCCCCATACATCCGCAGGCATATATGAAGCTGAATTCAATATTGCCATTGCATGACTTCCTCTGATGAGATATGGCATTTGCTTTTTGAGCCTGATGAACTCGGACAATTCATACTGTGCATAGCCGACTTTTCTGAATCCCTCGGATAAACTTTCGTATGTGATTCTGTTTCCTGTAACGTCTTCCAATTTTTCCATGAGTTCATAAAGCTGATTTATAAACATTTCGATGTCCTTGTCTTCTCTTGAAGCGGGGATATGCAGTGTTGTCACTTCACACCTGTCTGCAAGCATTCCTGCAATTTTCTTTTTGCAGTCGCAGGTTATCGGTACAACCATCATTGAACAGTCCTCATATACAGGCATAAGCCCTGTTTGCTTGAATCCTGCAACGGCTTTGACAAGCGGACAGGCATCTCTTGGAGCAATGTCATCACCTATCGAAAAAGCCGTGTAATTTCCACTGCACAGCTTGACAGGCATCGCATCGGCAGCATATATCAGTTCAGGCGGTGTCATTACACAATATGTACCGACAGTTTTTTTATTTGTGTCAACGTGAGCCATGTCAACGTAAATTCTTTTGAGTGTATCATAAAAGGGTTCAATGCCTTCAGGTGCTCCAGAAAGCTCCTCCAAGCGTCTGAGATATTTTGCGGCTGTCTGAGTTTCTTTGGTGATAAACCGTTTATCCTGTCTTTCTTTCAAAGTTGAGCTCATTTTTTCCCCTCCTGTTCATAACCAGACATAATTTTCCTTCTTGAAGACGTATATATTTTCTTTCCTGCAAATGTGAGTGAAAGGGCGTTATCCTCTGGACAACATTTTACACATTCACCGCACATAATGCAGTTTGCATGGGTAACATCTGCTTTTTCACGTTCTGTATATATCATTTTGATACCCATAGGGCACGCTTCATAACAAGCTCCACATTCAGTGCATGACTGACAGTCCTTTTTGACACGGAAAAGGGATATTTTATGGAAAAATCCCATTATCGTACCCAACGGGCATATCGTACAGAAAGCCCTTCTTTTGAAGAATCCTCCCATGAGTACAAGTACCATGAGAAATCCGCTTACGTAAAGGCTTGTACTCATTCCCGCAAGTATCGGGGATACAGCAACTGCAGGACAGAAGTTGCAGAAATTTCCTCCTGCAAAGCACAGTCCCACAAATATCAGCACCATGCACCATTTTACAGGGGCTATTGCTTCATACATTTTGTCGTTCATTTTTATGCCTTCAATTTTTGTCTTCTGACGAATCTTGTCCGTGATATCCTGAATCAGTCCCATCGGACAGAGAAATCCGCATATTGCACGACCAAGAAGAAGTGTAAATCCTATCGTACTGCCGAGAAATAACAAAATATTCTGCCACGGAAGCTCGACAAGCTCATTCAGATGTGAAAGATAATAACAGCTTGATTCGGTCATCTGCTCTGTATTCCAAGGGCATGAAAGTACAGGGATGCTCAGACTTGCCATTTTGAGACCGAATATCAGACCGCCCCATATCATCATGAATGCAAAGATTATCATGATTATCCAACGAAGTACCATGAATATTGAGGGCTTTTGTTTGGGAGAATTGCCCCTTGACCTGTCTGTACGGACTTTGGAAAATCTTGAAGTATCCTTTTTGGCGAGGAATTTTCTGATAAACACGGTAATAATTATTCCAGCCGTTGCAAGTGAGATGATGATGAACAGCGGAACAAGTGTTTTGATATATTCTGCGGACATGATTTTTTCAATGCTCGTGGTGAAATCGTTTGATGTGAATTCATAGAAGGGAAAAAGCCATGCAAAATAGGCAAGCAACGCTATACCGATACATATAACTGATGTGATGATTATTTTCTTTATAGGTTTCATGACACCTTTTTCACCTTCCTGTACCTGTTCTGGGCAAGCATTTCGGAAAATGCCTCCATGCGTATTCTGAGCTGTTCAACGTCCTGATACTGATAATCGGTTTCAAGCCTGAAAACAGGTATACTGTACTGAGACAGCATATTTTCGATTTTTTCAAGCTCAAAGTCATATTCTATCTGCCCTTTCAGAACATGATATACAACGCCTTCTATACCTCCCTTTTTCACGGTATCTGATATATATTCATACAAAACGTCATTCTGTGTATATGCAGGAGAAGCGTCATATCTGTACCATTCCAATGCAATATTTTCTATCAGTTTGTCCTTGCTTCCGTACATCATGCTTCGCTTGTAGGTTATCAGTGTTTTGAGTGTGATGTAATCTGCCGAGTCATAAATAGCAAGTCCTGCATCTCTGATAAGAAACGGTATCTTGTAATTCGGGAAAATTACAGGAGAGCCTGCTACCATAATGCTTGGACGTTTATATTCCTTATTTTTGGACTGTGATGCATAAAAATCCACTTCTTTTGAGAGTGATTCCACATGATATGTCCACCTCTCCATAGAATCTGTCATGTAATAGGAGTTTTGCACAAAAATTCTTGCTGAATCCGTGATAATATCCGTTCTGCCTCGTGAAAGCTCAAGAAATCTTGCAAGTGCAGCTCTCGCATTTGAAACACGCTTCATGGCTGATACTGTGGAATATTTTGATACTTTCGACTTTGTATGAGCCGAAACTGTCGCACACAGTTCTTTCATCTGATTTGTATAGTTTTCCTGTGCATATTTGTCATTGCGTGAAGGTGGGATATCTGCAAGACATATTTTTTTACCCTCTGATTTCAACTGATAGGCGATTTTTCTCATGCTGTCGTTTATAAGAGGAATGATGAACAGAGAATTTGAGAAATCCACGCTGTCAGGTCTGTTGATATATCCGAGGATAGACCTGCTGACAGGATCGGTATCTCTCGGAACAAGGTCATCAGACCATGAAACGGAACCGAGACTGCCGCCTATAAGCCAATAAGGTTCTGCACCTGCTGCCATGATAAGTTCTTCAGGTATTGCTGTACCGAGTACAACAACGTCAGGAGAAACATTCTTTTTATATGCCCAACTGTATGCAGTATCCAGAAACCATTTGAATCCAGTTAATTTTGAATTGTCGTTATAAAGCCTATTAAGACTGTCCAGATATTCTTTATTGAAAGTGTTGTTTTTATTTTCCATAAAAATTCCCTCCAAAGTGAATCATTGTTTTAACTGCTTTTATTATAGTCAAACAATAGGGAATCCGATAGGAATGTATTAGGAATTTGTGTGGAATGTTAAAACGAGTCACAAACATAGTTTTGCCTCAAATTTGCAAGATTTAAGAAAAAAGATATCAGACTATTTTATAGTAAATGTAACTGAAAATTTCCTTTTGTCATTCTGAAACACAAAGTAACGAACAATTTTTCAAAAATGTTTCGCTTCGCTCAGAATGACATAAAAGGATTAAACTTTATAAAGTATTAGAGGGATATATCGGTGAAATAATGCTTGTCAGTATCAACTATAAAGAGAAATTAAAAGGTGCATTTGTAAAATAGAGAAAATCAGTTTATAAATTATAAATCGATTTGAGACCGAATTTCACCGTATTTTTAAGTTCGTTATAACTGTTGGTATGTTTGACAACTCCAATCATAACAAATGTGACTATCAGTACAAGCCACACCAACAAAACATTCAACATGATAAATCTTTTTCAATATAGTAAATGTCAATGAAAATGTCCTTTTGTCATTCCGAGGAATGAAGTGACAAAGAATCTTTCAAAGATTCCTCGCTTTGCTCGGAATGACATAGAGCAATTTATTTTGTCGTTTACTATAGTTTTTTTAACATTCCCTATCCTCCAGACGATAACCGAGTTTATGTATTTTTTTAATGGAAACGTCAGAGTCAAGATATTTCAGTTTTTTTCTCAAAAATGATATATAAACTTCAACATTGTTGTAAGTAGCTTCGGATTCCATGCCCCAGACTTTATTGATAAGCATATCATTTGTGACGGTCATAGTTGGATTATAGAGAAATACTTTCAGGACTTCAAATTCCTTTCGGCTGAGCTGTACTGATTCATTTTTACAGGTCAGTGTGGCGGAATTAAAATTCAGTGAAATATCCTTATAAGTAAGCATATTTACAATAACACTGCCTTTTCGTCTTGTGAGAGCACCTACCCTTGCAAGCAGTTCCTCTACATTGAAAGGTTTTGTCATATAGTCATCTGCACCGTAATTCAAGCCCGAAACTTTGTCCGACATGGTACTTTTTGCTGTGAGCATTAAAACAGGTGTGTCTATACGGTCGTTTCTCAGAGTTCTTATCACTTCAAATCCGTCCATTTGCGGCAGCATAATATCGAGAATAATCAGATCATAACTGTTATTTTCTGCGTAATCCACAGCCGAAAGTCCGTCATATACAGCATCAACAGAAAAACCGTTCTGTTCGAGAATTTTCTTCAACGCATTGGAAAGTGATATTCCATCTTCAACCAACAATATCAGCATAATTTTCATTCCTCTCAAAAATATTTTTCTTTATTATAACATAAAAACCTTGAAAATTCCTTAAATTTTTAACATTTACTCCAAATAAAAACCCC
Source organism: uncultured Ruminococcus sp. (assembly GCA_902800065.1). Classification (GTDB taxonomy): domain Bacteria; phylum Bacillota; class Clostridia; order Oscillospirales; family Acutalibacteraceae; genus UBA1213. The sequence goes on from CADCDE010000012.1 coordinate 20,659, forward strand.
TGTCACAATGGCAGGGATTTTTGGGTGGAAGATGGAGTGGATAGCCAAACGATAAATCCGCTTATACAGAATACTGCACCGGCGATTCCATAAATAATGACAAATTGATTGGTTGTTCCGTAAATCTCTATTACTCCCTGAACGAGCGAACCGACAGTCAGAGTCGCTATACCGCTGTTCCACAGCCTGAGAGAAAGGCTTTCGGGAATTTTTTTATTGATGAATACAATGATACTGTATGGAAGTGAACACCCAAGCAACGGAACAACAAAGGCAAATATCATAAAGTAAGAATATACTCCGAAACTGAATGTTTCATATATTGCCGCAAACAATGCACAAAACAGGGCTGCTATGATACTGCCAATCAGATGTTTTTGCAGTCGGATATTATTTTTCGATATAAACAATGTCGCTCACTCCTCTCTCTTTCATAGACCTGCCCGAAGTGGTGGGATAATTGATGATTTCACCGTTGAAATACATGGTGGAAGAACCGCCGCCGTCAAGGTTATATGCTGTGTTTACACCGATGTTCTGCATGAATGTCGCTAACTGATAGAGCGATAGTCCCTTGCTTTCACCTGTTCTGCCGTCAGAAACCACAAATACATAATGACAGGTATCTACCATTCCCACAGCAGTTCTCGGATTGCTTGCCATCGCTTTACCGACTTCTTCACCCACAGATACATCTATCTGACCGTTTTGTATCAGAGCGGGACCAAATGAAAATGCCTGCCATACACCTTCATCAACAAGCTCTTGAGCTGTTTTATCACCTGGATCGACTATTTTCATAGTACCGTCTGCATATATGCAAAGTAAATCTTTTCCGTCATTGGTATCACGGTAAACGATACCGTTTCTTATGACATAACCGTTTTCTCTTGCACCGTAGTAATCTCCATTTATTGCAAGTATGGCATTATTTTGTTGGGCGATAGAGGAGGTCTTATCCGTGACATTTTTCCCATAATAATCATTGGCAAAAGCGGTTTTGATATATTCACTGGAATTTACCATGATATCCGCCACATATACGGCAGTATTTTCGTAATTATATTCATACAATTTTATATTTGCCTGCTCATTCTGATATTCTCCAATCAGACTTGCACCGTCAGTCGATATTGATTTATCGGACATAGCTGTTTGTTTTTCATAGGAATTTTTTCCGGGAGATGTTTCACTCATTTCAAAATCTGTAATACTTTCTGTTGTATTTATCGTGTTGTTTCCGAACATGGAATTATTGATTTGTCCCTGAACATTTTCCATTGGCTGACTTATCACGAAAGTATCCAACAAAACAAATACTGTAAATGCGGCAAGTACGATTGAAAATGAGATGGGATAAATATATTTTTTCATGTTTTTGCCTCCTTGAATACGAAAAGCCGCTGAATGGTCCAACTGAAGAAAAACATTAAAGTTTCCGTTATGATTTTAGCAAGCATATATGAAAGTCCACCGGCAATAAGCAGTTTGAGAATACAGGTGTTGAATACGAGTATTGTGACCGCAAGCAGAAAATATTTTACTGCTGATTTCCATATATGGCCACGGCTCATGAAAACCAATTTTCTGTTCAGCGAAAAATTCACGGCAGCACTTATGATTCTTGCTAAAACATTAGACAAAACTGTCATACCGGTTAGTACCATCAGTATGCAGAACAGACTGTAATCTATAACAAAACTCAACAAAGATGATGCTGAAAATCTGAGTATCTCTCTGTATATTTTGAATGAATCTTTTATCGGATTAAAATGTGAAGATGAGTTATTATCAAGGTATACAGTCTTTATTTGCACTTCTTCTGCATTTATATTCTGCTGTCTGAGATGAAGCAACACATTCATTTCATATTCATAACGTTCTCCCTCTATTGAAAGCATATAATCCACAAGTCCGCTGCTGAAAGCTCTCAAACCGGTCTGGGTATCATATATTTTCATTCCTGTTGAAAGACGGAAAACCAGCCTTGTAATACCGTTTCCGATATGGCTTCTCAACGGAGCATTTTTGCCTATGATTCTGCTGCCGAGTATAAGAGAGCCGATTTTACTTTCAGCCTTTTCGCATACAAGAAGAATATCCTCCGGTAAATGCTGACCGTCTGCATCTGCCGTTACTGTGACATAAGGAATTGTAAAGGTATCTTTGATATATTCGAGTCCCGTTTTCAAAGCCGCCCCCTTGCCCCTGTTTGTTTCATGAGTCAGAACGGTGGCGTATCTTCCGACAGTTTCAAAAATTTCTTTATGCTCTGATTTGCTGCCGTCATTGACAACTACAATCGTTAAATCCATGTTCTTTAAAGTTTGTACAAGAGTGATCAATTTTTCATCGGGACAGTAAGCAGGTATCAGAACGATCCGCTTGCTTTGCATCATCATATAAAACACCTCCACTTATCAAGCTTACTTTTTATTTGTATCAATTATATGATCTGTTTTTGGAATCTGATTGGAAACAGATTGAAATAATTATTAATTTATCCTTAAAAATATTACAGATTTCTGATTACCAATGTTAACACAATATCAGAATACTTATGATATTAATTTGATAACGTGAGTTCGATGGAATTCCGGACCCCTCCACCACCACCTAACGGCGGCGGTCCCCCTCCCCTTTCAGGGGAGGCAAGAGTTTCAACCGAAAATTCATTTGTGTATTTCGATTACTTTTTAGAAATTTGAATTTATAAAAAGCTGATTTCAAGGGATAAAACAGGCTTGCCTCCCCTGAAAGGTGAGGTGCCGAGCGAAGCGAGGCGGAGGGGGCTGGACAGCAAACAAACTTGAATTTTCCCACAAACATATCTATAAAAAATTCCATCGAACTCACGTTTGATAGTTATGCCAAAGGAATCACCGGACTATATCAGACTATAAGATTCAAGGATATTACGATCAAGCAAATCAATGACATAACTTCATTCACACGCACATCCATATACAATTATTTTTACACAAAAAAGAAAATCTGCCCGAAATAAGTAAGGACAGATTTTCATGGATTTCTTCCCATAGACAAAAGAAATTTACGTAAAGTTATTTACCCACAGAGGATATGTGTCTCAAAAACTGATATCACGATAAAACAGAATTTCTGCCAATCGCATAATTTTTGATCTGCTCAATTAGATCAAGACACTTTTCTTTTTCCAATGTATCTATTTTCTTATCAAGTTCTTCTGAAAGCTCCATGACTTTCATTTCATAATCTCGTGCTTCGGCATTGGAACGTATAGGACTTGATGAAATAATATTATATACTCTGTCCAATTCGTCATGAAGTTCGGTATCTCCGGAACAAAGACAAAGTTTCTTCAGAATTTGTGATGTTTTTCTGACATATTCCCCATCCATAGAAAGTGCAACTATGTTTTGTTCTGTCTTATTTTCGGCACCGACAGCTTTGAATATACAGAACAGATAGACGGCAAACAATACAAGCTGTACTATCAATGTTATCAGAAAATTGTCTGGAGCAATCAAAATAAATATAATCCCCGTCAGAAGTTCTATGGCAAGATATGATGCGGAGAAAATATATACAGGATAAACTGTTTTACTGCGGTCATGTATGACAGTGGCTGTTTCATGCAAATATACTATGACATTTGCCAGCCACGCAATATGTATGAAAGAATAAGATATCCATACAGAAAATTTATTCTCTGCACCAACAGTCCAAAATACCGCATTAAAAACAACAAGAAAAAGCAATGCAAATATAAAAAACGATATTTTTTTCATTTATATTTACCTGTCTTCCTGTCAACTTAAAAGCTGACGCTTTTTATTGTCATAATCCTCTTGAGTTATAAGCCCTTCATCAAGCATCGCTTTGTATTTTCTCAATTCCGATATAGGATCGGCTGAAGGCTGCTGAACTGGTGACGGCTGATATCCATAAGGTGCATACTGCACGGGCATAGCAGGATTTACATTTACAAAAGGTGTCTGACCATACGTTATGTTCGGAAGATTAACATTCATATTTGTATTAGTTGTATTATTGGCTATTATCTTACGTATGTCTTGTTCCTGCTGTATTTCATAGGTCGTTCCAAGAGTATCCAGTGCAGCCCTTTCTCCATGAGAAGAAATTCCCTTTTCAATAGCCTCTATTTTCGCATCATTGATCTTATCATAGCCTTTTTTATCTATCTTTATGCCTGCAAGCGTAAATCTTGTGCATATCAGACCGTAGTCCCTGACAGAATCATTTATTTTAGGTCTTATCTGCTCCGACCATGTTTCCAGATATTTTTCTACATCTATCAGGCTTGTTGTTACAGAAGAAAAAAATGATGCCACTGCCGATCTTATTTTTCCCTGAAATTCACCCTTGAAATAATTTACAATGTCTTCCTGCGACTGATAAGAGCATTTGCTGCCGATAAGTTTTTTTATGAACAATGACGGATTTTCGACATTCAGCTTGTATACCGCTCTTACTTTTGCCGTTGTATCTATATTCAGTTCCCTGTCCCTTACAGAGAGAGGACTGTCTGTTCCCCAGAGAAGTTCTATCGTGTCTGCCGTTCTGACAAAGTATACAACACAGTGAAAACTGCTGACTCCACCCGTTGCGATATTACGCAGTCTGCTGATAAATGGATAATTGTCTGTTGAAAGATTATATGTCCCATCTGTAAATACTTGTTCTATTTTTCCCATATTAACAAAAATAGCTGCTTCCCCCGGCTGTACTATCAATGTTGAATTGGTATTGAAATCTTCCTCAGGCTGTTTGAAGATGATCATATCACTGCTTCCGGTATTTTTGATCACACTCATCAAAGGCTTGTGACCACCGCTGTAAGCGGATTCATTTGTTCTTCTTCTGAAAAAATTCATCTTGATATCATTCCTCTCTGTTTAACCGAAATGGGCAAGACAAAAGTTTTTACTTTGTCCTGCCACTTTCAATCATTTTATGTGCGTGTACCGTTGATCTGTATCATCATCCGGATATTTTTTTCTCTCTTATCAGGTTTCTCATTCCCGCAAATTCATTGTCTATCCTTGATTGACCTTCAGCAACATCTGAAGTGAAGCTTGCAACATAATTCATACCGTTGCCATTGATAACAACATATTCACGCTTTTTGTAAATAAAGCGGTTCTTATGGAAATATTTAGTCAGTTCTTCATTGGTAGCAATATTGGAAATATCTGTGTAGAACAATTCGGCTGTTGTTTCGTCATATACAATTCCCGTGGAAATATCAACATTACCGGAATAGATCAAAAGCTGATGTTCAGTAAATGCGAATACCGTTACCTGAAGAAGCATATATCTGAGTTTTGTGTCGGAACCTATTTTATAGCGTTCAATCGGATCAATATTGATCTCCTTTTTCTTAAATATGGAGAATATTGCTACAAGGATCGTTATAGGAAATAACAACACTTTGAGCCATACAGACGTACCACGATTTCTTTTTGAAGCAGTAGCTCCAAGATTACTGTCAGGCGATTCACCCGCACCATAAATAACAATCGGCTTTACAAGATTGATTTGTTCCGAGATCACATTCAGTTTTTTCATGCCTCTTTCTTTGAGATTAGCAACCTCAAGTTGTGTAGCCTGATCCACTTCTGCTTCTGCGGCAGATACTCCTTTGACAGCAATTACAATACCGGCTATAATCAAAGGAATACCGACAATCGCTCCGATACCGGTAAATGAAAGAATTATACCAATAATTATAAGCACCGCCGGCAAAATTCTTCCTTTCATAAAATAATTTCTTACATTCTTACGATAATTAAAATGTTCCAATTTAATCTCTCCCTATTATAAAATTATTTCAACTGCATAAGCAGTTCATTCGGTACGGTACAATTCATCATATCGAATACCATTTTTAAGTCGTTTTGTGTGACTCCGAATTTTTTTGCATTTTCAAGATATTCATTGAGCGGTTTCGGCGGTCTGAGATGCTTCATAACATAGAAATCATATTCAAAAAAGGCAGCCGTGAAATAATATATCCCCTTTTTTTCCATATTCAAGGCTGTTTCAATGTAATTCATCGCACCGGTGACAGTATTTTTACTGTTAAGAAACGGTCTTTTTCTGTCTAACATTGCAATTCCCATATAGAAATATGTTTCCGGATTTTGTATACCCGATTCCACAGCTTTTTGAAATGAACTCACGGCAAGGGAAGTATTTCCCAATTTCAGATATGTCATGCCCAGAGAATTTTCATAATCTCCGTGCATTCCGTTTGAGGCATAATTATTTTCACTGCTTTTGAGTTTATTGGCATATTCCTGATATGTATCGGAATCCATTGAATAAATGCTGCTGAAATCCGAGATGATCAATGCACTTCTGCACCAGTGACAAAAACTTTGCCCCGGTCTTATATCTGTAGCAGCACAATTCGGACATTCCAAAATCGAAACGCTGTAACTCAAAATTATCATCTCCTTTCATATATCTGTACTATCATCGCTAAAACGTCACAAAATAAAATAACAAAATAATCAAAATCACACATAAATAAAATATCCATAGATAATTATAAAACAATATTTAAAAATTTTCAATATTTTACAAATAAAAAATTATAATTTTGATATTTTCAGTCAAATATACAAATATTTTTTATTTTTATATAATAATATCTGATTTTATGGTCAGTTTTCACAATCTTTATTAATTGAAATTGTGAATAATTCTAATCAATTTTCTATTCTACACAAAACAGCTATAGTAAACGTCAATGAAAATTTCCTTTTGTCATTCTGAGGAACGAAGTAACCAAGAATCTTTCAAAGATTCCTCGCTTTGCTCGGAATGACATAGAGCAATTTATTTTGCCGTTTACTATATATATTATTTCATAAACCGTTTTTTCTTGACGGATAGCCTTATTTATGCTATATTTGAGATATATACGGATAAATGGAGGAATGAATCATGTCAAAAAACAATTCTGTCAATTATAAAGGCTGGCAGCTTACTTTTGAAATTATTGACAGTGACCGCATAGAGATCGTAAAAGGAGAGCCTGTCAGAAGTTTTTTTTCTTTGTCTTCAAAAGTTCCGGACACATTATTGATACCCCATGAAATAAAGGGATATACTGTTTCACGGATAGGTGAAGAAGCATTCAGACTTTCTCCTGATAAAACCCCGTATAATATCATTTTGCCAGATACAGTTGAGTATATCGGAAAGAGAGCGTTTGCATCATGCCAGAATCTCCGTTCCTTGATTCTTCCGTATCACCTGAAAGAGATTGGAAACCACGCTTTCAGTCAGTGCAAAAATCTGAAAACAGTATCTGTATCTTCCATGCCTGACATTAAAATGAATCATTCGATACTCAAAATAAAAGAATGTGCATTTTGGGGATGCAGTCAGCTTACAGATTTTGATGTAAAGACCATCATTTCAATAGACAACCACAGTTTTTGGAAATGCGAGTCATTGGAAAGCATTTTTATTTCCGAAGAAGTCGCTGAAATTGCCGATAATGCTTTTGAAGACTGCAAAAGCATTGTTATTTACTGCACCAACAATTCCTATATCTCTCAATATGCAATAAAACACAATATAGCGTTTAAATATTACGGAAATATACAATCCCAAAATATAAAAATACAAATAACACCGGATATATCATCACAGATAATACAAAATACTGAAAACCACACAAAACCAACCAATATAACGACAGATAATAAAAGCGACCAAATTGTTCAAGTTCCTCGTGAACAAAAAAGAATTATAAAAACTTTCTATAAACTCTCTCAGAAAGATCTGCTTTTATTGAACGGCGGTCACCCGGACATATCCTGCAATACGCAATCAACAGATATAGAAACACCAAAAACATCTGATACACCATCACAGATAATACCAGATATTGAAATCAAACACGTTGTTAAAATTCCGTATGCCTCAAAAAGAATAATCAGAACTTTTTATAAGCTCTCTCAGGAAGATCTACTTTTACTCAGTTGATTATGTATAACTATAAATGAGCAAATTTATAAATTATTCGTTAAAAATATATTTTACTGTGTTAGGAATGACAAACCAAAACCGTTAAGTTTATCTATTGTTTTAACATGAAATAATATTATTATCATTTTTTCATTATCAAAAAAGGCTGCCAAAACATTGAATGTTTCGACAGCCTTTTTTATTGTATGAACTATAAATGAGCAATTTTTATCTGTTCTGCATAGAAATTTTTTTGGATTTCTGCCTTAACAGATATAATTTTTTATCTTTTTGCTGTATGTGTATAAAGATTTTCAAAGATTCCTCGCTTACGATTAAGATGATATAAAAGAAGTGACATACTCCCCCACCTATAGAGGTGGGGGCTTCTCGCTCAAGTACAGCAACCTGTACAGTATCAACGAGCTATCCCCGTGTGTCCCACGGTTATCTCGCTCAAGTACAGCAACCTGTACAGTATCAACGAGCTATCCCCGTGTGTCCCACGGTTATGACAAATTTGCTTGCTATCGTCTTGCTTCGCACATGTTACATCCCGACTGATTACGGGAAAAAGAGGATAATTTGTCAGAATCCCTTATCATAGAGGAATGATTACCCCTAATCCGTTCTCCTTTCATAATTCTCTGTATTACGGCTTGGTTCTCGCTCTATTGTAATACAGGCTGTTCTGATTTTATCTGAATTTAGTATAACATTGCTATTGTTTGATGTCAAGAAAAAATCAGCCTGCGGCTGATAGAACTGTCTTACGACAGTTGGGCAATTCATCCCACCGCCTTAGAGGCGGGGGACTTCTTGCCCATTTAGGTTAAAATAATATAGACACTTTCTACTACTATAATAACATAATCATCACTAAAATTCAAGAAAAAAATGTATAAAAAATTCATGTAAATAAATGTCCGTC
>CADCDE010000012.1:29603-30442 GCA_902800065.1 uncultured Ruminococcus sp.
TTAAAATAATATAGACACTTTCTACTACTATAATAACATAATCATCACTAAAATTCAAGAAAAAAATGTATAAAAAATTCATGTAAATAAATGTCCGTCTAATTAAATACAAGGCAAGCCGCCTGAAATATAAAAATTTCGGGTGGCTTTTAATACTGTTATAAATATATTTATTTTGCTACTTAATATTTTGGGTATATTGAGTTTTGAGAAAGGATATAATATTTATATAATTTTATTTATGACAAATTAAAACTCTTAATTTGCACAAAATTATGCAAATACCTTGTTTAAATTTGATTTTTGTGGTATCATGGTAATTGAGAGGAGGTAACTACAATGCTACTTGAATTTTCATGCAGTAATCACAAATCTATCGGGGATAAAATCATTTTTTCAACGGTTCAGGTAAAAGCAATTTTATTGACGCTGTTTCTTTCGTAAAAAATCTTGTCATCAACAGTATCAATCATCAGCCAGGGCAGGGTATCAGGCAAATTCCGCATAAACTTATCAGTTTAGAAAAGGAAAGTACCTATCAGATACATTTTGTTGTTAAGGGAATCATATTTGTTTTCGGATTTTCACTGAAAAATCTGTTGGTGACAGAGGAATATCTCTATTATTTTCCAAAAGGCAAGCAGGCAAAGATTTTTGAACGTGATGAAAACGGTTTTTCGACAGGCAGTAAGTTTACAGGTAAATTCAACGCTTGTAAAGACGTTTTAAAGCCAAACAGGCTTATGCTTTCCTGTGCAGCCAATTTTTCCTCTGTTCCCGAAATTGACGATGCCTACCGCTTTTTCCTTGATGAATTAGTCGTTTATCACCCGTCAATG
>CADCDE010000013.1 GCA_902800065.1 uncultured Ruminococcus sp.
TTGCGAGAATAAGAACGGTGTCAGTTTGAGAGTGAAAGTTCCGCATCACACGCAGAAATATACACTGACGGTAGCGAGGCTGCCAAAAATCCATACACAACATACAAAACATACAAAGTTGCAGGTGCAACTTTCTACTTCTACTTCTGTACACTATTGTGTAAAATATAAGGTACTCCCTCCGTGCCGTGAGGGATTGCCTTTAAGTAATACCGTAAAAACTCTTATGATATTACTTAAAGGCAATAAGATTCTTCATCTTATTACCTTAGCAATTTGGAGGTGGCACCCGGATTTGAACCGGGGAATGAGAGTTTTGCAGACTCTTGCCTTACCGCTTGGCTATGCCACCAACTTATCCAAACGAAAGTCAGAGTCAGAGTTTTGCAGACTCGTGCCTTACCGCTTGGCTATGTCGCCATATTTTAAAAACGGAGCTGTTTTAAAAGCTCCGTTGGAGCGGATGACGAGGCTCGAACTCGCTACCTCAACCTTGGCAAGGTTGCGCTCTACCAGATGAGCTACATCCGCATATTTAAGTGCTCCCGGACGGAATCGAACCATCGACACAGGGATTTTCAGTCCCTTGCTCTACCGACTGAGCTACAGGAGCAAATTGGCGATCCGGAACGGGATCGAACCGTCGACCTCTAGCGTGACAGGCTAGCGTTCTAACCAGCTGAACTACCGGACCATATTTGGTGGGGACAATAGGGCTCGAACCTATGACCCTCTGCTTGTAAGGCAGATGCTCTCCCAGCTGAGCTATACCCCCACATCAACCGACTCACTTTAATTTCTTACATGTTTCAGCGACGGTTATAATATTACCACATACTCTAAAAAATGTCAAGTGTTTTTTTAAAATTTTTTTTAATTTTTTTATATCCCTGCAATGACATTATATGCAGACAGCTTTGTTTTGATACCAAATATTAAAGCACTATCTAATGACAATTCGTCAAAAGTATAGTGCTTTTTATATTTTATTTAATCAATACCGGAAATATCCATTTCCTCTCCGTCCTGCCAAAGTCTTTCAAGATTATAATATTCTCTTGCTTCCTCCGAAAAGACGTGTACGATAACATCAACGTAATCCAATACTATCCATGTATCGGAACGGTGTCCGTCAATGTGGCTTACGCTTATACCTGCTTCATCGAGCTTTACTTCAACCTCGTCAGCAAGTGTTTTTACATGAGTACTCGAACCGCCTGTTGATATTACAAAATAATCCGCAATAGATGAGTCTATTTTTATCAGCTTGATATCTATACCCTTTTTGTCACTCAATATTTTTACAGCAAGTTTAGCTGTTTCCAAAGATGTCATTTTATTTCCTCCCCAAAAATTATTTTTTTGCTCTCAAAGAAGCCATATAATTATATCCCTCGAATGTATCTGGTGCAATGGTTATTTTTCTCTGTGCAAGGTCAGCTATTGTGAATGCCATTCCTTCAAGCACTGCATCATCAAGGTCTTTATCAGCAATTTTCCTCATTTTGTCCACACCGTCATAATCCCTGTCGGCTGATATGAAATCCGCTACAAATATCACTTTATCAAGCAAGGTCATATTTGCCCTGCCTGTCGTATGATAGCGTATGGAATCTATTATTTCCTTATCATCAATGCCAAGTTCTGCCTGTACAAATGCACTTCCCGAAATAGCGTGCCACAGCTTGCGTGATGACAATTCCATCACCGTCATTTGTATTCCTGCACGCTGTATCAGATTAAGCTGTTCATCATCAGATGTCTCCTTGGTGGCATCATGAAGGATGCCTGCAATTTCCGCTTTTTGAACATCTGCACCGTATTTTTTTGCAAGCCTTACAGCCTCTTTGGCAACATTCCTTGAATGCTTGAAACGTGCCGATTTCATTCTTTTGCCAATAATTTCCTCATAATCTTTTACCGTCAATTCCGCTCAACTCCGTATTTAAAAACTTCACATTAATTATATCAGCAAAACCCCCGTCTTTCAAGACCATTTTAAAAAAACTATCCGCCAATGAACATAAATACAAGTAAGTCATAAAGCATATGAAGTGCAACGGGAACCAATATATTTTTCGTTTTGACAAACAGCCAACTGAACATACAGCTCAATATAATTATACTTGTAAATGCGAAGCTCTGAAAGTTCCTAAAAAATACCCCTTCATAGAGCCATATTGGAAAATGTATCGTCAAAAACAGAACAGCATTTATAAATATTGCAACCCATTGTTTCCATTCTGTATCGGCATTTTTTACGGTAACATTCAAAAGCCAGCCTCGAAAAACCATTTCTTCCGTTATGCCCACAGTCAAAACAATTATTATTTTCGACCAGCCAAAGCTATCGACTATTGACCAGTCACCTGTTCTAAAAACTCCTGCAAGGGTATATATTATACACAATATGAATACAGGCAAAACATCAACTATCTTTACCTTTGTTGTGAACATTTCCTTCAGACCGATATAACAGTCATTTTCAAAATATTTTATCAATATAAATGCCGGCAGTGTCCAGACAATATTTTTGACTATACCTGCTCTTATTATTTGTATTACTATCTCATTATTGCCTGTCCAGTCAAAAAAATGATTTGCTATAAGCCACCCGAAACCCGCCCATGCCGTATAGAATAGAACAAAGTAAATTACAAGTGTAAAAAGCAATTTCTTATTTTTTACCATTAAAATTATCACCTTTTATACAATTTTGAATTTCACATCAAGACAATATATTTTTATATCACTTTCATTGTCGTGAACGTAGTAATTTGCACCTTCAATCCATGTATCGGAAATATTCTCTAATATAAGTCTGTGAGGTGCCACAAAATCGTAAATATAATCACTGATATTTATACTTTTACAGCCCTCACAGGTTATTTCAAGCATTTTTTCTTCGGGATAGTGCGGATAATCTCCGAAATACATCACTGTATCCGTTCTTTCGTCACTGTAATTGATAACTTTACGTTCAAACTCCAGTTTTATCAAGTACATATCGTGTTTTTCTGAATAGCTGTAAAACAGTTCAATATCTTCTTGTTTCAATGAGTTCACCTCACTATATAATCATCAGAAACACTAAAAATCGTATCTGTCAATATAAGATTTTCAAGTTTACTGCCGTCATCAAGGGCTTGTTTTATTGCATCAACGCTTGCACTTGAATTAAGCAAATCTTCAAACACTTTCTGAGGGTCTTTCAAAGCTCCACTGTCAAGCACTCTTGCCGCTGTATTCAATATAGGATAATATGTCGCAAGCTGTGATTTGTAGAAAGTCCTTATATTTCCTCTTAAATTAAACTTAACCGATTCGGAAAATCTTACTCCCTCTATTGAAAATTCAGCAAATGCTTCGGGAATAAAATTATAAATATCCTGTGCAAGAACATCATCACCCAAAAATTCCTCAAGCACATTAAAATACAAATGTTCCTTGCCGTCATTCATGACTCTTTCATACAGCACAAGGGATTTTTCGACTGCATCATAAATATCAGCATTATTATACGGATATTCCTTCAAGGTTTCCTCCTGCTGTTTTAAAATAAAAAACTGCTTATGAGATGCAAATTTCTTATTTTTCCATGTTCTTGACATATCCTCGACAATTTTACTCAGGCTGTCTATTTTATTGTTATTTATACGGCACTCGCCTGTAACAAATTTCCCGTCACCGCTGTTTGCTGCATATATCTTTATATAACAAATATCCTGATTGCCTATTCTCTTTGCAATTTCATCTTTGAGGACATCCCAATATATTTTCACGTCATCAACAATGACTTCTTTGCCAGTTGCAACGACATTTCCAATATACAGCTTCCATTTATGCAAGCCGTTGAAATCACTGTCAAATTCCCTTGAATTTACATCATTCATCATCGTCTGAACAGCTTCCATTATACCGAACATAAATCCGCCCTGTGCCATTCCGACAGCCGTTTTCGTATCAGAACCCAATGATGACGATACTTCAAACATTTCATTTTTCCATTCGGGCGAATATATATGATAACCAATAGTAGCCATCTGTTCCTTTAGCTGATAAACTTCAGGCTTTACCGCAACATTCAGTTTTGACAAAACAACCCTGTCACCGCTGATGAAACTTCCCAACTCTTTATAGCACTTATTCAAATCATCTATTACATAATTATTGTCAAATTTCATTGATTCAGCCCTCTTTATAAAGTCCGTTTTCAAGAATATATTTTTCAACTTCTGGTGTGACCATTCCTGAAATACTCTTTCCAAGTGCGATATTATTTCTTATTTCCGTTGATGATACCGTCATTATACCAACATCAAGAATATGTGTTTTTGCTCCCAGTGTATGCAGATATTCCCCCTGTTTTTTCAGGTCTGATATATCGTTATTATTTCTCGGTACTCCGCATATTGTCGCAAGTCTGAATATTATTTCAGGGTGTTTCCATTCATGTATCGTCATAAACATATCTGCTCCGGTTATCAGAAACAGTTCATCATCGGGATACATTTCCTTTAATTCCTCCAATGTCATATAAGTATAACTCGCACCCTGTCTTTTTATTTCAATGTCGCTTATTTCCGCAAAATTAATATCTTTAAATGCAAGACGGCACATCTCAAGCTTTTGTTTCGGTAATACAGCATTATATATCTGCTTATGCGGAGGGATATATGTTGGTATTATCAGAACTCTGTCAAGTGACAGTTCCTTTGCAAACGCCTTTACAAGCATCACATGACCTGTATGTATCGGATTGAAGCTCCCTCCGAACATTGCAATTTTCATACTCAACGCTTTCCTTTCCTTGCTTTCGGAAGTTCAATTTTAGGCTCTTTTGGATTTCTCCTGAACAATACAAATTTTGCTCCTATCACCTGTACAACTTCCGAATTCGTTTCAAGTGCAAGCTGTTCGGCAATTTCCCTTGACGGCACACCTGCTGTTTCAAGGACTTTTCCTTTGAGCAATTCTCTTGCCGTCAGTGCATCATCAGCCTGTTTTATTATCTGTTCATTCATACCGCCCTTGCCTACCATCAATATAGTGTCCGCATCAACGGCAAGTGAACGCAAAAATGCTCTCTGTTTACTTGTAAGCATAGATTTATTTTCCTTTCAGTCTTTCACTCAGTATTTCCGTGAGCTTTTTCAAAGCCCTTCCACGATGGCTTATAACATCCTTCTGATTCGGCGTAAGTTCTGCAAAGGTCTTGTTGCCTTCAACGAAGAATACAGGATCATATCCGAAGCCGTTTTTTCCTCTCGGTGCATAGCCTATTGTACCGTCACACTGTCCTTCTGCAAACAGTTTATCGCCATTCGGGAAACAACAGCATATAACGCATTTGAAATATGCACTCCTGTCCTGACTGCCGGTTTTATAGAGTTCTTCAAGCAGTTTATTTATCTTTTTTTCATCACTTGCACCCTCACCGGCATATCTTGCGGAATATACTCCCGGAGCACCGTCAAGAGCTTTTACACACAATCCCGAATCATCAGCGATTGCAGGAAAGCCTGTTTTTTCACAAGCCGCCTTCGCTTTAAGTTCTGCATTTTCAGCGAAAGTTTCCCCTGTTTCCTCAACTTCATCAAGTTCAAATCCCAACTGTTCAGCCGTTTTTACATAAATATCCAAAGGTTGTAATATCCTCTGCAATTCCTCAATTTTTTTCTTGTTATTTGACGCAAGCACAAATATCACAAAAAAACACCTCTTTTAATAAAATCAACTTCGGAGCAAAAATAAATTTGTCACTTCTCACTCCTCATTCCTCACTTATCTTGCCCTGCTTCCACTGCTCGAACCAGTCATCATCAGCCGCAGTCGTTTCAGTCTGTTCCGTACTCCAATTATATTTCTTTGCACGGTTTTTGCGTTCCTCGGCACGTTTTTTCTTTTCCTCTGCCTTTTCAGCTTCAGCTGCTGCCTTCGCCTGTTCCTCGGCTAAAATTTCTTCTTCGGTTTTAGCCTTTTCCTTTTCTTCTTCAGCAATTCTTTCAGCCTCTGCCTGTGCATCTATCTCAGCCCATATATCAGCCGTTGCAGGTTTGAGTTCTTCATCTTCCACAGGCTTTTCCGTGACTTCCTCTTTGATTTCCTCAACTTCTTCAATATCATCTGCACCGAACAACGCTCTTGCAAATACATCAGGTTCAAACGGCTGTAAATCGTCTATCTGTTCACCGACACCGATATATTTCACGGGAACATTCAGTTCCTCCTTTATTGCAAGAACAACACCACCCTTTGCAGTACCGTCCAATTTCGTCAAAACTATTCCTGTAATGTCTGCCGCATTTTTAAATTCTTTCGTCTGATTGACTGCATTCTGCCCTGTAGTAGCGTCAAGCACAAGCAAAACTTCCTTGTCAGCATCGGGCAATTCACGGTTGATTATACGGTTTATCTTTTCAAGCTCAGCCATGAGATTTTTCTTGTTATGGAGTCTGCCTGCTGTATCGACTATGATAATATCGCTGCCCTTTGCTTTGGCTGATGATATAGCATCAAAAACAACTGCCGCAGGGTCTGCACCCTCACCTTGTTTGATAATATCCGCATTAGCACGGTCTGCCCATATCTGAAGCTGGTCTATCGCTGCTGCACGGAATGTATCAGCCGCTGCCAATGTTACCTTCTTGCCCTGACGTACAAAATTAGCCGCCATTTTACCGATAGTAGTGGTCTTGCCGACACCGTTCACGCCTATCACAAGTATAACAGACGGTTTGGTATCTATCTTCAAAGGCTGACCGCCTTTCAGCATTTCACTTATTACATCCGCCAAAAGCCCGTTTATTTTAGCAGGTTCTGTGATACCCTCTTTCTTTACACGTTCCCTGAGTTCATCACATATCCTTTCAGCTGTGTAAACACCTACATCTGCCATTACAAGCAGTTCTTCAAGTTCTTCAAAAAGCTCGTCATCAATTTTCGTAAAAGATTTCAGCATAGCATCTATTCTTCCGAAAATCGCATCACGAGTCTTTCTCAGACCTTCCTTGATTCTCCCGAAAAAGCTCATAATACATCTCCTCCTCGTTATATCTCATTATTTACAATATGAATAATTTGTTTGGGCAAATACTTTATAATTTCCTTTGCACAATATGGTCTGATGTCCATTTTCATAAAGTCATCAATCCCTATCCATTTATATAAAGTTTCCTGATGGTCTAAAACAATATGTTCTTCTTCCGATACTTTCAGCAAATCATTTGTATCTTTGAGCAAATAAAAGAAAACATATTCATGCCAACGGCATCCGTCCATTTCAAAAAAATTTTCCATAAAAGACAATAATCTGTCAATTTCAAAGTCAATGCCCGTTTCTTCTTTAAATTCACGGATAACAGCCTTATCTGTCGATTCACCGAGCATTGGTTTACCACCGAGAAATGTCCAGTAATCCTCCGATTCGGAATTTGACAGCAATATTTTATTGTCTTTTATACATATCCCAACAACACGGCAATTAAATATTCTGTTATCATTCTTAAATTGTATATCCATAAATTTATCCTCTGCCTGCAAAAATCTGTGCCGCAAGTGCAATGCACTTTCTTTCAGCCTTTATCTCCGATTTATACGGATATTTCAAAGCGACTTTTTCAAATAAGTCAACCTGCTTCTGAGCCGCCTGAATATCATTATTATACAGCATTTCATAAGCATACTGTGTCCTTATTATACTCGGATAATCCTGCATTGCTTTCATAAAGTTCTGCAAATCATCATCAAGATAATTCTCAATTTTACTCTTATTTTTCTCTCCTGTCAACTCACAGAAAAGTGCATTTACCTTCAATAACTGTTTGTGTATATTGTCAACAGCCGTTTCTTTATTCAAAAGCATATCTATTGTTGACTGTGCTTCAGAATATTTGCCCTCGTCAAACAGCTTATCGCATACAAATACAGCCATTACACAGCATATAACATTTTTCAATTCCTCGTCAGTCGGCATTTCAAACCATTCTTCGGGAAAATCTTTTATGCGTATTCCATTCTGTATCATAACGATAGCCTGCATTTGAATATAAAATGCTTTCACAGCCTTTTCAGATTTTGACAATTCAACGATATTTCTTCCGTCATTCGTAATTTCGGGTAATGGCAGACCGTTTGCAAGTCCCATTGACAATCCCAATATAATAAACGAAAGGCATACAAAATGAAAATACGAATTTCCCTTGAATATAAAATATATCACTGTGAATAAAACAGATAAAAATAAATTCATCAGCACACCGCCTATATTATACCAAAAAAACGGTATTTTGCTGTCTTTCATTTCGGGCGGTGACATGATACACTGACCTGCTGTACCCGCAAGACTGAATTTATATCGGCGTATTTTACCGTCACTGTCCTTTTGCCACATAAGATTGAATACCCTGAAAGAGTTGAATTTATAGCCTGTCATCAAGCCGAATATCAGATGACCTGTTTCATGCAGGATTATATGTGCAAGCATTGCAAAACCGGCGGCTATAAAAACAAATCCAACATCTATCAAAAATTTGCCCGTATCATCTTCACCGAAAAAATATCCGGAAAAATATCCTATGAAACAGAATCCAAGCATATTTATTAAAAACAAAATTGCAGAAGAAATTTTAGCTTTTTTCATTTCTACACCTCATTTTATTCCAAGCTTCTGTTCAACTTCACTTGCACGGAGTTCAAGGAGTTTTGAAATTCCCCTGTCCTGCATTGTGACACCATACAAAACGTCAGCTTCCTCCATAGTGCCACGTCTGTGAGTTATGCAGATGAATTGTGTATTATCGTTCATTCTTCTCAGATATGCCGCAAATCTGTATACATTAACATCATCAAGTGCCGCTTCTATCTCGTCCATTACACAAAACGGTGCGGGGCTTACCTTCATTATAGCAAAATACAAAGCTATTGCAACAAGTGCCTTTTCACCGCCTGAAAGCAATTCAATATGAGATACTATCTTTCCCGGAGGCTCAACGGATATATCAATGCCTGTTGTAAGGACATTTTCAGGATCAGCAAGCGACAGTGAGGCTTTTCCTCCTCCGAATAATTCAACGAATGTTTGTGAAAAATTCTGATTTATAAGATTGAATCTCTCAATGAATATCTCACGCATTTGCTTGGTCAGGTCATTAATTAATCTTATAAGCTCGGACTTGGATTTTTCCACATCACCTATCTGTACTTTCAGAAATTCATATCTTTCCTTGACTTCCTTGTATTCGTCGATAGCCGATACATTTACATTTCCCAAAGAACGTATTTTCTGTTTAAGCTCGTTCAAACGTCTCTGAGCCTTGCCCACTTCCTCTATTTTTATAGCAATATCCTCAGCTTCACGCTTGGTAAGCTCATATTCTTCCCATAACTTATTCACTATATCATCATACTGCTTTTGGAGATTTGTACGTCTTTCCTCAAGCCTTACCAATTCTCCGCTGATATTCTCTCTTTCAGAGGATTTTTCTCTTTCCTGCTTACGCAGTTCTGCAGAACGCTTTTCAAGAGAAATTTTTTCCATATTGAGTTCTTCTATTTTTTGTTTTGTGATTTCTGTTTTTTGCTCAAGTTCCTTGACCTGTGATTTGAGAATATTAATATCACCGTCAATTTGAGTATTCTTTTGAACAAGTGACTGTATTTCCGATTCATTTATCTTTATTTTTGCTTCGGAATTTTCCGCACGGAGTTTTGCATTTTGTATATCAGATTCAGCAGATGATATATCCTTTTCAAGAGTGATGACGGAAAGTTTTATTTCCTGCAGTTTTTCATTCAACTTTTCTCTTTTCTGTACTATATCATTTTTCTCATTCAGCAAACTGTCTGCAATGCTCTGTTTTTCCTCTATAATTTTATTATATCCGTCATATTCTGCACGGGCATCATTCATTGTCTGAGTAAGTGTTTCAAGCCTTGAAACAGAACTTTTGCGTTCCTCCATAATTTCATCAAGGAATTTTTCGGTATTTTCAAGCTCCTTCTGATGATTGTTCATTTCAGCCGTAATTTTTATTTTACTCTCATTCAGCTCTGAAAGCCTTTTTTTCAGCTCATCAACCTTTTTTGAAAGCTCTGAAAATTTCTGCATTTCGCAGTTGTATTTTTTCTTCATTCGATTTGCATCATCAGACACCCTTTGAGCATCTGAACGTATCTTTTCAATTTCGGAAGCACGTCCTAAAAGTCCTGTATTTTTAGCAAGCGAACCGCCTGTCAATGAACCGCCTGCATTTACCACCTGACCGTCAAGAGTAACTATCCTGAAACGATAGGAATATTTTCGGGCAATATCCGTTGCACAGTCGATATCCCTTGCAACGACTATCCTTCCAAGGAGATTTGACAGTATGTCATTATAACATTCCTTGCATGAACACAATTTTGAAGCTATTCCAATAAAGCCGTCACAGCC
The DNA here is from genome assembly GCA_902800065.1 of uncultured Ruminococcus sp. Classification (GTDB taxonomy): domain Bacteria; phylum Bacillota; class Clostridia; order Oscillospirales; family Acutalibacteraceae; genus UBA1213. The sequence continues at coordinate 10,433 of CADCDE010000013.1, forward strand.
TTCAAGACCTGTTTCATTGAGTTCCCTTGACTTTATAACTGTCATCGGAAGAAATGTCGCACGTCCTCCGTTGATATTTTTCAGATATGCTATTGCAAATTTAGCTGAATTTTCATCAGTGGTAACTATATTCTGCATTGCAGAGCCGAGTGCTATCTCAATGGCAGTACTGTATTCAGAGGAGGTTTTTATAACTCTCGATACAGGTCCGTGTATACCTGAAAGGGTACCCTTCTTGGATTCCTTCATTAATATTTTTACACTTTGGGTAAAGCCTTCAAGATTTTTTTCAAGTTCTTCAAGAATTTTGGCTTTTCTGAAAAGCTGTTCACTGTCGAGTGAGAGCCTGTCAGCATTTATTTTTATATTGTCGCAATCGACCTTCTTTTTGTTCATTTCCATTTCTTTTTCGGAAATTTCAAGAGAACATTCATTTATATTATCAGTACATTCAGCAAGCATATCCCTGTCATCTGCAATGATATTTTTCAGAGTATCCTTCTGAGAGATACGAACCTTCACGGTATTTTCAACGACATCCATTCTGGATGTTATCTCGTTTATTGAAGAAGTCGCTGTCATATAGCTTATTTTGGAATCAGCGGATTTTTGAGACAAATTCGATATTTCAGCATTTATCTCATCAAGCTGATGTGAAGATATATTTTCATTTTCCCTGAGAGAATCGACCTGCTGAGAATATTTTGAAAGCTCTGCTTTTTTCAGTTTCAAGTCAAACCGGCTTTTTTCAATAACAGACTGTTTTTCGCTTATCTCACGGTCAATAGCCTCACTTGCAGTTTTCATTGCATAAATATCTTTTTCGATACGTTCAATATTTTTCTTATTGTGAAGTATATCATTTTCAAAAACGGATATCTGGGACAGCTTCTGTGCAGAGTCCGTTTCATAACCTGAAGCTTCTTTTCTTAATTCATCAGTATTTTGCGAGCATATATTCTGCTTTGAAAATATATTTTCACTTTCGTTCTGTATGTCTTCAAGAGACTTTTCAATATTATTGTACTGTGACCTTGCAACAGAAATTTTATCTTCCTGTTCACGTATCTGCAACGAAGATTTATCAAGAGTTCTAAGCCAAAGTGCTATTTCAAGACCACGTTTTTCCTCGGCATAGTTCAGATACGCCTTGGCTTTTTCCGACTGTATACGCAATGGTTCGACTCTTTCTTCCAATTCCTGCATTATATCACGCAGTCTGACAAGATTTTCCTCTGTTTTTTCAAGACGTTTTTCGGCATCAGCCTTTTTGTATCTGAAGCGGGATATTCCTGCCGCTTCCTCGAAAATCTCTCGCCTGTCCTCGCCCTTTGTTGAAACAATGGAATCTATCTTACCCTGACCTATCATTGAATATCCGTCACGTCCGAGACCTGTATCCATGAATAATTCGTGTATGTCCTGCAAACGCACCGCTGTATTGTTTATCAGATATTCACTGTTGCCTGAACGGTAGAAGCGTCTTGTAATTGAAACCTCATCACCGTCAAACTTCAAAGACCTGTCGGAATTGTCAATTGATAATGTCACCTGTGCATAGCCTGTTTTTTTACGCTGCTGAGTACCGTTGAAAATTACATCTTCCATTTTGGAACATCTCAGAGCCTTTGCAGACTGTTCACCAAGCACCCATCTTATTGCATCACTTATATTACTTTTTCCGCTGCCGTTTGGTCCTACGACTGCAGTTATTCCGTTTGTAAAATCCAATTTTGTTTTATCGGGAAACGTCTTGAATCCCTGAACCTCAAGTCCCCTAAGTTTCACACACTCACCCTTTTTTACAATTAGCAATTAGCAGTTATAGTAAACAACAAAATAAATTGCTCAATGTCATTCCGAGCAAAGCGAGGAATCTTTGAAAGATTCTTCGTCACTTCGTTCCTCAGAATGACAAAAGGAAATTTTAATTGACGTTTACTATAGCAATTAGCAATTATTATTAAATTATAGTTTTTTATTAACAGCAACCTCATATTTTGATAGTGTGTTATCCTGATGTATTGTCGGGGTAATACCCATTTTTTGAAGCCTTTGAAGATTACTTTTTTTCTGTCCGACAAATCTTGAAACAGATTTAGGATTTACCGAAAATACGATATTTCCATCTGTGATATTTTGTTCAGACAAAATTTTCAATGTATTGTCAAATATTATCCTGCTTTCGCAAAGCTCTCTAAATGACGGGTGATATGCACCTGCAACCATATTTTCTTTAAGACTTTCACTGTCATGCAGTCCGAGACGGATAACATTTATATTTCTTGCTTCAAAGAATCTCAGGATATCCGCACACAACGGAACGGCTGTTTCAAGTGTCTGAGGAATATATGAGCCGTTTTTATACAAGTCATATAACTCCGTACCACGCATGACTATTGTAGGATAAATCCTTACTGTATCGGGCTGTAATTCGGCTATTTTCTGAGCCGTGTACATATCCTTTTCATCACTGCTTTGATATAATCCTGTCATCATCTGAAGTCCGAGTGAAAATCCGTATTTTTTTATCAGTAAAGATGAATCTATACTGTCCTGAACAGTGTGACCTCTTTTATTTGCCGTAAGAACATCATCACACATACTCTGTGTACCGAGTTCAATAGAAGTTACTCCGTGAGATTTTAAAATATCAAGTATTTCCTCGTTTATACAGTCAGGTCTTGTCGAAAGCCTGATACCGTAAAACTCACCGCTCAATACATACGGTGAGGCTGCTTTCAGCAAAGAGAGCATATATTCACGGGGTATAGCAGTGAAGCTGCCTCCGAAAAAGGCTATTTCGGTATTTTGGGTATCCGAGAATTTTCTTGAAGTTGCAATGGCATTTTCGACATCCTGAGGAGTCGGCTGGTAGGACTGCCCCGTTATTTCACGCTGATTGCAGAAGGTACACGCATGAGGACAGCCGTTATGCGGTACGAATATCGCTATATTTGAATGTTTCAATATCCCATCAGCTCCAATGCTTCTCTTGCAGCCTGCTGTTCGGCTTCTTTTTTGCTTCGTCCTCCGCCCTTGCCGATAACATTACTGTTGAGATGTACCTCAACGAAAAAGTGCTTGTCATGGTCAGGTCCCTGTTCACCTGTAAGCACATATTCAAGATGTTCCTCGGGATTTTTCTGTATTATCTCCTGGAGAGTTGTCTTATAATCCTTAAAAGCCCTCGGTCTGGGATTTTTTATTTCGGGTTCTACGAATGATAAGATAAATCTCCTTGCCTCGTCCATTCCGCCGTCAAGGTATATTGACGCTATGATAGCTTCAAAGGCATCCGCCAATATAGACGGTCTTTCATTTCCCTTGAGATTATGCTCGCCACGGCTCAATTTAAGGTATTTGCCGACTTCGAGAGTCTTTGCGAATCTGCAAAGACTCTTTTCGCATACAAGTGATGCTCTTAATTTTGAAAGCTCACCCTCCGGAAGATTCGGACAGTTTTTGTAGATATAATCCGATACAACTATGCTTAAAACAGCATCACCCAAAAATTCAAGTCTTTCATTGCTCTTTGCACCATGCTTTGATTCATTAGCATATGATGAATGTGTAAGAGCATTTTCGAGATATGATATATTCTTGTATTTATACCCTATCTTTTTTTCAAGTTCCTTCATTGATTATCTTCACCTTTTTTCTTCATTGCTGTAATATTTTCCTCTATCTTGCCTATAACATCTGTCTGGGTAAAATCTATAACAGATTTCATAGCCGTCACAACAGCATCAGCCTTTGCACTGCCGTGAGTTTTGAGAACAGGCTTTGCAACTCCCATAACAGGTGCTGCACCATACTGGTTATAGTCAAAATACTGTTTTAATTCATACAGTTCCTTTTTTATAAGAAGTGCAGCCAATTTAGTTTTAGCGTTTTTGTAAAAAACACCTTTTATTTTTTTGAATAATTCAGCCGCAACACCCTCATACATTTTGACAATGACATTTCCTGTGAAACCGTCTGCAACTATAACATCTGTTTCACCTGCAGGGATATCTCTTGCTTCCATGTTGCCGATAAAATTGACATTGGATTCTTTGAGAAGCCTGAACGCTTCATGCTGCAATTCACCGCCCTTATGGTCTTCAGTACCGACATTTGCGAGTGCTACACGGGGATTCTCTATTTTAAGCACATTTTCCATATATATCGAGCCCATTATACCAAACTGCTGAAGCATTTCAGGACGGACTTCGACATTTGCACCACTGTCTATGAGAAGCACAGGACCTTTTGATGTCGGCATTACAGGTGAAAATGCAGGTCTTTTTACTCCTTTTATCCTCTTGACGATAAGCGTTGCACCCATTATCAATGCACCGCTGTTTCCTGCTGTGAGAAAGGCATCTCCCTTGCCTTCGGCAAGAAGTCTGAGACCGACTGCCATTGATGAATCTTTCTTTGATTTCATTATCTCGCCTGCATCATCCTCCATTGAAATGATATCTGGAGCATCATGTATTTCCATATTTTTCAAGTCGATATCATTTTCTTTTGCCGTCTTTTCAATGATATCTTTATTTCCGACAAGAATTATTTCCAAATTTTCGTACTTTTCAAGGCAAAGCACACAGCCTTTCAATATTTCCAAAGGGGCATTATCTCCGCCGAATGCGTCAACTAAAACTTTCATAAAAATAACTCCTCTTTAATTTATTCAAAAATCCACTTTTAAATTTTTCAATGCTCTATGGGAATATGCTGCAGCTCTTTCACGCTTATCTTTTATAATTTCATCAAGCGGAGGGAGTATACCCATATTTGCTCCCATAGGCTGAAAATCCTTTACACTTTCATCGGCCATATACCGTGAAAGAGAACCTATCATTGTTTCAAGCGGCAAAACAATTGCAGGTTGATTTTTAAATCTTCTTACAGCGTTTATGCCTGCCATCATTCCCGATGCACCCGACTCCATATATCCCTCAACACCTGTCATTTGTCCTGCAAAGAATATATTTGGATTGATTTTCAGCGAAAAATCCGAATTTAAAACCCTCGGTGAATCAAGAAAGGTATTTCGGTGCATGACGCCGTATCTGACAAATTCCGCATTTTTAAGAGCAGGTATCATGCCGAAAACTCTTTTTTGTTCGGGGAATTTCAAGTTTGTCTGAAATCCTACAAGATTATACATGGTCTTATCGGAATTTTCAGTTCTCAACTGAAGAACAGCCCAAGGTCTGTGACCTGTTCTCGGATCACGAAGTCCGACAGGCTTCATGGGACCGAACCGGAGTGTATCAAGACCTCTTTGAGCAAGTATCTCAACGGGCATACAGCCCTCATATACTTTCGGATTCTGTACATCAACATCATGTCTTGGAGCACGTTCAGCAGATACAAGCTCGGCATGGAAATTTTCATATTCCTCTTTATTCATCGGACAGTTGATATATGCGTCATCTCCGCCTTTGTCATATCTTGACGCTGTAAAGGCACAGTCCATATCAATGCTTTCAGCCGTTACGATAGGTGCCGCAGCATCAAAAAAATGAAGTGAACCTCCGCACAGTCCAATTATCTTTTCTGCCAAACCATCACTTGTCAAAGGACCTGTTGCAATCACTGTGACTGTATCATTTGGAATATCCGTCACTTCTGCTTCGATAACCTCTATCAACGGATTAGACTTTATCTTCTCCGTGACCATTGATGAAAACATATCCCTGTCAACTGCCAATGCACCGCCTGCAGGTACTCTGCATTTATCTGCACACTCCATTAATAATGAGCCTATCTGACGCATTTCCTCTTTAAGAAGTCCTGCCGCACTTTCTATCCTGTCAGCCTTGAGAGAATTTGAGCAGATAAGCTCAGCGAAATTTCTGCTTTTATGAGCCGGTGTCATCTTATCGGGCTTCATTTCAAAAAGCCTGACATTTATTCCACGCTTTGCTATCTGCCATGCAGCTTCACAGCCTGCAAGACCTGCACCTATTACATTTATATACATTAATATCACCCGAAAATAAATTTAAGATACTCAATTTATTTTAACACATCTTAACTGTTATATCAATAAATTTATCAAAAAAACAAAAAGCACCGGACATTTCTGCCCGGCACACTAAAAATCACAATAATATCAGACATTCAGCAAACCGCAAATATCATTATAGACTGTCATATATTTATCTGCAGCTTTTTCCATTTCATCATGCTTTTCCGCACTGATTCCCAATTTATCAATTACAGGCTTCATAAATACCTTTTCTTCATCACCGTAGTTGCCGTCATACTTAAACAAAAGGATAAGCTCAAATACGATTATATTTTTTTCATAAGCTGTTGCAGACTTGGTTATATCCTTCAATATCTCATTTAAAGATGTGCTTATATCGGGAAGCTGATTGGGTATATCCATTTCATGACAGCACAATGCAAGATATTCCATTTCTTCCGGCTCAACAACATCATCTGCCATCACGGCATGACCGCACAAATTCAAAAAAAGTTCCTTATTGTCCTCGTTCAACTGACTTAAAAACATATTTTTTATCCTCCCGATTTTTTTATTTCTGATATATATTATAACTATTTTTTAACGAATAGTCAATAATTTTTTCAAAGAATTATACAAATCAATCCGTTACAGCCGTCATTTATTATTCTTTCAGTCGTCTCACGAACTTTGTCTCTTGCATCTGCAGGCATCCTGTACAGTTTATTGTGCAGTCCTTCATTGACAAGTTCATGGAGGGATTTTCCGAATATATTTGATTCCCATATCTTTGAGGGATCTTCTTCAAATTCCCTGAGGAGATATGATACCAATTCCTCAGACTGCTGTTCGGAGCCTACTATCGGAGTTATCTCTGTTTTTATAGTGGTTTTCATCATATGCACTGACGGTGCATTTGCACGGAGTCTTATACCGTAGCGACCACCCTGTTTTATAATTTCAGGTTCTTCAAGAGTTAATTCCTCCATTGACGGCATTACTATACCATAGCCTGTTTCGCATACATCATTGTATGCTTCCTGTACTTTTTCAAAACGCCTTTTTATTTGTGAAAGCTCTGTCATGGCATCAAGCAGACCGCCCTCGTCCTCCACCTCAAAGCCTGTTTTTTCTCCGAGAACCTTATAAAACAGGCTCGGCTCAAGCTCTATTTTCAGTCTTGCGTGTCCTGTGCCGAGATCAACTGCACTTGTTTCTGCAAGACGTATATACTGACAGGAGGATATATTATCGGCAATATCGCTGACTTCACGGATTTTTACAGCCTTTTCCGCACCTGACTGTATAACTGAAAAGACCTCACTTCTCAGCCAGTGGCTTTTTTCAAGTGAACTTACCCATTTCGGCATATCTATTTTTATTTCCTTGACGGGAAATTCAAACAATACTCTTGCAAGTATTCGTTTTATCTCATTTTCATCAAGCTCCATACAGCTTACAGGCTCAACAGGCACACCGTATTTGTCACTTAATTTTTTTGCAAGCTGTCGGACAGACTGTGATTCAGGCTCGGTTGAATTGAGCAGGACAATAAACGGCTTGTTTATCTGCTGCAGTTCATTTATAACTCTTTCTTCGGCATCATCGTATTCCTCACGGTCAATGTCACTGATAGAACCGTCAGTTGTAATTACAAGACCTATTGTGGAATGGTCTGTGATAACTTTTTTTGTACCTATCTCCGCTGCCATATCAAACGGTATTGCCTCATCAAACCATGGTGTTTTGACCATTCTGGGCGACTCGTTTTCTATGTAGCCCAATGCACTCGGTACTATATAGCCTACACAATCTATCATTCTCACACGGAAGCTTGCACTGTTGTCAAGCTGTATCTCGACAGCCTTTTCAGGAATGAATTTCGGTTCTGTTGTCATGATGGTTCTGCCCGCTGATGACTGCGGCAATTCATCATTTGCCCTTTCCCTCTGTTCATCACTGCTGATATGGGGGATAACGAGCGTATCCATGAAACGCTTTATAAAAGTAGATTTGCCTGTTCTTACAGGACCGACTATTCCAAGATAAATATCACCGTTGGTACGCTGTGAGATATCTTTGTAAATATTTATTTCTTCCACTGAAATTACCCTCCTAATGTTACATTGGAATCAATATCATACTGTGAGCTTGTATTATATCGTCTGTAAGTTCATTTTCCAGCTTGATAGCTTCAACAGACGTACAGTAAAGCCTTGCGATACTCCAGAGATTTTCCCCTTCATCAGCATAATACAGCGTCAAAGCCGCATTTTTATCTTTGACACGCTTTTTATCCTCATTTCCGCTTGCTCCCGTGACTGCACGGCAGATTTTATTCTCAAATACGATACCCTTCAATTTCATATCCGCTTTCAGTTCGATACTGTTATCACCCGTTATCCTGAAGCTCAAAGATTTGCACAGCAGTTCAATATTTGAAGATATTTCTCCGACAGACGGCGGAATATCATTACCAACCGAAAATTCCAGTGGTCTTTCGATATAGAACGGTACACCGTCTTTATCGGCTGCAAATATACAGCAATTCACTTTACCCTTTGTTGTCAGTGCATTTCCATCAAAGCTGCTTATATAGCTTACACCGTCACACCATGTATCTATTATCTTGCTTATATTATTATCTCCCGTTTTCACTTCATTCTTTACAGATATATTGCTTTCGGGCATTGAGATGATATGAGAATATTTGCAGTTATTTTTCTCCAGGTCCAATTCGTATACAGTTGAATAGGCATCATCAACAGTGTCAATGCTTCTTTCATCATAAGCAAAAACTGTTGCACATATCCTTGCATCAAGAGTTACAAGCGTACTGCTCTCATCATACTCTGATTTCAGTGAAACATCATAGTTCATCACCTCAAGTCTGATATCATTCTGTGATATATCGGAAATTCCCTGAGCATCTATTACCTGACTGTATGGTATATTGAATGTCATAGTATCCTGCATACCTGTTTCTATATCCGTCACATACAATAATCTCAAAACAGCCTCGCCTTTTAACATGATTTTATCAGAAAGTGCCTTTGCACTTTCAATGTCTATTGAAAATTCGGAACGGAGTATGCTTTCGGGAGAACCCTTTCCCTGACCTATATCCAATACCTCACTTATGGAAAACTGCTGCTGCCCGATACCCGAAAGACAGCTTATCTGCTCCGTATGCTTTCTCTGCTGGATATCATCACCGTTTATGGAACAGCAGTATTCCTGTTCAGTCTTCTGATAGACTGATGCACATACCGAAAATGCTCCATGTATATCCAGCTTTCTTGGAGTAAGTGCACGACAATTCAAATATTCCGTTTTTACTTTTACTATTGCAGTCGGATCTTGTACGTTTGATTTTATACTGAAGCTGCATGAAAAAGGACTTGTATGCTCACATAGTCTGATGGCCTGTTTTTTGGTATCAAGATAATACAGCTTTATAACCGCAACACCGTCTATATCGAGCCTGTCACTTGATATATTCTTTGACATGACAGATGGACATATCCTGCATTTCAGTATCCTCTCTATATCGGGGCAATAGTCAGGCAGGCTGAAATCCAGATCTACAGCCTGTTCAGAGCTTCCTTCAAAAACCTTTTCACTGACAAAACAATTTTCTTTCTCAAACTGATATTCCATTCTATCCTCTCCCACGATTTTTTATCTGTGGAATTTATATTATTAAAAGCATAGAAATATTCCATAAAAAAATATCCGTCAGCCCATGCCAACGGATATTTTTTTCATATCAGCCTTTCACGCAAATACAAAAGTATCTTCTTTTCTCTCCTCGATACTTGCACCTGTGTCATATCAAGCATTTTTGCTGTCTGTGACTGTGTCATATTTCTAAAAAAACGAAGCTCTATCATTTTTCTGTCTCTGGCTTCAAGCCTTGACAGCTCTGTATTCAGTGACATAATTTCGGTGATATTCTCATCAGGTGACTGTACGGGGATATCCGCCTGATTTTCTCCGTCATCATCCGTTATTGTCAATGAAACAGGCTGCATTGAAGCTGTCAGTGCTTCAGATACCTGTTCGGGTTCAACTCCCATTATATCCGAAAGTTCTTTTACACTCGGCTCTCTGCCGTTCTTCAGCTCAAATAATTGTACCTCTCTTGTGACCTTAAGGGATAATTCCTTGAGTCCCCTTGAAATCTTAACTGCCCCACCGTCACGGAAAAGTCTCTTTATCTCACCTATTATAACAGGTACTGCATAGGTTGAAAACTTATATCCCAACTCACTTTTGAAATTGTCAAAAGCTTTTACAAGACCAAGACAGCCTGCCTGATACAGATCGTCATAATCTATCCCACGTCCCTTGAAACGCTTTGCACAGGCATGGACAAGACCGAGATTTTCTTTTATCAAAATATCTCTTTCAGCCATTTCCCACCCTGCAGCTCAGACGCTTTTGAAATGTAACGGTTGTACCCTTTCCTACTTTTGAACTGACTTTTAATTTATCGGTAAAGCTCTCCATAACGGCAAATCCCAAGCCCGCCCTTTCATCTGAGGGAGCTGTCGTAAACAGTGGCTCCATCGCCCTTTTTATATTCTCTATACCACAGCCTTTATCTCGTATCTTTATTGTTATCAGCGAATTTTCCTCTATTTTGACATTTATGTACACCTTACCGATGGTATCCCGGTAAGCGTGTACGACACAGTTGGTCACAGCCTCGGAAACTGCCGTCTTTATATCATTCAGTTCACTGACAGTTGGATCCAACTGTGTCAGAAAAGCCGCCACTGCACATCTTGCGAATGCCTCGTTTGATGAACGGCTCTCAAAGGACATATCCATTTCATTTTGCGGCTTCACGTTTTATCACTCGCCTTTCCATTATATCCAAAGCACTCAGTCCTGACAGCTTCATCATTCTTTCAAGCTCATCGGGAACATTCACTACTCGTACAATTCCTCCGTACAATGACATCAGTCTGTATCTTCCCATTATAAGTCCTATACCCGAACTGTCCATGAATTTCACTCCCGAAAAATCCAGTCGCAGAAGTGACGGCTTTTTCATTTGAACGGCTGCATCAATTCTTTCACGCATATCCCTTGCGGAATGATGATCGATATCCCCCGAAAGATACGCTGTGATCTCTTCTTCGCCCTCGCTCAGCTTCACCTGAATGATCCTCCCCTTCTCAAAAATAAAATACGGATCCGCTCTGTATCTTTAAGTATATCATTTGGGAAATAATTTTTTTGTTGAAATAGGAAACACAAAAATAAAAAAACGAATATAAGCATTTGAGATGCAAATATTCGTGAAAATATTCTTTTTTCTGTACAGCTTGACAGCAATAATTCCATGTGATACCATAAAATCATATATTACTGTATTCGGGAGACTTTTTTTATGAAAGATAAAATAAAAGCGGTACTCAAATTAAAATATACTGTATCTTTTCTTCTTGCATTGATAATACTACTCCAGCTTCTTAATATCACAAATGTTATAATAAACAGAAAAAAGAGCTATCATCTTGATGAGATATTAAGCTACGGGCTTTCAAACAATTTTTATCAGGCATATATTGAAAGGCTGAATGCATGGTATGAGCCTGATGTCATTGTCAACATGAATCAATGGATATCGGGAGATGCTCTCAGGGAATATGTAACTGTTCAAAAAGGCGAGCAGTTTCGTTATGATTCGGTATGGTACAACCAGTCTGTCGAAAGACACCCTCCATTATTTTATGCGGTATTGCATACAATATGCTCATTTTTCCCCGACACATTCTCACCCGTATTCGGGTATATCATCAATTTTGCCTGCTTTATTGCAACACAGATATTCCTGTACAAGCTGTCACACAATATACTGAAATCAAAATATCTCGCCCTGACAGTATGTACCTTCTGGGGCTTTTCAACAGGAGCGATCGATCTGACCATATTTATAAGAATGTACTGTATGCTTGCCATGTGGACGGTTATATTCCTTTATCTTCATTCAAAGCTGATAATTACTGACACCAAGCCACTTTTGAAACAGCTTGTACCTGTAATGGCAATCACACTGTGCGGTGCTCTGACACAGTATTTATTTTTATTCGTGGCATTCATAACAGCCGTTTGCTTCTGTATACGATATATCTGCAAAAAGCAGTTCAAGACATTCTTTGCCTACGGTTTTTCGATGCTCGGAGCAGTCATATCAGCAATGCTGATATTTCCTGCCTATCTTCCGAATATGCTCACAGAAACAGGAACTTCATCAAAAAATTTCTGGGATCAGTATGACCTGTGTATAAGATACATTCTGGATGATATTTTTCCCTTTACAAAATCAACAATGATATTCTGGTTTCCTGTACTAAGCTCCATACTTATCACACTCTTAATAATGTCACTTCCTGTTTTATGGCTTTTAAGAGATAAGCAATTTGTTATAGATTTTTTTGCATATTTAAAAAACTCTTTAATATCATTAAAAAATATAAGCATCAAAAAAATATCAAAAAATACATTTACAAGAATCAAAAAAATCAATTTTATTACATTGGTGATATTTTTGTGTATTGCTTCTGTAATAGCTGTAACGGCACACAGTATATCATTTTTCGGAATGACATATACAAACAGATATTTATTTATAATATACCCTGCAGCGGCACTGCTGATCACCTGCATCATTCATTTTTTATTTTTTTGGAGCAGACGCTGCAAAAATATAACTGCCTTTATACTCATTCTGGTGACTATAATAAGACTTCCTGCTGCAAGCCTAAGTTATCTTTTTGATTATCAAAAGGATATTGATGACCTTGGAAAGCTGACTGCCGATTCAGAGTGTATATTTGTTGCCTGCGATTTCGGAGATACATGGATGGTAAATTATCTTCCATCACAGATATACGATGTTGAAAATATTTTCCTTACATATCTTGGAGAGCAATCCGAACATAAAAAAGATATAGAATCAATAAAAACCGACCATCCTGTATATCTTATCTTCCAAATACCACAAAAATCCTATGGAGAAAACGGATATCAATATTTTATCGAAAAATATGACTATCAGCTTCAGGATACGGTCATAGCTGACACTGTCAACGAAGAAGAATTCAATAAAAAATATCTTGATTTTTACAAGGAGCTTTCAATAACCAAAAGCTTTGAATATATAGGGACAAATACCATTTTCGCCCGTCAATATGCTATTTACAGGCTTGCATGAAAAAAATATTTTTTTCAAACCGCATACAGATTCATATCCCATGCAGGTATATGAGGATGCTGACGGATATATATCCTGTAATCGGGATTTATTCCATGCAAAAGAAGCGGAAGCTCAAATATATCTTCACTCCTGTGATACAGTGCAATATTGAGCTTCGGCTTATCCCGCCTCAATGTATTTATCCCGCCTGAAAGTGCCTGTTTTTCAGCACCCTCAACATCAATTTTTATATATGATACTTTTTGTATTTGATACAATGTATCTATATTTGTTACAGGTAATTTTTGTGTACCGTTTTCCTGTATCGAAGAACCTCTGCCAAGTGAATTATTAAAATATATATCACAGTCACTGCTCCATATACCCATATTCCAAAGCTGTATATCCGAAATATCCCTTGCATATTCCTTCAATTTACGGAAGGTTTTTTTGTCGGGTTCAAGTGCCGTTATATGCCTGTAATGACCGCCTGTATATCTCAAAAATTCCTCTATCGTATCGCCACGATATGCACCAAGGTCAAGATAGCTTTCATTCCCGCCTAAATCCAATATCCTAAAAGCCTCATCCTTATCCGTGAAAATATCCGTAAGATATTTCAACTCACCGCTCAGCTTGAAATTTATTTCATTTTCCAACACTTTTCTCGAAAGGTCATCCGCTAAAATTTCAAGCACTCTTTCAAATTTATCTCTGTTTGAATCATAAAATTCTTTATTGAAAATATTATCACCGTATACAGGGACATCAGGTGCAAAAACCGTATGTTTTTCAGCAAGTTTCAGTATATTTTCAATTACATCTTTTCTTTGTGAACCAAAAGCAGTCAGTATTATAATATCTTCACCACCGAAATCCGAAAGTTTTTTCACAGTGAATCCCCTGAAACTCTGCCCTCTGACAAAATCATCACTTGCCATAATACCATATACCCTGATATACAGCCTTTCAAGTTCATTTATGATCTTGTCTGCACCATTCCCCATACCATATATTACAATATTTTTGTCCGAGCTTTTCAGACAACTCCATATATCTCTTTCTATAATATTCATTTCAATCACCCGTAAAAAATTCTATCATTTTACGGAATATTATTCAATAAAAATTTTAATTTAAATGTTGACAATCAACTAAAAATTGTGTACAATAGTTGTTGTTGCGGAAAGTTACCGAAGTGGTCATAACGAGCCTGACTCGAAATGTTGTCGCCACTTTACAGCGATACTTCTCCGAAATGCCGATAACAAGCGGTTTACAGCCGTTTGCACGTCAACAGCAAAACGGTAGTTCTAATGAAAATTCTAATAAAACCGAATAAGCTTTAAATTTCCTTTTTGGAATTTAAATACATGGAGAGTTACTCAAGTGGTCGAAGAGGCGTGACTCGAAATCTCGTAGGGCATGAAAAACTGCCGCCGGGGTTCAAATCCCCGACTCTCCGTTCAAAACTGCATGATTCTGCGTCATGCAGTTTTTGTTTTAAAATAGATTCAAAAATAGGTGATATTGATGAAAATGACAGATTTAAAAAAGCAGCTCAGTCTGATGGAAAAAGAAGAATTGGTTAATCTTATTTGCCGGCTCTATAAAGGCAGTACCCAAAGCCGTGATATGTTGGATATCGAGTTATGCGGTAATGATGCTGAAAAGCAAGTTGTTGAAGAATGCAAAAAACAGATAAGCAAATCATTTTTAATTCAAAATTTCTCCTTAAAAGCCGCTAAAAAAGTTATCAGCGATTTTAAGAAGATATATCATAATAAAGAAAATCTTGCTGAATTGATGCTTTATTATGTGGAATGCGGTGTAGAATTTACCAATACCTACGGAGATATAAACGAGTCGTTTTATTACAGTATTGAAACCATGTACCGTAATTTTGTTAATGAAATTAACAGTTTCACGGATGACAGCTATTATATCAAAAATAAAAAGAGAATTGATGAAGTATACTATTCATCATTGGATATTGGTTGGGGGTTTGGAGACGAAATTGAGGATATACACAATGAAATAAAATGGCGTTACAACGAGGGATAAAATAATCGTTCCGTGACGATATGACGATATTATTTTCGGGGCGGAAAATGCTTTATCGTACAAAGAAAAAACACAGATATAATCAAGGTTTTTGAAAGTGACGGTATCGTCATTACAATC
>CADCDE010000014.1 GCA_902800065.1 uncultured Ruminococcus sp.
TGTAAAATATCCTGTATGGGCATGGCACACTACATATGGAAAGCACAAGAAACCTGATTTAAGGCGGATGGATTTCAGAAGCAAAGAACCAATGGTCTGCCTTGAGATAGAAAAGCCTGATAATGAAGTTTTGTTGAGTGATGAAGAAAACTGGCATTTTGTATTGAGTAATTGGTATTTTTCAAGGAGTCAGGAAGATTATAATACATTTGAATTGATGTCACCTAATGAACAGGAGGTTATGAAAAGAACATCTTGGGAAAGTATATTCCTTATTGAACCTTTTAAAGATGGTTGGATAAGCAGAGGAATGTTTATACAGGCTACTTTTTGGGAATTAAAAAAGAGTGATATTAGAAAAGTGATTTACTATGGAAAAAGACGTAAATACAAATAATGTACAAATCTGCAAATCAAAACTTATGTATTATTTTTTGTTGGAACTGTAAAAATATTTAATTAACGTGAGTTCGATGAAAACGAAAAATTATTATACTGTCATTCTGAGGAGCGACAGCGACGAAGAATCTTTTGAAGATTCCTCACTGCGTTCGGAATATTATTTATTTCATATTTATTGCACTTCAAAGCGTATATTCCGCATAAAAAATATACTATTGAAATAAACGGTATTAAATGACTACTATAAACCAAACAAAGTCCCACGAGAATCACAGCCTTTACAACAGCTAAAATGCCGACTGCTTTCAGCCTACAAAGAAAATCACACACACCAAAAGCAATGCCCGACAATCCCGACACTAAAATCATAAAATCTAACATTATTCTTTGAGTGGGGGAGGCATAGAATGCTGATGGCAGATTATCGCTTTCACGAGGAACAAATGCTCCGCTTGTTATCAACAGTATCAGCAAAAATACTCCGACAACAATACTAACTATTGCCATAAATCTCAGCCAGTTATAAAATTTACTGTGGTCTTTCATGTTCATCTTCCTTTCACTTCAATTATAGTTCTTGCAGGCAGACACACAATAGTTTCATATTCTTTTGATATTCTGCCCTTATTTACACAGATTTTATCGGGACATTCCGAACTCTCTACATAAACACTGTTGTTGTCAACAATAACAATCAGCGTTATATTATTTTTGCCATTCACGGTTATCTTTGTATTTTTACTTAAATCAAGTGTCTGTACTACTTCATTGTCAACTCTTATTTCGGCAATATTTCCCGAAACTGTAACTTTATTCTGCAAGAATATCCATGCAAGGCATATTATAATAATTATTGCGATTATGACCGTACCAATATATTTTTTCATCTTTTTATTTCTTCATATGTTAGACCGTCTTCCATTGTGATACTCTTAGTAAGATTGTCTGTTACATATATTTTCATATCCTTTGTAACAAGCACTGCATCTATCTCTTTATGATTTTTGCAGAACTCTATTGCTTTTTCAGTACCCATTACGAACAATGCTGTTGAGAGTGCATCACAGTCAAGTCCACTGCTTCCTATAACTGTTGCGGAAATGATACCGTTATCAGCGGGATAGCCTGTTTTGGGGTCGATTATGTGCCAGTATTTTTTGCCGTCAGCTTCAAAAAATCTCTCGTAATTTCCCGAAGTGATGACAGCCTGATTTTCGACTGAAAGTGAGCATATCATTTTATCTTTGTCAACGGGATTCTGTATACCGACAGTCCATTTTTTATTGTCAGGTTTTCTGCCGAGTGCATAGACGTTTCCGCCGAGATTTATCAGAGCCGAATCAATGCCGTTTTCGTCAAGCATCTGTATAACAGCGTCAGTTGCATATCCTTTTGCCAATGCACCCAAGTCTATTTCAAAATCCGTTGGCAGTGTCACGATATTTCCATCGAGGTGTACCCTGTCATAGCCGACATTTCCCAAATGCCAGTCAATCAGCCATTGGTCGGGAATTTTATATGATGGTTCATTATCACTGTCGCCCGTAGTAAAGCCCCATTCTCTGACAAGAGGATAGACTGTTATATCCAAAGCACCATCAGTCATTTTACCGATTTCAATAGCCTTTTCAATAGCTGTTCTTGTGCTTATATTCACAGTGACTGGATTACCGCTTGTTGAATTTATCTTTGAAATATCACTGTCACGGAGCTTTACGCTGAACAGCGATTCAAGTCTGTGAATTTCATTTTCTGCATCTTCAAGAACCTTTTTGGCATTATTGCCGTATGCTTTGAGTACCATATAAGTATCCATGGCAAAAACATCACGGCTTTCGGGTTCGGGGAGTTTGCTTTCCTCTTTGGACTCCTCACTTGATTCCTCGCTGACCTGTGACTGAACAGAAATTTCCGTTTTACTCGTCTGATTATTGTTCTGACCTGCGGAACATCCGCACAATAACATTCCCAATACAACGATAAATGCAATACCTTTTTTCAATTTGTGTCAACCCTTTCCATTATTCCGATTAACAAAATTATATCAGTTATTGCACTGTCTTGTCAATTTATTTTTTGTCACGGAAATGCCCATTCCAAAAAATAACACGCTCCGACCATTAATGACATCAGTATCACAAAACTTATAATTCCTGTCACTATAAGCAACAGTCTGTCAATTATTTTCTTTGTCACTATTATTCACTCCTTGAAAAAATTTTTTTCTTGAAAAAAGGCGAATTATACTGTATAATTTTGTCATATACGGTTTAAGGCGGTATTTGGGTATGAGGAAGTTTTTTGTATATTTGACGGTAACTTTGATTTTTGTAATTATATTTCCGATTTTCAGTATAAATGCAGAGGCGGTAACTCAATGTGACCTGAATCATCTCATGGAGATGTTTCCTGACGAAAAATACTGGAATCATGTCGGCTCTTATGAAAATAATCCCGATGGCTGGACTGATACACCGTGTCCCCATATCTTGATAGATTCGGGCTTGGGATATGATTATTATGTCGGTCTTGGTGAGTGCAATGAATTTGGCGGAGATGTTCAGTGTGTCGGATTCGTGAACAGGCTTATATATGAGGCTTACGGTATGGAGAATTATCTTTCATGGGAAGAAAAATATGACCTTGAAGATGTCAAGCCAGGTGATGTGATAAGATTTTTGTATGATATGCACACCATAATGGTAACGTCTGTTGACGGTGATTTGATAACCTATGGTGAATGTAACGGCAATTTAAGCGACTGTCAGATAAAATGGAATGTTCAGAAAACCAAAGATGAAATATACGAGTCATTCACAGCACTTTATTCCGCACCGACTGCACTTTCCGTACCGTTTGCTAATCATTCAACTATATCAGCCGAAAGCATATATATAAAAAATTCCGTTGACATAAAAGCGATAGGGGAGGGCGGTTCTGAGGAATACACCTATCAGATATCCGTATTGGATTCAAAGAATAATCAGTGGAAGGTACTCAAGGAATACGGTACAGATGATATCTGCACATACACTCCGGATGAAGTCGGGCAATATCAGATAAGAGTGCGTTTAAAGGATTCCCAAAACGGTACAATGGTCACAAGACGATTTGTATTGAATGTTGAAAAGCCGCAAGTTCCGTATGATGAACTGATAGTTTTTCTGAAAATGCCGATATTTTTGTTTTCAATATTTGTAATGTCGTTTAAGGCTGTTTTCAATATAATCCTATAAACTTGTCATTCTGAGGAGCAAAAGCGACGAAGAATCTTCGTAAGATTCCTCACTGTGTTCGGAATGACAGCCAGTTATAAGTGTAAATATTTTACTCCGACTATGAAAAATATAAAACAGAATAGTGCATATATTGCAAGTACAGCAAGCCTTATGTCAGGATTTTTTATCTTGTATATAAGGCTTTTTCCTGTTGTGAACATTACGACAGGAAACCAATACGGCAAAGTCAATGCTAAACAGGCATATATCAACTCAATGTTATTCAATTCCAAATCAGCCAATTTTAATCACCACCTAAAAAATATTATCAAACACAATATAATATATATTATTAATAATATAAGTTTTATTTTGAGATTTTGTATTTTTAAGATAAGTCTTGTTCCTGCTATAAGTATTAAAGCAGGAAACCAATACGGTAAAGTTAATCCCAAGAAAAAACAAATTTCAGAAATGAGCGGTATTTTTGTAAAAAATAATGTCACGCATAATACTGCATATATTACGAATAAGACAAGTTTTATTTTCAGATTTTTTATTTTAAAAATAAAACTTTCTCCTATTATCATCATTGCGGCAGGAAACCAGAAAGGTATAAAGAATGCCAAAGCAGTATAAAAATTATTCAATTTTTTTCACCTCTTGCATTATTCCAATATTCAGGGCGTGTTTCACTGCTCCATGAATACAGATTATCATAACCTTCAATTTTATTGTATTTTTGGGAATATTCCTTTTCACCGTCAGTCACAATATATCCTTTCATACTGTCAAAAAGTGCATCTCCATAAATACATACAGTATGTTCGTCCAAAAAATATACTTCATTAAAAGGAGTATATTTGAATGCGGAATATGCATCGGATTTTATATTTTCAATATCTTCACTGTATATATATTTATTCAGGTCAAAATTTCCGCTGTGCAGTTCGTCAAACATATATTTTCCTATTGTGAGCAGTTTTTGATTCTGAAAATCTGTATCGCTGCCATAGGGATATGAAATCATCTCGTAAGAGTAAACTCCCGAAAACGCAATCAGAAAAACCGTTAAAATTCCCGCAAAGATTTTAGTTGATTTTTTTGACGTAACAACAGGGAATTTTTTATTCCTGAAATATGCCGTTATAAGAATTACAGATGAAACGACAAATCCCTGTGCCGACAAAAAACAGCATATAATTCCATCTTCCTGCCAGTCGGAACTGCCGAAACCATAGCTCCACATATCCGTATAATAAATAATAATTCCGTTTGCTCTCAAAATACCGTATATAAACTGTATCGCATAAAATATTACAGGCACAAAATGAAAGATTTTTCTGTCAAGTTTCATAACAGATTTTTGAAGATGGGCTAATAATATACAACCTAAAATTATCAAGCCGATAAAAGGAATACTGATAATAACGATATCAATTATTTCTGCTGCACTCATTAATTATTATCTCCTTTTTGGAATTCGAGAATGTCTCCTGGCTGACATTCGAGAACGGAACACAATTTTGTTAGTGTAGAGAGCTTTATAGCCTTAGCTTTGCCGTTTTTGAGTACGGATATATTTGCGATAGTGATACCGACCTTTTCGGAAAGCTCGGTGACACTCATTTTTCTTTTTGCGAGCATGACATCTATGTTGATAATGATTCTGTCTTCCATTGAAATTCTCCTTTATATCGTGAGGTCGTTTTCTTCTTTGAGGTTTGCGGCTTTTATGATGAGATGTGAAAGGACAGCCGCCGCAACTGAAATTGATATTCCTATAAATACAATGACAAGTGAAGCAAGCACGACTGACGGGTGATTGAAACCTATTATAAGATAAATGATATTTCCGACAAAGAAAAATATACTGTCGCCTAATGCAAGCATTGATATTATTTTCATAGCATTAGCATTTTCCTTGCAGAAAGAATTGTCTTTGCCGATATTTGAGGATATTTTCCAAGCAAAATACAATGCGATATAACATGGTATTGCTGTAATCCATACAAGACCTAACCATAAATAACAGCCGTTGATGTATTCGGGATAGTGCGATACAAGGTCATTTCCGAGTTCAGGCACGACAAGTCCGTAAAATACAAGTCCTATAATTCCCATTCCGATAATGATAGCTTTGAGCCATTTTGATAAAGATTTTTGATTCATGAATGATTCCCTCCGAAATAATATTTTTTCTGTATTATACACCTGTAAATATTATTTGTCAATAAAAATTTATCGTGTTACGATAAAATATTTTTGTAAAACAATAAGAAGCCGTGATTTCTTCAAGAAATACGGCTTTTTTGTGTATAAATTTATGTTCTTTTGAATATAAGAGAAAAAAGGGAATTTGAAATCAAAAAAATGCTTTCATATGGCAAAGCCATACAAAAGCATAAAAATTCATTTCATATCAAAAATTATTTTTTAAGTTCATCCATACAATTGCTGCATATGTACTGATCTTTGTAGTTAATCAGATTTTCGTCAGATTTACAGAAAACACAAGAGGGGCGATATTTTTTGATAACAACGCTGTCATCGTTCACAAAGAATTCCACTGAATCGGTACCGTCCTGAATGTTAAGTGATTTTCTTATATCGGACGGGAGTACTAACCTTCCTAATTTGTCGATTTGTCTTACACATCCAATCGCTCTCATTGACTACACCTCCGTTTTTGATTCGGATAATATATCCTTTAAATAATATAATACCGTGTAATTGCCAAAATGTCAATAGCTTATTATTAAAAAAATAGCATTTTTGGAATATTTTTGTTTTTGAGGGCAGATATTTGTTGAAATAGTAAAAATGCCCAAAAATACGACAAAATCTGACATTTGGATAAGAAAATGTAATTTGGATTCAACGAAAAAATTGTACAATTGTGACATTGTGGAATTTTTGTCTATGGTTTTTGTATATATTTATCAGGTTATGTTACGGAGGGGAAATATTATTGTTGAGTTATATATGGCTTGGAATGGTAGCAGTAAGTTTTGTTTGTGCATTGTGCGGAAACCATATGGAACAGCTTTCAAAAGCCGTTCTTGACGGTGCAGACAAGGCAGTTGAATTGGTCATATCAATGGCGGGAGTGATGAGTCTGTGGACAGGGATAATGAAAATAGCAGATAGGGGAGGGCTGACGGCGATAATATCAAAGTTACTTTCACCGATATTATCGAAGCTGATGCCTGATTATGACAGTGACAGTGCGGCTATGAAGGCTGTCAGTGCAAATATAACGGCGAATATATTGGGATTGGGGAATGCAGCGACACCCTTTGGGATAGCTGCCATGAAGGAAATGCAGAAAACAAATAAGAATGTAAGCTCTCCAAATAATAGTATGATAATATTTGTGATAATAAATACTGCCTCAATACAGTTGATACCTACAACGATAGCCGCACTGCGTCAGGCGGCGGGAAGTACGATGCCGTATTCGATACTTCCGTATATATGGATAACATCCGTTTTAACGCTTATATCGGGGATAGTTATTGCAAAATTATTTAACGTGAGTTCGACATAACTGAAAAATATTCTGACAATGATGAAATGAAGTATGTCATTCCGAACGTAGTGAGGAATCTTCAAAAGATTCTTCGCTCCTCAGAATGACAGTATAATAATTTTTCGTTTTCATCGAACTCACGTTATTTATGCTCAAGGGGTGAATTTTACACGGATAATATAGGGATATATGTCATACCGTCTGTGATAGTTTTTACAGTCATTTTCGGAGCATTCAAAAAAGTTGATTTGTTCGGAGCATTCACGGAGGGTGCAAGGGATGGTATAAATGCACTGATAAGTGTTGCACCTTCGCTGATAGGGCTGATAGTAGGAGTTTCCATGCTTGAGGCATCGGGATTTTTTGAGATACTGACGCAGCTTTTGCAGCCTGTATGTGACTGTATAGGGATACCTGCAGAAGTCTTGCCTTTGGGACTTATGAGACCTGTCACAGGAAGCGGCTCATTTGCGATACTTAATTCAATAATGCAAAGATACGGAGCAGACAGTATTATCGGAAAGACAGCTTCTGTAATGGCAGGCTCGACTGAAACGACCTTTTATGCGATAACGGTATATTTCGGAGCAGTGGGACTGAAAAATACACGCTGTACCATTCCGTCAGCACTTTTGGCGGATATTCTGGGAATGTTCTTTGCTGTTTATAGTGTAAGATTATTCGGCTGATATTATTGCAAAAATGCGGAATTTATTTTATAATACTATAAATGAGCAAATTAAAAAATGCACAATTAATCTGTCATTCCGAACGCAGTGAGGAATCTTAAAAATATCTTTCATTAAGTTCGGATTGACAAATATACAAAGAAAAAGGAGTTTTTCAAATGTTCAGAGTTGTTGATATTATAGAGCCCGATTTCGGCTGTGAGGGACTGCCGGATGGTCAGGAGATATGCTGTGAGGTAGTGTTGGAGAGTGAAGCAGGCAGAGTTTCAGTTAAGATACCTGATGCTGAGCTTTACAGACAAAGGATAGATGTCGGTTCGGAAGTGTCCTATGAAAATGATGTTATCAAAAAATTGAGCTAAAAAAACGGAGCGGTCTTTTAATTGACTGCTCCGTGGATTTTTTATATATTCTTTTTGTATTTTTCAATAATGACAATGAAAGCACCTGTGTCCATGGAATAGTTATATGAAATGCATATCAGCTTTGCAGATACTATGTAGCCGTTTTCAATGTCATTTGAGATGCTTTCGTTTCCGTTGGTGACAAGGCATTTTATTGCTGCACGGGTAAATTCATGTGACGGTTGTTTGTCCCATTCCTTATATTCATTATTGGAAACGACATCTCCGAAGCCTATTTTTTCAAAGAAATTCTTGTATTCCTGATTGGCTTTGAGTATCTTGAACTGGTTGTTTCTGTATTCCACAACAGCCGCAGGCACGGTCAAAGCCGTTTCACGAATGTTTATTTTATGTTCTGAAAGCAGAGAATTATCAAGTCTTATACTACCAATTTTTTCATAATATTCAGACATGGAAACGTCATCATAGCCGAGACCGGTATTTTGATAGTATTTTTCCATGAAATAGTCGATAGTCATGGGATGGCTGAACAAAAAGCCTTGAGCCTTTTCACAGCCGATATCACGCAGAAAATGAAGCTGTTCCTTTGACTGAACGCCCTCTGCAAGAGTATGTATACCGAGCTTGGATACCATGCTTATAACATCACTGAGAATAGAGAAATTTTTGCCTGTTGTACTGAAATTCTTCATGAATTTCATATCGAGTTTTATGAGGTCGAAGGTGAATTCCTGAAGTGTGTTGAGAGAGGAATATTCGCTTCCGAAATCGTCCATCCATACATCGAAGCCTGCTTCACGGAAACGGTTTATCTGTCCGTTGAGGAATGAGGGATTGTGTATAAAAGCACTTTCTGTTATTTCGATGGTGAGGAGTTTGTGAGGTATGCGGTAGCCGTCAACTATTTTAAGGACTTCTTCCACAACATCACACATTTCAAAATTTATCCTTGATATATTTACGGAAACTGGTATGAGAGGAAAATTTTTATGTCTGAGCATATCAAGGTCTTCACATATTTTTTTGAGCATATAGAAATCGAGCTTGTATATGAGACGGTGTTCTTCAAGCACTGATATAAACTGTGAGGGCTGAACTACACCTCTGTCAGGCTTTTCCCAGCGGCAGAGGGCTTCCATGTCGCAGACATTTCCCGTCAGACATCTTATTATCGGCTGATAGTATACTTTTATATAGCCGTTTTCGAGAGCCTCGTCAAAATGTGACAGGATATATCGTCTCTTGTGGTATTCGTCAAACATATTGTTGTCAAATATCTTGTATTTTCGATTGTAATCGCCCTTGAGAGTTTTGCAGGCAAGTCTTGCACGGTCACACATGGAATCAATGTCTATATGATGTCCGTTATCTATATATATTCCTGCACATATCTGTACAGGGATACCGATAGGATTTTTAAGTATCTGATTATGTACAGTTTCGATACGCTGTTCAAGGCTTTTTCTGTCCGAGAGGACAACAAAATGATCCTCTGCGAGACGGGATACAGGATCACCCGAAAATACGTTCCTCAAAACATAGGCAGTATTGCTGAGAATGCTGTTTCCGCATTCAAAGCTGTATTTTTCGTTGATAGCCTTCATATCACGCACATCAAAATACACAAGGGCAGGGGTTTTGGATTCATTACGCATTTTTTTGATTTGCTCCTGGGATATTATGCGGAATGCGGACATATTAGGCAGTCCTGTCAGGTCATCATAATAGGAATTGACCTTGAGATTTATAAGAGGAGTTACATCTGAACCGCATATGAAATACTGTTTTTCATCCTTGTTTATTATTTCGAGCCTTATGCTTTTGATGCAGTCCTTTGATACACGGTTTATGATAGTTGCATTGCTGTTTCTGCCGCACTTGTATTCGATGAATTTAAGCACCTGATATGAATTTTTGAAATTATATCCGAAGTTTGCCGAGAATATCGGAAGCATTTCATCAAGGGGATATTTTGTTTTTATTCCCTTGTCGATAAAATAGACATTTCCCGAATTGCCGTCTATGTGAGCCATGAATTCGGAGGTTTTTGCGGAGGAATATACCATTGTTTCATAAACGACACTGTCAGTGACATTTTCAGCCTGAAGTTTCAGATATATCTCACCTGTTTCGGGCTTTATTGAAACAGAGGGGGTTATTTTTACGCTTATCTGTCCCATACTTGAGCCGAAGGTAAAAATATGGCTGTCGATATCAAATTTTTCAAAGTTTTTCTTTATGTTTTCAGGTGAAAGCTCAGAAAAATATTCAATATCATCGTTTTCGATAAGCCAGCCCTTATTAAGACTGTAATATTCGGAATAGCTGCAGTTATCTCCGAGAAGGCTTGAGGAATAGCCCAGGCTGGATTCTGATATCATCTTATCAATTGTTATATTCCAGACAGAATAGCCCTTGTATCCGAAGGTACTGAAAGGAAGATCATTGGCTTCACCCTTGAGAAATTCCTGAAAGTTTTCTTTTTCTTTTATACTTTCGGTATCATACTTTTTTATATTTATGTCATTGTACCACAGAACAAACATGGGTTCACCTGTGCTGGAGAACATTCTTTTTCCACAAAGATATATGCTGTGATATTGGTTATCGTCCTTCAGCTTTACACGGAACGATGTATTCAGCTCACCGTCATTAAAGAAAAAATCACGGCATTTTCTTTTTACTTCATCAACATCCTCATTGTGTATATAATTATATATATCATTTTCAAGGCAGATATAGGCATTTTGCCTGTCTTCTGCAATAAGACGGCATAATCCGTCAGAAACAAGGATAGTTTTTACTTTGCTGTCTTTTATTATAAAAAAGGCAAACGGAATCACAGAAGTTTCAATAAATCTTCTTTGTTCTTCCGAATAATTATATTCACTTATATTATTCATAAATGGAAATCACCCTTTGCATTACAAAAAATTCCACTAAAAAAATAATACTATTTTTACATTATTTTGTCAATGTACATTTTCAATAAATTGAAAATAGTAGTTTTTTAAATCATCCTTTTTGCTTTGGATAATTATGCATGATAATAAGCGAAAAAGTTTGGATAAAAACACAAAGTGCAGTCTGAAAGTGACTGCACTTTGTGCCAAAGGAAGTGATAATGAAAAAAACGAAAACAACGTTAAATATACACGATTAATTTTTATTATTACACAGATATAATAACATAACATTTCGACTTTTTCAATAGTTTTTTTTGATTTTTTGAAAAATTATTCATCAGGTATTAAAGTGACTGTGATGTCAAAGCTGAATGGAGAATATTTGGCATCTTCAGGGACTCTGAAGATGGTAAGAGTGACCTGATCATCGGGTTTGAATTTGCTCAGTTCATCAATAAATTCAGTAAAGTCTTTTACTGTTATACCGTTGATGGCAGTTATGATATCCTTTTCCTTGACTCCGGTTGCATAAAGAGGACTTTCGGAAAGTATCTTTGTGATTATTATACCCTGTGGAATGTTTTTGGTCTTGGACTGATACAATGTACAGTTTGTGCCCTCGATCCTGAGAGTTCCACGGTCATTTACATAGCCGTATTTTATGAGTTTGTTGATTATTTCAATGACCTGATCGCTGGGTATTGCAAAGCCCATGCCCTCATAGTTTGTACCAACTATTTTGATGGTATTCATTCCGATGACACTGCCCTCGTCATTTATCAGTGCACCTCCGGAATTGCCGGGATTTATTGCGGCATCGGTCTGTATGTATTTTACATAGCCGTCCGAAAGGACTCTGTTGAGTGCCGAGATGGTACCCTTTGTAAGCGAGTTGGAATATTTTGCTCCTCCGGGATTTCCTATTGCGTATGCATCCTGACCGACATAAAGAGAAGCTGAATCGGCGAAGACTGCCGGTGTCAGATCATCAGCGTCTATTTTGATAACGGCAAGGTCAGTTTTTTTGTCTGTGCCGATGATAGTTCCAAGATACTGTTCACCGTTTGTTAGAGATATCATGACACCTGTGTTCTTATCATCATCGACAACATGGCTGTTTGTTGCTATATATCCGTCAGAGGTTATAATTATCCCGGAACCGACACCGTTTTTATTGAGTACATAATCCTTTCCTGCTTCATATGATGTTATGCAGACAATGGAAGGAGCAGCTTTTTCATAAGCACGGTTTGCATTATTGAAAATATCATTTTTTGAGGTTTCAATCATTGATATCTGAGGACCGTTAGGATCAGCCGCCGCACTCGGTGCATCGGCAAGCTCAGTGTCGGCAGCGTATGATGAATTTGAATTACGGTTAAATGGTACTCTTTCATCGTCCGATGAAGACTCAAATATTATTGAGAAGCCTCCGTTAAGGTCTGTTGCCATACCTATAGCTATGATGCCTATTGCCATGGCAAGCATAAAAGCGGCTGTGAACCAAAGTATTGCCTTAGTTCCACGACCTCTTTTTTGAGGTGTGATATTATTATAATCGGGCTGAAAGGAATAGTTATAATTTTTGATAAAGGGGTTGTCATTATCATGCTGTGTTTTTTGAAAATAAAGCTCATCATTGTCATTATGGAATTCGTTCATAAAAATATCACCGCCCTGTCATGAAACTTACTTTTTTTCCTGCTTTTTCGGAATATAGAAATCAAATTCACAATATTCACCGTATTCGCTTTTGGCTGTTATATCTCCTCCGTGCATACGAATTATGCTTCTTACCAGATACAAGCCAAGTCCCAGACCTTTTTTATCCTTGCTTCTTGATTTGTCGGTCTTATAGAAGCGGTCAAATACAAGACCTATCTCAGATTTATTTATGCCCTGACCGCTGTTTTTTACCGAGAAATCCACCTGTTCGGAGTTGTCGGTTATATTGAATTCGATATATCCGTTTTCGTTGGTGAATTTTACAGCGTTTTCGATAAGATTATAGACTACCTGATAGATAAGATCCCTGTCACCGTATACCATTTTTGATGAAATTGAGTCAAGACCTTTTATCTCGATTTTTTTCGCTTCTATTTCATGCTCAAATGTAATGATGATCGTAACGAGCATCGAGAGCAGATCAAAACTCTGATAATTCAGCTTCATTTCACCGCTGTCAAGTCTTGAAAGGTCAAGCATTGATCTTACGAGTCTTGCAAGACGTTTTATTTCCTCCGAGACGATGCCCAGATAATAATTTTGTTTTTCTTTTGGTATAGTACCGTCAAGTATGCCGTCAATGAATCCTGCAATTGTGGTCATAGGCGTTTTCAGCTCATGGGAAACATTTGCAACGAAGCTTCGTCGTACATTTTCAGAAGCCGAAAGGGATTCAGCCATGTTATTGAACGATCTTGCAAGCTCGCCTATTTCGTCATCACTCGCAATATTCACACGGACACTGAAATCACCCCGACCGAATTGCCGTGTTGCTTTAGCGACCTGTTTAATGGGCTTGACAAAGTTGTATGAGAACAGTCCTATGGCAAGAACGGATATCGAAAGGGTAGCTATTGCAGAAAGTATAAAAATACGCATTACCATGTCGGTAAATGATGCTATGTCTTTTGTATCCGAGATGACCATAACTATGCCCATGACATTGCTCTGGCTGTTATAATATATAGGGTGTGCCGAGACATATTTGTCTGTTTTGTAGATGCCGTCAAGTGTACCCTTTGAAAAATATTCGGAATCCTCTATTGTTTTATCCACGATATCAGGAGCTATCTGTGAATTTATTACTTTGTCCATATCCATGCCGTCAGATGAATTTGAGTTTACTATCATCACGGGATATGCATCAGTATTTGTCACTATTACGTCAACGCCGACATCATCAACATATAATCTCAGAAGTTCCTGGACAGTGTCAAGCTGATTTATATAAAAGCCTTTGTTTATGCCAGGTCCGAGTGAAGGATCAATCGCCGAATGACGTCGTATGAAGTTAACTACATTGTCAGCTCGTCTGTCAAGGACCTGTCTTTTTTCATTTGCCCAGTAGTTGGTTATGGTGAGCGTAAGTATTATTCCGAGTATCAGGAAGCTGAAGAAAACTATCAGAACACTGACGTTCATATATTTACGGAACATAGATTTTTTTGAATAAAAATTCTTAATCTTTTTTTTCAAATTTATAACCTACTCCCCATACAGTTTTGAGTTCCCACTTGGGCGAGATACCCTGTAATTTTTCCCTGAGACGCTTGATATGGACATCAACTGTTCTGGAATCACCGTAATAGTCGAAGCCCCATACCTCATTAAGAAGATCATCTCTTGAAAATACCCTGTTCGGGTTGCTTGCAAGATAATATATCAGTTCCATCTCTTTTGGAGGAGTGTCTATTTTTTTGCCGTCAACTCTCAGTTCGTAATTGGTCAGGTTGATGACGAGCTTATCGTATCTGACTTCCTTTTGTTCCTGTACCTCGGTTTTTTCACTGCCTATATCGCCGTTTGTTCGTCTGAGGACAGCCTTTATCCTTGCAACGATCTCCTTGGTTTCAAAGGGCTTTACGACATAGTCATCAGCACCGAGTTCAAAGCAGAGTACTTTGTCGAATACCTCATCCTTTGCAGTGAGCATTATTATGGGACACTGGGAGGTCTTGCGTATTTCCCTGCAGACCTGTCTGCCATCGAAAACGGGCAGCATTATATCGAGTATCACAAGATCAGGCTTTGGTTTTTCAGTTTTGAATTTTGTTACAGCCTGTCCGCCGTCATTTGCGATAACTACATCAAAGCCTTCCTTTTCGATATACAATCTCAGAAGCTCACAAATATTTATATCATCATCTACTACAAGGATTTTTCCCATACTCATATTTATATCCGCACCTTTCAGTTTTTAATTTATACTGCAACTGTCAATACAATTATAACACATTTATTTGTACAATGCACAATATTTATAAAAATTTTTTTATTCTGCTGCTATATTTTTTAAATCAGTATTCTGACTTGTTTCATATGCCTTTTCCTCAAAGGAATAATCTGCCTTTGAAGTATCACTGTCGGTATCTTTGAGGAGTTTTTTTATTATATAGTCTGTCAGCTTTGGATTTCTGACAAGCAGAGGACCTATTGTATATGTCAGCATGAAGTTGTCATCCAATATCATCTTTTCCTCACGGTCAATCGTCCCCCTGTGATTTTCAAAGCCTATGATATCGGAGTCAAAGAGAGAGGTTTTGATGCATACATCACGGACGATTCTTTCATCATTATATGTAACGGTGTAATCAAAAATTTCAAGAGCTGATTTCCCGAAAAGCTCGATGCTGTTTCCTGTTGCGATAAGAAAACCGCCGTTTGATTTGTACTTGAGAATATCATCTTTATATTTAAGAATATCCTCAAGGGCGAGCTTCAGATTATTTTCAGTGCCAGAGCCTATGAATATCAGATTGTATTCATTGAAATTTATATTATCACCGAATCTTATGTTATCAACACTGACCTCTTCACCTGTTTCACGGAGATGATATGCAAG
This sequence comes from uncultured Ruminococcus sp., assembly GCA_902800065.1. Classification (GTDB taxonomy): domain Bacteria; phylum Bacillota; class Clostridia; order Oscillospirales; family Acutalibacteraceae; genus UBA1213. The sequence goes on from CADCDE010000014.1 coordinate 15,680, forward strand.
TGCCTTGCAGTTTCCCGTGTCACCGTAGAGATTCAGCAGATCATAGTATATATTTGCAATTTTTATCATTGAAAGTCACCTCATTCGATCTCATTCACTGAATTTATAAAGGGTTCTATATAGTCAAAGTTGAGTATTCCGTAAACCGTTCCCTGAGTCTGTTCTTCAAATACCTTTCCTGCATGGTCGAGGTTTTCAAGGATGATTATTTTATCTTTTGGAATGCCTGCAAGCATTATTCTTGTCGCAAAATCGTATCTGTAAGGACCTGCACAGATGACATTCTTTAAATTATCATCATTGAGGAGTTCAAAATTTATGTCATAAAGCCATGACAGGTCAAAGAAAGTATATCGTCTGCTTATCTCACGCAAACCTAATACAATAGTTTTCGGAGATTTGTCGAGTGCTGTATGTATGACAGCTAAATTATATGTGGCATTGTTTTCAGCCTTGCAGTTGAGGGCAATATATTTTCTGTCTTTTTTGACCATCTCTTTATAAATCTTATTCTGTACATGCTGTGCATTGAGCGAAGATGATATTTTATCTTCCGGTATTCCGACAAGACTTAAAACAGAATATGCAGCAGCTAAATTATATAAATTAAAGAGTATCAGTTCATTTGCTGTTATTTTGCTTTTGTTGTTTACGGTTATTTCATTGGTATCTTTATCAACTGAGGTTATGCAGAAATCGGGAGTATTTCTCGCAAAATCACATTTCGGACATCTGAAATCCCCGACACTGCCGTAATGACGGTATTTGTAGTCAAGCCTTGCACTGCATTTCGGACAGTAATTTATATCCCTGACATCATTTATGTCATTTTCATAGCTTGCAAAAAATTTATCTATACCGAAATATGTTATATCATTTTTGTAAAGAGAGAATTTTTTTGTGACTGGATCATCTCCGTTTACGATTATATGAGTGTTTTCGGGGATACCTTTTAAAATTTCACCGAAAACGATATCAAAATCTCCCTGCCTTGGAGGCTGGTCACGGGTAATATTATTTATTACGAGATAATTCGGCTTTATATATTTGGTGATGAATTTGAGATAGCGTTCATCAGTTTCGAGGACAAGAGCATCCTTTGGAACTTTTCCTGAAAATTTTATGTTTTTGATAATAGTCGAGGCAACACCGCTGAGCAGGTTCGAGCCTTCAAGGTTATGTGCGACTGTCATGCCGTTTTCACGCAGGGAATCAGCGATAATTCGTGTTGTAGAGCCTTTTCCACAGCTTCCCGTCACCATGATGACAAGCTCGGGATATTTTATGTTCCTGAGATAATCCGGAAACAGCTTCAGTACAAATTCTCCCGGAAAACTGCTTGCATTGTAGTGCATTATTTTTTCGGCAAGAAATACCATTTTTCCGATAAGAGTTCCTAAAAATCTTTTCACAAAGTATCAATCCTTTTTATTATTTTATAGTAAACGATAAAAAATTGCTCTATGTCATTCCGAGCAAAGCCTTGTCATTCCGAACGCAGTGAGGAATCTTCAAAAGACCCTTCACTTCGTTCAGGGTGACAAAACGCTGTCATTCCTCAGAATGACAAAAGGAAATTTTCATTGACATTTACTATAGAAAATTACTTATTAAATATATCACAGATTTAAAAAAACGGCAATAATATTAATGAAATTTTTTGATATGTAAAAATTAAGATAAAACATTGACAAAAAAAACAAAATATTATACAATCATTTTATGTAAATTGATTTTGAGAAAGGGCGTTATAAATAATGATTACTTTTGAAGCAAAAATAAACGATAGAACTGTAAGAATGTATTCTAATTATCCTCTTAAAAATGCTGTTGGTGCAATTTTCAGAACTCTTACACAGATAGAAAGTGAAGGCAATACTGATATATTTGACAGTAAATTCGTGCTGGGATTCGGATGGTCATTCTTCTATACAAGTGAAAGAAAGGACAAAGACGGAAATGCATTCTATGTTGTTGAAACAAACGATTACAAGAAAAATCCCTTCAAGGACAGAACAGATGATGTTACCCTTGCACTTATGGCACAGAATATGCAGGTCGAAGCTGTCGGAATGTCTCAGGTAAAGCCTGAGGTTACTACCTTCAGGGATACTATACTTGTACTCAAGGAAGCTATGAATGCAACAGATGTTTATATGAACAGGACAGAACCTTCAAAGAACGGTGATTCGGGCTGGTATTTCGGACTTCTCAATGATCCGAATGAGGAAAATCATAAGCCTGAGGATTATCTTAAGCTGTATTCGTTTGAGTTGTTCAAATTCCGTTCAGAAGCCCTGAGAGTACTTCAGTTGCCTGTTGGAACTGTTGCTGTATTCCATGACAATGATATGACAGCTCTTGTTGACGGTAATGACAATCCGATGAAATTCACCACAAGAGAGGAAAGAGAAAAACTCGCTGCAAAGGCAAGAGAAGAATGGGAAGCAAAAATAGAAGAAGCCAAGGCAGCCGCCGCCAATGAGACTAATAAGGAAGACAAGAAAGACGAATAATGTACAGACTTATCAAACAAAACGGAAAAGCAAGGCGTGGTGAAATAACCACGCCTCATGGTGTTATACAGACACCTGCATTTATGAATGTTGCGACCTGCGGTGCTATAAAAGGAGCAGTGTCGGCACTTGACCTGAAAGAGCTTCGCTGTCAGGTGCAGCTTTGCAATACCTATCATCTGCATCTGAGACCGGGAAATGAAAATGTCAAAAAATTGGGCGGTCTGCATAAATTTACCCGATGGAACGGTCCGATACTTACGGACAGCGGCGGTTTTCAGGTATTTTCGCTTGCCAAACTACGCAATATCAAAGAAGAGGGCGTGACCTTTGCTTCTCACATAGACGGTCATAAAATATTTATGGGACCAGAAGAAAGTATGCAGATACAGTCTGATTTAGGCTCAACTATTGCTATGGCTTTTGACGAGTGTATAGAAAATCCGGCTGAATATAACTATACCAAAAATTCCTGCGACAGGACTTACAGATGGCTTTGCCGCTGTCAGAAAAAAATGCAGGAGCTCAATTCACTTGAGGATACCATAAACAGACAGCAGATGCTTTTCGGTATAAATCAAGGGGCAACCTATGATGACCTGCGTATCGACCACATGAAGCGTATAAGGGAATTAGACCTTAACGGATATGCTATAGGCGGTCTTGCTGTAGGTGAGACTGCACAGGAAATGTATCATATAATAGATGTTGTCGAGGAATATATGCCACAAGATAAACCACGCTATTTAATGGGGGTAGGAACTCCTGTGAATATTCTTGAAGCCGTACACCGTGGAGTTGATATGTTCGACTGCGTTATGCCGACAAGAAATGCCCGTCATGCAAATGTATTCACATGGAGCGGAAGAAGAAATATGTTCAACGAAAAATATTCCCTTGACGAAAATCCCCTTGATACAGAGTGTGACTGTCCTGTATGCCGTAATTTCACAAGGGCGTATATAAGGCATCTTTTCAAGAGTGGTGAAATGCTTGCAATGCGTCTTTGTGTAATGCACAATGTTTATTTTTACAATACAATTATGATGAAAATAAGAGAAAGTCTCGAAAATGATACTTTTGAGGAATTTTATCAGAAATATATCCCTGTTCTTGATAAAAGAATATAAATCATACTGGTATACAAAAAATAATATTGATATATCATTATGTTTTTTGTATTGTAAAGGAGTTTGAAAATGGAATATTATGAAAGAATAAAGTTTTTGAGACAAAAAAATAATATGAGTCAGGAAGATTTAAGCGAACTGCTTGGTATAGGACAACAAACGTTGTCACAATATGAAAAAAATAAAAGAAAGCTTCCAATTGATTTGCTTATTTCATATTCAAAAATATTCAACGTGTCGATAGATTATATTATGGGGATAACAGATAATACAGAGATAAAATAATATTCCTGTTTCTGATAAAAGAATATAAAAATACTCTTGCAAGTTACCTGCAAACTTGTTATAATTAGTTTATTATTTTTTTGAAAGGAATGGGAAAAAATGTTATTTGATATTCTTGACACGGCAGCAGCGTCGGCGTCAGCTGAAACTAATCCGTGGCAAATGGCAATGATGCTCGGTATATGGGCTGTCGTTCTGGTAATTGCTTATTTCTTGTTTATTCGTCCTCAGAGAGTTAAGCAGAAACAGGAGGAAGAACTTCGTAACAATATCGAGATAGGTGATGATGTTACTACCATAGGCGGTATAGTCGGAAGAATAATAGCCGTCCGTGATGATGACGAAACAGTTGTTGTTGAAACAGGCAGTGACAAAACCAGAATGAGATTCAAAAAATGGGCTATTTCGTCTGTTGATACCCCAAGCAAACAGCCTAAAAAAGATGAAAACAAAAAGTCCGATAAAGACGACAAAAAAGACAAGAAAGACAAAACAAAGAAAAATGAAGAATAATATAAAATCTCCCTGTCAGGAAAACAGGGAGATTTTTTTATTTGTGCTTTTCACGGTATTTTATGAGATGTTCATAAGCTGTGGGATTTTTTTCTTCAAGAGTTTTGAGGAATTTTTCACGCTGTTTTTTAAGTCGCTCGATTACATGAGAATCCATTTTCAGCATCTTTTCTTCTATCTTCTTACGCCTTTTGTTTATAAGTTCTTCAAGTTTGTCAAGTTCTTTGTCACTCTCCGAAAATTCTATCAGACGAAGTTCAAGTCTGTCAAGTAGGTCTTCTTCATCAAAAAGATTGAATTTTCCCCAGTGAGTGCTATTTTCGGCTGTTTCTATAATATCATTGTCAAAATCTTTTTGCTCTGTGACATTATGATAAATTTCATCTGCAAGGTCAGACTTGAATTTTTCTGCATCCTCACCGAATACCCATTCCAATTCAGCCTGAATTCCTCTTGCAGAGCGTTTGAAGGAATTTTTATACTGAAGTCTTTTTTGTTTTTGAGGAGTTATTATATCCTTTTCAGTGGGGTAGGGAGGCTTAAGTCCTGCATCTCTCAATGCAAGAGTTACAGTCATTCTCACTGCACCGCTGTTTAAAAATTCCGTTTCACCGAATTTCTTGAATAAATCGTTGACTTCTCCTATATGTTCCGTGAAATAAAATCGTATATTTTTTTCTGAATATTTCTTATACATCATAACTATTCTTTCGGCTGCCGTTATATCAATACTTCCGACTGCACGGGCATCTATAACTATATTTTTTGTATCGTCAATGACAGCATTTTCAATATCACTCTCGAATGTATCTATATTTGCAAAAAACAGATTTCCGCTGAAACGGTATATCAAAGTATTCTTGACCGGCAAAGCCTCACTGTTTCTGCCGAGTGTGAAAAATCCGTCTTTACCGGGGATAACTCCCATAAAAGCTCTTGGCGGTGTCACAGCACGGATAACAACCGCTATAAATGAAAGAACTATACCGATTATAACTCCTGCAACTGTACCGAATATCAGTACTCCGAAGAATGCCGCAAGGAATATGTAAAATTCAGGCTTGCTTGTTTTTAGGGCTTTTTTTGCGACACCGAATTCACAAGCATTCATCAATGCAGAAACGACTATTGCCGTGAGTATCGGTACAGGCATATATTTTATAACGGAAGTACCGAAATACAGTACAAGTACCATTGTAATTGAAGCCGAAACTGAAAGTATCTGACTTTTTGCCCCGAACTGCCTTACAATTCCTGTTCTCGAAACACTGCCGTTGACGGGACAGCATCCCACTATTGCAGATGAAAAATTTGCTATGGAATATGCAAGTATTTCCCTGTTGGAATTTAGTTTGTATCCGTCTTTCATGGCGTTTCCCTTTGAAGCAAGTAGTGATTCCGACAATATAACAGCGGCTATACTCAATGATGAAAATACCATATCCGTTATTATATCAATGCTCGGTATATACGGTCTGAAATTGAATATCGGAAAACCGCTCTCAACGTCAGGCAATAATTTGACACCGTAATCATCTACATGAAATATTACAGTTGACAGTACAGCGGCTATCATCATTGCAACGGACATAGGAAATTTCGGTATGAATTTCTTTCCGAGCATTATTATTGTAATTGTCATCACTCCTAAAAGTGCTGAAACGGGGTTGAATAAATACAGTTGTTCAATGATATGCTCAATAAGCTCAATTCCTTCACCTGTACCCGGAGAACCACCGAATAATTTGGGTACCTGCATTAATATGATAGTACAGCATATACCCGAAACAAATCCTGCCATGACGGATTCGGAAATATACTGCACTATTTTTCCTGCCTTGAATATGAACAACAGCATGAGCCAGCAGCCTACCAAAAATGCTATCGTTGGAACGGCTGACAATGCCTGTTCGGATTCAGCAGCAATTCCGAGAGAGGCTATTGCTGCACCTGTGAGAGCTGCAGGAGCAGCATCTACACCAAATACAAAATCCTTTGATGTAGTTATCAAGCCGAATAAAAATATCGGTATAACAGAACCATACAAGCCGTATTGCATAGGTAGTCCCGCTATCTGAGCATATCCCATTGATATCGGTATCGAAACGAGTGCAACAATAATTCCTCCGATAATATCCTTGATTAAATTCGGAAACTTTTTCACAATAAAAATCACCTCGAAACATAGTAAATGAATATGATGTCATTCCGAGCGAAGCGAGGAATCTTGGAAAGATTCTTCGTAACTGCGTTCCTCAGAATGACGTTTTATTAACGTGAGTTCGATATAACTGAAAAATATTCTAACAATGATGAAATGAAGTATGTCATTCCGAACGCAGTGAGGAATCTTCAAAAGATTCTTCGTCGCCAAACAGGAGGTTGTTTTAAGATGACATCAAAGGAATTGCTCTATGTAGAAGATGCTCTCGGTCACGAAAAGTATTTCAATACACAGTGTTCGGAGACTATCAGCCGTATACAGGACAGTGAACTTCGTGCCTTTGCACAGGAGATACAGAGACAGCACCAGCAGATATTCAGTGATTTTTATAACTTGCTTTGAGGGGGATATTCACAATGGACGACAGAAACTTAATGGAAAATATGCTTTTGCTTGAAAAAGGCGTATGTGACTTGTATATGCACGGCACTATCGAATCATCAAGTGCAGACGTTCACCAGACCTTTTCGGATTCACTGAACACCGCCCTCAATATTCAGGAACAGATATACTCCAAAATGGAGGACAGGGGCTGGTATAAGTCAGAACAGGCTGAACAGTCAAAAATGGATTGTGTGAGAATGAAATTCAGCAGTTGAATATAGAGTGAAGTGTTGAGAGTGGAGAGTGGAGATTTTTTCGCTCTCCGCTTTTTTGAAAAATTTTTTAAAAAAATTTAAAAAAACTCTTGCATTTTCAAAAACACTGTGATATAATACATATTGTTCCGAGAGAGGAACGCAAAAACTGAATGGGGGTATAGCTCAGCTGGGAGAGCATCTGCCTTACAAGCAGAGGGTCATAGGTTCGAGCCCTATTGTCCCCACCATCTAAAACATCTTTCTGAAATTGCAGAAAGATGTTTTTCTTTTTTGTGTTGACATTGGGTTAATGGAATAGTAAAATAAACTAATAAATTGTAAAATCTAATTCTTCATGTTAGCCGAGTGACCTGTCATTCTGAGGAGCGACAGCGACGAAGAATCTTTCAAAGATTCCTCGCTTTGCTCGGAATGACATAGAGCAATTTATTTTGTAGTTTACTATAAAAGTCAGGAGTGATTTTATGAAAACAAGATATTTTACAGTTCCTTTGAGAATTATGATTTTTTCGTTATCATGTGCAATGATATATTGGTATGTCATTTCAAGGATAATAAATATAGGCAGTGTTATGGGAACGCTGTTTTTTGGACTTATTGGAGTGTGCTGTATATTTTGGGATAAATTATCCGATATTATAAAAAAAATCAAACAAAAGAGGGCGTTAAGGATAATTTACAGAATTGTATGTGTTATGATTGCACTGCTGATGATATGGGTATGTGTCATATTGGGACTGATGTCATACTTTGCCAAAAGAACTCCCGATAAAGATGCGACTGTTGTGGTATTGGGGTGTCAGGTGCGTGGGAATAATCCGAGTCTTATGTTGAGAAAGCGTATAGATGCAGCGTTTGATTATCTTGTGATGAATCCGCAGGCAAAATGTGTTGTATCAGGTGGCAAAGGCAAAGGTGAGAATATAAGTGAAGCAGAATGTATACGCAATGAACTCATTGATAAAGGGATTGATGAAAACAGGATTTATATGGAAGATAAATCAACTGATACCAATGAGAATATCAAATTTTCAGCGGAGATAATAAAGAAAAACGGTCTCAATGAAAAAATGGCGATAGTGACAGACGGCTTTCATGAAATGAGGGCGGCTCTGATTGCAAAGCGTATGGGCTATGAATGTGGAGCAGTTTCGGCAAAGACTCCGACATATCTTTCAGCGAATTTTACTACCCGTGAAATAATCGCTGTAACGGCAGCTTTGCTTCTCAACAGATAAAGGGAGAATTTAATGTGAAAAAAAGAGCGTTGTTTTCTTTGCTTGCGGTATTGCTTATAACATCGGTTTTTGCACTGCCGATAGCAAATTCAAAATATACTGACAGGGATAAGGATATCTCCGACAGCAGTGATGTTTCCAAGGCTTCCAATATAATAGTCAAGCCCCCTCAGAAACAGGAGCAAAAACCAAAGGAAACTATTGCTAAAAATGATCAGAAAGTAGTTTTTATAGTTGAGCTTACAGGAGAGCCTCTTATAGATACCGTGATAAATTCCAACGGAAAATACAGAAATATTCCGGAGCTTGTTTTGACGAATGAGGGAAAGGTATGCTGTGATACAATCAGGAAAAATCAGGCTATTATCAAAGCAAGTATCCAAAAGCTGATAAAGGACTATGATTTTTCCGACAGCCGTGTATATTGTGCCTTGATAAACGGGTTTTCCGTCAAGGCACCTATGAGTGCAAGGGAAAAAATTGAAAAAATAAACGGTGTCAAGAGTGTAATGATATCCGATTCTGTTCTCTATAGTCAGGATATTTCCGAATATCCCGCAAGTATAAGAGATATTTCTGAACAGGAATTGGCACTGCTTAATTACAATTCTGAGCTTGACGGCAGCAATACACTTATTGCTGTTATAGACTCTGAATTCAATGTATCACATGAGGCATTTTCTGTTGAGCCGTCTGTCAGAAAATATAACAGCAGTGATGTTGACAATATTTTTAAAGCTGTCAGCTTCAGTGTCAGCGGTAAGTATAAGCCTGAAAATATCGTAAAAAATAATAAAATAATATATTCCTATGATTATTATGAAAATGATACAGATACATACGATATGAATCTGTGTCACGGTACACATATAGCTGCACTTATTGGCGGAAACAACGGTCGAGATGATGAAAATGCTTTTCATGGGATAGCATATGATTCTCAGCTTGCATTGATGAAGGTATCGGGCGGAAATATGTCTGCAAATTCCCATGCAGTCCTTTCAGCACTTGATGACTGTGCAAAATTGGATGTTGATGTTATAAACATAAGTATGGCAATGGACGGTACGGATGATATATTCAAAAAGCCGTTTGAGAAGCTGATAAATACAGGAACTGTTATAATATCCCCGTGCGGAAATGATGAGTCTGAAAAAGAATTGGAAACATATGATATAGATCACGGAAAACTGAATGTTCTTTGTCGTGATACATTTTCAGTGGCATCATCAGCAAATGATAAAATAAAAGCTGATTATATATCCATTAACGGAAATTATTTTTATTACAGTGATATATATTCAGAAAATCATGACCTGATATTCAAGGATATCTCACAAGATGAAAATGAATATATTTATCTTTCTCCCGATGAATCGGGAAAATTTGATTATTCACAGACTCAGGATAAGATAGTGATAGTTGAGCGTGACGGCTATGACTGGGAGGAACACGCAAGACAGGCATTCTTTGCAGGTGCAAAGGCTATGGCAGTCATTGACAGCGGTGATTTTCAGGATAATGCATATAATAACATCAGCACTGTTGAAAAGGAATATATCCCAATGATCTTTCTTGATGACGGATATACAGGGTATTTTGAAGCATATCCGCAGGGAATATTCGGGATAGGTCAGGATTCTGTACTTATCGACAGTGACAACGGTAATACAATGTCAAAATATTCATCATGGGGAGTTACAGATGATTTGAAATTAAAGCCTGAGATAACATCTGTCGGTGAAAATGTCCTTTCAGCAGATTCTGACGGTGAATACGGATATATGTCGGGTACATCTGTCTCAACAGCACTTGTTTCAGGTTCTTATGCAGTCGTAAAGCAGTATCTGTCGGGATATGAGTGGTTCAATAGTATGTCCCTTGCCGAGCAGTCAGAAACGATAATATCGGTTATCATGTGCAATGCCGAACCTGTCAAAACATATTCTTATGAAGATGACGAGCTTTTGTATATATCTCCACGCAAACAGGGAGCGGGCAGAGTTGATATTGCAAGTGTGACGGCTTCGGGAGCATATCTTGAAGTCACTGATTCAAAAACACCCGTTGCAAATATCGGTGACGGAACCGATGGAAAATATAAGTTTTCCTTTAAAATAAAAAATATTTCATCAGAGCATCAGACGTTTTCGGCAGAGTATTTTATTCAGACGGACAAGCCTGAATTATCAGATGATAAAAGAATAAATACTCTTGAGCCGTATTCTCTCAGGGATATTGCAGAGATAAGTCTGAAACATAATGGTGAGATATTTGAAGAAATAGCTGTAGAGCCGTTTGGAGAATTTGAGCTTGATGCTGAAATAGAGATAGACAGTGAAAAAGCAGATGAATTTATGAAGGCATATTTCCCTGACGGATTTTATATAGACGGCTTTATTGTTTTGGAAAATGCTGCGGGCAGAACACTTAATCTTCCGTTTATGGGATTTTTCGGTGAATGGGGCAGTATTGATCCGTTTTATCCTGCAAATGAAGGCAACAGAATGTCTTTTGTGGCAGCAGATTATAATGCTGTTGCAGAGCCTGTTGTTTTGAAGGATGATATCTCTGTTTCAAAGAATACTGTCGGAAATTATTATTCTGTTTCAAATCTTAAAAATGCCTATATCATACCTCATATTGATGTTATCCGTGACTGTTTTGATTTTACTGTGACAGTTTCGGATAAAAATAACAAACAGCTTTTCAGTAAGAATTACGGTCATATAACAAAGGATAAGACTATATATGAGCAAATAAGTAACGATAGCAGTGAGATAGCCGAATTTTTTTCAAATTTGGCTGACGGAGATTATATATATACCGTTTCTGCAAAGACCATGACTTCAAACGGCAGTCTCTCGGAGAATATTTACAGCTCACAATGCGGATTTTCAGTCGATTCGCAAAAGCCTCAGGTTATCTCCTCTGAAACATACCAGTCGGATGAAAATATATATCTTCGTCTTACGGCAAGGGATGATCGTTATGTTAATGGCTTTGAGTTTTATACGGCTGCATATAATAATAAAACAAAAAAATATGATTATGCCGACAGGCTTGATGATCTCATACTCGGCAGTTTTATCTCATCTGATGCGTTGTTTATTGATGAAAGGATAGAAAATGCTGACGGTTCTGTTTCATATATCTATGATATAACATCTTTATATAGCGAACTGATGAAGCTGCAGTTTATTACCCGTACAAACATATCACCGTTTTCGGCACTTAAGATTGCATACAGAGCGTATGACGGAGCTTATAATTTTACCGAAATAAAAATAGCCGATGCTGTTGCATATAAAAAAGCGGTTTTTGAACTCATAGACCAAAATAACAAACCTGTTAAGGACGTCATGATGTCATTGGGCAATAGGACAGCATATTCTGACGAGAACGGCATAATAATTTTTGACAGTCTTCTTCCTGATGTCTACCTGGCGGAAATATTGTTTGTACCCGAGTATTATTCCGTTAACGAAAAATATTTTTTGATAAGCATATCTGATGATGATAGTATACAGAAAATAGAGTTTGACTTCAGCGGAGAATATCCCGAAGTGATTCAGCAAAGCAGTGATGTATCGGAAGAATTGTCTGAAACATCACCTGAAAGTTACCTTGATGAAAATAGTGAGATAAATTCTTTTTATGCATTATTATTTGTCGGTCTGCTTCTTCTTGTAAGCTCTGTTTCACTTGCAGTCAGCCGTAAGAGAAGAAATTAAAAAAAACTTGTCAAAACTGCTTGTTTTTTGCTTTGTTTTTATATATAATGGAAGCGATAATGTTTTTTATTAAAGAGCGGAGGGTTTATAGAATGATATATTTATTTTTGGCAAACGGTTTTGAAGAAATAGAGGCACTGACTCCTGTTGATATCCTCAGACGAGGCGGACTCGGAGTTACAACTGTAGGTATAGGCGGTAAAGAAATAAAAGGCTCACATAATATAACTGTAACGGCTGATATATCCGATTCGGAATTTCACCTTCTCAATGATGTTGAAGGAATAATCCTTCCCGGAGGAATGCCCGGTACAAGAAATCTCGAAAAATGCAATAAAGTTATAAAAGCTGTGAATTACTGCTTTGAGAGGAATCTTCTTATCGGTGCGATATGTGCTGCTCCTTCAATACTTGGTCATATGGGCATCCTTAAGGACAAAAAGGCTACTGCATTTCCTGGTTTTGAACGTGATCTTTTCGATGCACAAATCGACAGCGAATATGTTTCGTGTGACGGAAATATAATCACGGCAAAAGGAATGGGGGTATCCACTGAATTTGCCCTTGCTATGCTCACTTTCCTCAAGGGACAGGAAAAATCTGATGATATAAAGAAATCTATTCAGTGCAGACCATGAAACAGAGTATAAAATATAAAAAGGATGAGCTGAGAAAAAAGTATAAGCTGCTGCGTACAAATATGTCCGAGGATGAAAGATCAATGTGTGACCGTAAAATAATGGAGACACTGACAGGTCTTTATCAATATAAAAATGCAAAAACGATACTTACATATATCTCAACTGATATTGAAGTGGATACAAGACGATTGATAAAAAAAGCTCTTGATGACGGAAAATGTGTTGCAGTCCCTAAATGTACAGATGACTTCGGAATGGACTTTTATTTTATAAATTCAACTGATGATCTTGAAATAAGTTCATTCGGTCTGTTTGAACCAAAAACAGATATATGCAGGAAACTGAAGAATTATAAGGACTGCTTTTGTATCGTTCCCGGAATGGTATTTGATGTCAGCGGCTACAGGATAGGCTACGGCAAAGGATATTATGACCGCTTTTTGTCCGAATTCACAGGTACAACGGCAGGTATCTGCTATAGTAACTGCGTTAAATGGAAACTGCCCAGAGGTTTTTATGACAGGTCGGTGGATATACTTGTTACTGACAGGTATTTCAGAAAATGCAGTTCACGATATAAAAACGAGGAGTGAAGGTTTTGAGTGACGAGCTTCAAAAGAAAAGACAGGAAAAAATTGCGAATTTCAAGATAGATTTTGATCATGACGAATCTTATCAGGAAAATATAACCGAGGATATAAACAGTTCTTCAAATGCTTCCGAAAATGACAGTGCTGTTTTCGTTGATGAATTCGGAGTGAATGACAATACCGATATATCCAGCGGTGAGGCGTATTCCGGATCTATATATACCGCCGATAAAAAAATGCGGAGAAAAAAACGTGCACTTGCCAGCAAAAGAAGAAAATCAAAGGCAAAACACAATATAATCGTATTCAGAGTAGTGTGGCTTACAATGGTCGTATTGGTCTCAATACTCCTCGGAGAATATATAATGGTCGGTGTGAACGATCTGCTTGCAGTTGGCAGGGAAGAAGAAAAAAAGGTCTCTGTAACTATCCCGAGCGGTGCAGACATTGATCAGGTGACGGATATCCTGTATGAAAACAATATTATAAAAAATCCGTTTTTCTTCAAGATGTATGCCACAGTGACCAAAAAAACTGCAGGCTTTACTCAGGGTACATTTGATGTCGCTACAAATAAGGATTATCAGGCACTTATAAACTATCTCCGATCCGATATGAACAGAACGGATATAGTTACCATCCGCTTCACTGAAGGTATGAACATAGTCGATTATGCGAAGCTGCTTGAAAAAAATAAAGTATGCAATTCGCAGGATTTTCTTGATATATGCAATTCCAGCCAGTTTGATGAGGACTATGAGTTCATAAATAATATAAAGAATTCAAAAGACCGTTATTATAAGCTCGAGGGATATCTTTTCCCCGATACCTATGACTTTTATGTCAATGAAGACCTTGATACAGTTGTAAGAAAGTTCCTTGCCAATTACAGAAGAAAGATATACCAGACAAAATCCCGTGTTGCAGGCTTTGAAAAGAAGGTCACCATAGAACAGCGTGCCGAAAGTATTGGAATGACTATGGAGGATGTTCTGACTCTTGCCTCACTCATTCAGGCAGAGGCTGCTGATGAAAAGGATATGTACATGATATCATCTGTAATGCACAACCGTCTTGATACTCTCGAAAATGATGGTGTGAGCTGGTATGGTGAATCAGGTCTTAAATTCCTCCAGCTTGACTCGACACTGTTCTATCCGTACTCGACTCAGGCAGATGTTCCTGTATCCATAAGAAATACCTATGTGAGCAAATACAGCACCTATGATTATGAAGGGCTGCCTGCAGGTCCGATATGTAATCCCGGTCTTGCAGCTATCGAAGCGGCTGTATCGCCGAATGATACAAACTACTTCTACTTCTGTCATAAATCTGCAACAGATGATGAAGATGCTGTGGCTTATTATGCTTCAACTATGGATCAGCATATTTATAATCAGTATCTTGCAGGACTTATTACCGAATAAATTGCAATATGTCATTCCGAGCCAAGCGAGGAATCATTATAAAGAGTGGAGATATTTCATCTTCACTCTTTTTTACAGAATAATTCTCTTGTCACTTGTAAATTGGCAAAAATAAGTATATAATTAAAGGAATACAGGGAGGTGTTTTTTATGGAAGATATGATCGCCAAAATTGTCGAAATGGACAAAAAAGCCCGTGAACTCAACGAAAAGGCTCAGAAAACCAAAATTGACTATGAGCATCAGGTAGTCATCAAAAAGGAAACTATCAAGAATGATTATCTGGAAAGAGCCAAAAAACGTATCGCAATAAATCAGCAGACGGCTCAGAAGCGTGCCGATGAAAAATTAGCAGGCATTCAGGCTAAAAATCAGGCTGTTTCGGAAAAACTTGAAAAATTATATGCAGATAACGGCGACAAATGGGTTGATGAGATTGTATCAAGAGTTATTGCAGATCTATAAGAGTTTTATTTACCACAAATTGAAAGGGGGGATATCAAAATGTCCTCACAGTCATCAAACGCTATTCTTGCAAAAGCCCGTGCAATGTACGGAAAATGCCTTAAGGATACTGATTATCAGAATCTCATGGACTGCAAGACCGTTGCTGAGATAGCAGCTTATCTCAAGCAGCGTACCAATTATGCTTCAGTTATGAGCGGTCTCAATGAGACTGAAATACACCGTGGTCAGCTTGAGCCTGTCCTGCGTCAGAATATTTATTTTGATGTATTCGCCCTGTCAAGATATGCCCTTGAGGATACACTTGCATTTTCGGATTTTATCATAGCTAAAATGGAGATTGAACAGATAATCCGCTGTCTCATGCTCGTAAACATAGGCAAGGCGGAGGAATATGTCTATTCAATGCCCTTATCACTTGATAAATTTTCAAAAATAAGCCTCAAAGCTCTTGCATCAGTCCGTTCATATGACGATATGATGAGTGCCATGAAGGGTACATGGTATTATCAGGTGATGCTCGGATTCCGTCCCAAGGACAACTCTAAGATAAATATAACAGAGCTTGAGATTGCCCTTGAAAACAAAAATTATTCCAAGGTAATTGAAACTATGGCTGAGGGAAAAAATAAGGGTGACAGAAAGGAACTGAGAGATATTTTTTCTGCAATGCTTGATTTTGAAAATATGTCAAGGATAATAAGACTAAAAAAATATTATCATTTTACTCAGGAACAGATAGTACCGCTTCTGATACCATACGGCAGACTGTCAAAGAAAATTCTCTCAGATCTCTGCTCGGCAGAAAGTGTTTCTGAAATATTCGAGCTTTCAAGAACGACATATCTCGGCAGACTTATGTCAAAATTACAGTACAATGATCCCACTCAGATGACAGATGCAATGATATACAATTACTGCAGGCATCATCTGAGACTTTCACCCAATCCGACTATCGTGATGATATCTTATGTATATCTGCGTGAGATAGAGCTTAAAAATATCATTAACCTGATCGAAGCTACACGATATAATATCCCTGCTGACGAGAAGTCAAGGCTTCTTATCAAATAAAATCTTATTTTTTTATTAAAAAAAGGAGGTGATCTCGTGTCAGTGAAGCAGGTAAAAGCAATAAGCATAATAGGAATGATGTCGGAGCTTGAAAAGGTGGTCAAATTCTGCGGTGATTCACAGATGTTCCACCCCGATGACGCTATGTCATTCTATTCCGACACTCAGAGCTTTGTCCCTCTGCATACCAAAAATCCCTATACTGCACCTATGCAGGAGCTTGAAAATTCAGCCCAGCTTCTCGGCTTCAGGCTCGAATATTCAAAGCCCGAGGATTTTAATGCGGGTGAAAGTGCTGTATTCAAATATGTCAGCTACTTCGTTTCAAAGACGGAAAGTCTTGCAAACAGAAAACTCCGCTTACAGCAGGATATAGATACCTGTAAGCGAAATATCGAAAAGGTAAGTCATTTTGTCGGAAGCAAGATAAATTTTACCGAAATAATGCAGTGTGAGTTCATTACCCCGAATTTCGGCAGGATGCCCACTGAAAGCTATGAAAAGCTCTCACAGTATGCGGAAAATCCTTATGTGCTTTTCTTCCCGTACACGAGCGACAGTACACATTATTGGGGAGCATATTTTACTCCGCCCGAACAGAAGGAGGAGGTCGACAGGATATTCTCCTCTCTCTACTTTGAAAAGCTGGATATCCCCAAGATTGCAGGAACTCCCGAGGAATACAAGGCTTCTCTTGAAAAAGAACTTGATTCGCTCGAAAAAGAGCTTGGCGAGGTACAGAAAAAAATTGATGAATTCCTCAAGGATGAAAAATCAAAATGCAGTGCCTATTACAGTAAATTGCAGGAGTTTGATTCCTACAATGAAATAAAACGCTATGTCTATAAATACAACAAGAGTTTTATCCTTGTAGGCTGGATTCCCGCTGATAATGAGAAGTATTTTACGAAACACCTTGACGGTATCAAAAGTGTTGAATACTCTCTCACGGACGGCAAGGATG
Source organism: uncultured Ruminococcus sp. (assembly GCA_902800065.1). Taxonomy (GTDB): domain Bacteria; phylum Bacillota; class Clostridia; order Oscillospirales; family Acutalibacteraceae; genus UBA1213. The sequence continues at coordinate 33,083 of CADCDE010000014.1, forward strand.
AACTGAAAAATTCTCCTCCCGTTATAATGAAAAATCCGCCTTTCGTAAAGCTGTATGAATTTTATGTCAAAATGTATGGCTTGCCGAATTATAATGAGGTCGATCCGACCTTGTTCGTGGCAATAACCTATACATTGTTCTTCGGAATAATGTTCGGTGATGTCGGTCAGGGACTTATCCTTGCAATAGTCGGTTTTCTGATGTGGAAATTCAAGAAGATGGAAATAGGCAAAATACTTGTTCCGTGCGGAATATCGGGAATGATATTCGGATTCCTCTACGGCTCGGTATTCGGATTTGAACACGCCCTTGACGGCATACATTCAGCCCTTTTCGGTACAAACGGAAAGTTGTTTGAAGTTATGGAATCCGACAGTATAAATATGATAATCTACGGCTCTGTTGCAATAGGCTTTGTTACCATTGCGACGTCCATGATAGTCAATATATTCTCATCAGTCAAGCGTAAAGACCTTGAAAATGCCCTGTTCGGTGCAAACGGCGTTGCAGGATTTTTGTTCTACGTCTCGCTTCTTGTAGGTCTTGTACTGCAGATGTTCTTCAATATACAAGTGATGACACCTGTTTATATAATCCTGCTGATAGCCATACCGCTTGTTGCAATATTCCTCAGAGAGCCTCTCGGTATGCTTATCGAAAAAAAGAAGCACAAGGGCTTTAAATGGGGCGAATACTGTATGCAGAGCTTCTTCGAGGTATTTGAGGTATGCCTGAGCTATGTTACGAATACAATGTCATTTTTGCGTGTAGGTGCGTATATACTTGTTCATGCAGGTATGATGCTCGTTGTATTTACTCTTGCAGAAATGGCGGGTAATGTAGTCGGCTATACGATAGCACTTGTACTAGGCAACGGTATCGTTATGGCTCTTGAAGCCCTCTTAGTTGCAATTCAGGTACTCCGTCTCGACTACTATGAAATATTCAGCCGTTTCTATATCGGTGAAGGTCGTGCTTTCAAGCCTATCAAGGCTCAGAAAGAAAAAGAATGATATTTAAAAAAATTAAAATTTTGGAGGATTTTGTCATGTTGGAATATATTTTGATGATAATACCGGCAGTATTTTTAGCCGGCTCAATGTGCTATGCTTATAAAATGGTCGCTCTCGGCAAAAGAACAAGAAAAAGAGCTGTTTTAAGTCAGGTTATTGCATTTGGTCTTGTCAGTGTTGCTTGTCTTGCAATGTCACTTGTGGCATTTGCGGCTGAACCCGAAGCAGCGGCTGAAACAGCAACATCAGGTGACCTGAACATGGGTATATCAATGATGGCAGCAGCTCTTGCAACAGGTATTTCAGGTATCGGCGGCGGTATTGCCGTTGGCGGTGCAGCTCCTGCAGCTATCGGTGCTACAAGCGAAGATCCCAAGGCTTTCGGTAAGGCACTTATCTTTGTTGCACTCGGCGAAGGTGTCGCACTTTACGGACTTCTTGTATCTATCCTTATCATATCCAAGGTTTGATAAAAAAAGGGTGAGCCTATGAAATTCTATTTAATAAGCGATAATGTCGATACACTCATGGGAATGCACCTTGCAGGAATTGAAGGCGTAGTTGTCCATGAGGACAGCGAAGTAAGGGAAACTCTCAAAAAAGCTATGGATATGGAGGATGTAGCGGTCATACTTATGACGGAAAGGCTTGTGCAGCTTTGTCCCGAACTCGTCTATGACCTGAAACTGAACCGCAAACAGCCGCTTATAGTCGAGATTCCCGACAGACACGGCAGCGGTCGTGCAAAGGACTCTATAACCCGTTATGTCAGAGAAGCCATAGGAGTCAAAATATAATTAGCAATTAGCAATGAGCAATTAGCAATTGATTTGCACATCGCCGGTTGAAAAAGGAGGGAAATTTATGCCCGATATAGTAAGCAAGACCGATAATTTTTTGAAAGCAATAGAAAAGTATGCTGCCGAACAGAGAAGCAAGCTGGAATCAGAAGCCGAAGAATTCAAGGAAAAGGAAATAAACAAGGCTGAGGAGGACGGCTTGAAAGAAGCGTATGTCCTTTTGCAGAGAAAAATGTCGGCTATAAATACGAGTATTGCAAGGGAACTTTCAAAGGCTGAAAATGAAAGCCGTAAAAGTACTTTTGTAAAGCGTCAGGAAATTGAAGACAAAGTCTTTGACCGTGCAAAGGAAAAATTAATTGAATTTGCAAATACGGATAAGTATACTGAAAAACTGCTTGAAAGCGTTAAGAAAATTTCTCAGAAGCTGACGGCTGATGATGTTGTCTTGTATGTCAATCAAAGGGATATGAAGCTCAAAAACAAGATAATATCCGCATTTGGCAAAAAATGCGATGTACAGCCGTCAGACGAGATAATAATAGGCGGTATTACGGGAATAAGCCGTGAAATGGGACTTCTCGCCGATGAAACTCTTGATACAAGACTTTCACAGCAAAGAGAATGGTTCTGTGAAAATTCAGGCTTGAAAGTGACCGAATGAATTGGAGTGTGAATTTACCGGTGAGTGATGTTATTTACGGAATAAACGGTCCTGTTGTTACCGTCAGAAATACAAGAACCTTCTCTATGATGGAGATGGTCTATGTTGGTGAAAGCCGTCTTGTAGGCGAGGTTATCGGTATAAACGATAAAATGACTACAATTCAGGTTTACGAGGAAACAACAGGCTTGAAACCCGGTGACCCGATAGTCGGAACAGGTGCTCCGATGAATGTCCTGCTTGGACCGGGTATTATTGACAATATCTTTGACGGTATCGAAAGACCGTTGAAGGCTATCGAGGAAATAAGCGGCTCTTTTATCTCAAGAGGTGCGGCTGTTTCTTCGCTTGACTTGAACAGATACTGGAATGTCAAGATAAAAGCAAAAGTCGGTGATGTATTGGAGGGCGGTCAGATATATGCGACTTGTCCTGAAACTGCCATCATCGAACACAGATTTATCGTACCGCCGACATTGAGTGGTACTGTAACGAGTGTACAGCCAAACGGCAAGTATAAATTAATGGATACTATCGTTACAATTAAAGATGAAAAGGGTGTCGAGCATGAACTGACACTTTGCCAGAAGTGGCCTATCAGAAATGCAAGACCATGTAAAGAAAGACTGCCTGCAACTATTCCGCTTATCACGGGACAGCGTGTAATGGATACTATGTTCCCGATTGCAAAGGGCGGTACAGCGGCAATTCCGGGAGGATTCGGAACAGGCAAGACTATGAACCAGCACCAGTTGGCTAAATGGTGTGACGCTGATATAATCGTATATGTAGGCTGCGGTGAGCGTGGAAATGAAATGAGTCAGGTTCTTGATGAATTTTCTGAGCTTATAGACCCGAAATCCAACAGACCTATGACAGACAGAACTGTACTTATTGCAAATACCTCAAATATGCCTGTTGCAGCCCGTGAAGCATCTATTTATACAGGACTGACACTGGCTGAATATTACCGTGATATGGGTTATCACGTTGCTATCATGGCGGATTCTACTTCAAGATGGGCAGAGGCTCTCCGTGAAATATCCGGACGACTTGAGGAAATGCCTGCCGAGGAAGGTTTCCCTGCATATTTGCCGTCAAGACTTTCAGAATTTTATGAAAGAGCAGGACGTGTTGAAGCACTTTGCGGAAGTGAGGGTTCTGTAACTATCATAGGAGCAGTATCTCCGCAGGGTTCGGACTTCTCTGAGCCTGTAACTCAGAATACAAAGAGATTTACAAGATGTTTCTGGGCATTGGATAAAGCCCTTGCATATGCAAGACATTATCCGGCTATCAACTGGATGAACAGCTACAGCGAGTATTTCACCGACCTTGACGCATGGTATAGGGAAAATCTTGGTGATGACTTTATCAAATACAGAAATAAAATCACTTCACTTCTGCATGAAGAAAGTAATCTTATGGAAATAGTAAAGCTGATAGGCTCAGATGTATTGCCTGATGACCAAAAACTTGTAATTGAAACGGCCAAGGCTATCCGTGTAGGATTCCTTCAGCAGAATGCTTTCCATAAAGATGATACATTCGTTCCTCTCGAAAAGCAGAAGCTGATGATGAAAGCCATACTTCATTTATATAATAAGTCAAAGCGTATAATTGCAGCAGCAATACCTATTTCGGGTATAACTCAGACAGGATTGTTTGAAAGACTTGCAAAAATGAAGTATGATATCCCGAATGATAAGCTTGAAATGTTTGACCAACTTATCGCCGATATTGACAGCTCTCTTGCAAAGCTGACTAACTGAACAGGAGGGAAAGAAAATGATAATAGATTATGTTGGTGTAAAGGAAATAAACGGCTCTCTGATAGTGCTGGATAATGTCGAGGATGCCTCCTTTGAGGAAATGGTGGATATACGTCTTGACAACGGTACCTACCGTCACGGCAGAATAGTACAGATAGAGGGTAAGAGAATAGTCGTACAGGTATTCGAGGGTACAAAGTCCATCTCACTTGACAATACAAGAACCCGACTCAAAGCAAGACCGATGGAACTGGCATTGTCACCCGAAATAATGGGACGTGTATTCAGCGGTGCAGGTGTACCGATAGACGGCTTGGGTGATGTTTATCCCGTGAAAAAAGCTAATATCAACGGTACTCCGATGAATCCTGTATCAAGAATTTATCCGAGAAACTATATCAATACAGGTATCTCTACAATAGATACTCTTATGACACTTATCAGAGGACAGAAATTACCTATATTTTCCGGTTCGGGTATGAAACACAATGAGCTTGCAGTACAGATAGTAAGACAGGCGAAAATTTCAGATGATGAAGACAATAATTTCTGTGTAGTTTTTGCGGCAATGGGTGTTAAAAATGACGTTGCAGACTATTTCAGGAGAAGTTTTGACCAAAGCGGTGTTTTGTCAAGAGTTGTAATGTTCCTCAATCTTGCAAATGACCCGATAATAGAAAGGACTCTTACTCCGAGATGTGCATTGACAGCGGCTGAGTACCTTGCATTTGAATGTAATATGCACGTTCTTGTAATTATGACTGATATGACATCATATGCAGAGGCTTTGCGTGAATTTTCATCTTCAAAAGGAGAGATTCCCGGAAGAAAGGGCTTTCCGGGTTACTTGTATTCAGACCTTGCTTCACTCTATGAACGTGCAGGAATGGTAAAGGGAAGTACAGGTTCCGTTACTCAGATACCCATACTTACAATGCCTAATGATGACATTACACATCCTGTACCTGACCTGACAGGATATATTACAGAAGGTCAGATAGTTCTTGACAGAGCACTTGAAGGTGCAGGCTTCTATCCTCCTGTATCTGTATTGCCGTCACTTTCAAGACTTATGAAGGACGGTATCGGTGAGGGCTATACAAGGGCTGACCATCAGGCTCTTGCAAATCAGCTTTTTGCATCTTATGCAAGAGTACAGGACGCACGTTCACTTGCATCTGTTATCGGTGAAGAAGAACTTTCTCCCGTTGACAAGAAATATATGGAGTTTGGCAAGCTGTTTGAACAGCATTTTGTCAATCAGGGATATACCGAGAACAGAACTATTGAACAAAGTCTTGATTTGGGCTGGAAACTTCTTTCTACCTTGCCGAGAACAGAGCTTGACCGTGTTGATGATACACTTTTGGACAGATATTATATTTCAGACACCGAAAGACTGAATTTTGACAGCTTCAGCGGTGAGGAAAATAAAAATGATGATGAAGATTGAGTGTAAAGGAGAGGTCAGATAATGGCAGTACAGGCAGTACCTACAAAAGGAAACTTGATGACATTTAAAAAATCTCTTTCACTTGCAAGAACAGGCTATGAACTGCTGGATAAAAAGAGGAATATCCTTGTCCGTGAGATGATGACGCTTATCGACAGGGCATCTGAAATACAGGATAAGATAGATATTACCTACAGCAAGGCTTATCTTGCACTTCAGAAGGCTAATATAACACTGGGATATATAGATGACCTTGCAAAGACCGTTCCCGTTGATGATTCTCTCAAGCTGTCATACAGGAGTGTCATGGGTGTTGAGATACCCATTGTAACGATAGATGAAACTATGGAGGAAAAGGGTATATTTTATGGACTGGGTTCGACCGATGCTAATTTTGATGAAGCATATATGTGTTTCAGAGAAGTAAAGATACTCACGGCAGACCTTGCCGAAGTTGAAAACAGTGTATATCGTCTTGCAGATGCTATAAAGAAAACCCAAAAACGTGCCAATGCCTTGAAGAACATAATGATACCCCGATTTGAGGAAACCGTGAAATTCATATCCGATGCACTCGAGGAAAAGGACAGGGAAGAATTTTCTCGTCTCAAGGTCATCAAGGCTCAGAAACAGAAAAAAGCAGAATAAAAGTAAAATACCTTTGCAGAAGATTTTTCTGCAGAGGTATTTTTTTAACGTGAGTTCGATGAAAACGAAAAATTATTATACTGTCATTCTGAGGAGCGACAGCGACGAAGAATCTTTTGAAGATTCCTCACTGTGTTCGGAATGCGAACTCACGTTTTTTAAGTATAAAAATAATATACAGCCACAGAGATATCAAAAAATCTCTGCGGCTGTTTTTTACGCTGTCTGATATAAAAAATTATTGTTGCTTCTGATTCATATCAACGGGAGTTATCTGCCATATAGTATTTGCATAGTCACGGATAGAACGGTCTGCGGCAAAACGTCCTGCTTTTGCGATATTGACAAGGGACATTCTGTTCCATGTATTTGTGTCGGCATAAAGTCTTGAAGCCTTCTGCTGAGCAAGAGAATAGTCGGCAAAATCGGCAAGTACCATATAGGTATCCTTTGTAGCAAGATAATTTGCAAGCTCATCAAAGCCGAATTCGGAACGTATGCCGTCAACAGCCTGTCTGATGATACCGTTATTGTTGTATGGAACTGACGGATAATAACCCTGCTTCTGGAGCTGTCTGACCTCGGGAGTAGTCATGCCGAATATGATAGCATTGTCATTTCCGACCGCTTCAACTATCTCGACATTTGCACCGTCAAGCGTTCCGATAGTGATGGCACCGTTTATCATGAATTTCATGTTGCTTGTACCTGATGCCTCAGTGCCTGCAAGTGATATCTGCTCGCTTATCTCGGCTGACGGGATGAGTTTTTCTGCGACTGATACACGGTAATCCTCAAGGTATACTACTTTGAGCTTTTGATTTACACGGGAATCGTTGTTTATTTTATTTGCAAGTGCAACGATGAATTGTATTATCTTCTTTGCGAAATAGTATCCTGAAGCTGCCTTTGCACCGAAGATATATGTTTTCGGCTGATAATCTGCATCGGGATTGTCACGAAGCCATATATAGGTACTGTAGATATGCAGGGCGTTCATAAGCTGACGCTTGTATTCATGCATACGCTTTACCTGTACATCAAAGATAGAGTCTGTATCTACAACTATATTATTCTGAGACAGTATATATTTAGCCATTGACTCTTTGTTTGCTTTTTTGATTTCGGCAAGTCTGTTCAATACAGCCGTATCATTTTTGTAAGCCATGAGTTTTTCAAGTGCAGTGGCATCCTTTATAAATTCATCACCTGTAAGCTCGGTAATGAACGAAGCAAGCTCGGGATTTGACTGATTGAGCCATCTTCTGTGAGCGATACCGTTTGTTACATTCTTGAACTTTTCAGGAGATACGCTATAGAAATCACGGAAAATGGTTTCCTTGAGTATCTCACTGTGGAGTTGTGAAACACCGTTGACAGAGTGGCTTGCGATAACAGCAAGGTTAGCCATCTTTACAGCACCGTCACTTATAACAGACATTTTTTGTATCCTGTTCTCGTCAACGCCTGCTTTTCTCATCTGTTCGCAGAAGCGTCTGTTGATCTCCTCAACTATCTGGTATATACGTGGGAGTTTTCTCTGGAAAAGTTCAACGAGCCAGCATTCAAGTGCCTCACTCATGACTGTATGGTTTGTATAGGCAATGGTTCTTGTAACTATATCCCATGCTTCATCCCAGCTATAGCCGCAGTCATCAAGCATTATTCTCATAAGCTCAGGGATTGCAAGTACAGGATGTGTATCATTGAGGTGTATCGCAACATAATCAGGAAAATTATCAAGAGTACCGTATGTTCTGAGATGTCTTTGAATAATATCCTGAACGGTTGCTGAAACAAGGAAATACTGCTGAGAAAGACGAAGACTTTTTCCTTCGGAATGGTTGTCCTCGGGGTAGAGGACTCTTGTAATGCTTTCAGCCATAGCTCTTTCTTCCATAGCTTTTACATAGTTTCCTTCGATAAATGTAGGCATATCGAATTTATCGGAAGAAGCAGCCCAGAGACGAAGTCTGCTTATGCCGTTGCCGCCGTCACCGGGGACAAGCATATCATAAGGTGTGGCAATGACCTTTGTGGCATCTTTTATTTCAATATTATGGTGTCCTTCTTTATCCCATGACTCCTCAACGTGACCGTTGAAATATACAGGTATGGATTTTTCGTTATGGGGCTGAAGCCATACAGAACCGCCGGGAAGCCAGAAATCAGGTAATTCAGTCTGCCAGCCGTCGATCAGCTTCTGCTTGAATATACCGTATTCATATCTGAGTGAATAGCCCATAGCGGAATAATTCTGTGTAGCAAGACCGTCAAGGAAGCAGGCAGCAAGTCTTCCGAGACCGCCGTTGCCGAGACCTGCATCAGGTTCCTGTTCATAGATATTTTCGAGCTTGATTTGAAGTCCCTGCAGAGCGAGCTTCATTGTTTCTTCAAGACCAAGGTTATACAGGTCATTCTTGAGGGAACGTCCCATAAGAAATTCCATGCAAAGATAATAAACAGTTTTTTTACCCTGTGAAACAGCAGCTGATGTAAAATTTTTCTGCTGCTGACGCATCAGATCCTGCACTACCAAAGCAACAGCTTTATAATAGTGTTCATCAGTTGCCTCTTTGGGAGCAACTCCGAAATTGTGTGAGAGTTTGGCAAGAATAAGTTCTCTTGCTTCACTGGGTGTGAGTTTAGATTTTGACATATTTTTCAATCCCCTTCCAAAATTTTAAACGGAAAAATACACATATCATAAGCGTATTTAAGATAAAACTCAAGACACATTATAACCTAAAATTTATAGATTTTCAACTAAAATTTAAAAAAATATTCTTTGGTGCTGTAAGAATTTTATAAATACAGATAAAAAGTAAATTTTTTTGGACATTTATACGAAATATCTCTTTAATATTCTGCTGAAATGTACTATAATATACCTATTGAAACGATAAAAAAGGAAGTGTGTAGTGATGGACAGGAAGCATAAGGTCAAAATAACCGTTGCAGGTACCGAATATATAGTATTGACACATGAAAGCGAGTCTTATACAAGAGGGCTTGCCGAGCAGGTAGATGAAAGTATACAGGATATGTGCATAAACGGAAGAATATCCATTACTGCGGCGGCAATTCTGACGGCGGTCAATCTTTGTGACAAACTCAAAAAATATGAAAATGATGCAGATGCATTAGGTGAACAGATCGAAAAATATCTTGAAACTGCAAATGAACAGATGAACAGATATAATGAACTGAAGGCAGAAAATGAAAGACTAAAAAAAAATATTTCAGTCTACAGGAAAAGGCTTGGTGAAACAGTTGATGGTATCAATGAACCGTCACCTGTTTCGGAATCCGTCAAGACTGTCAAAAAGAAAGTTTTTGTTTCTGATTCTGAGGAAATGGCAGATGAGGAACAGGATATCTTCAGGAATCTGAGAAAAGAGGAGTGATTTTTTATGGATAAGATAGAAGTTTTAGCACCTGCAGGCGGACTTGAAAGCGTATATCCTGCGGTAAGAATGGGAGCAAATGCTGTATATCTCGGAGCATGGAAGCTGAGTGCGAGGACATCGGCACAGAATTTCAACAGAGAGGACTTGAAAAAAGCTGTTGAATATTGTCATGCAAGGGGAGTGAAGGTATATCTTGCCTGCAATACGCTTGTACATGATGATGAACTTGAGGAGGCTCTGAGGATAATAAAATATGCCTGTGCGATACCTGTTGATGCCCTTATTATGCAGGACTTGGGATTGATATCGCTTGTCAGGAAATTTGCACCCGATATGAGAATACACGGCTCTACACAGATGTCCGTGCATACTCCGAAAGGTGTTGAATATCTTGAAAAAATGGGCTTGAAAAGAGTTGTACTTTCGAGAGAGTTGAGCAAGAGTGAAATTGAGGAAATTTCAAAAAATACAAATGCAGAACTTGAAGTATTCGTGCATGGTGCATTGTGTATGAGCGTTTCGGGACAGTGCTATTTCAGTGCAATGCTCGGTTCAAGAAGCGGAAACAGGGGTTCATGTGCACAGCCGTGCAGACTTCCCTTTACTTCTGAAAACGGAAATAATTATGCTTTGAGCTTAAAGGATAATTCAATTATAAATGATTTGAGAGAATTGGAGAATATCGGAACTGCATCAGCTAAAATCGAGGGCAGAATGAAACGCCCTGAATATGTTGCAGTTGCTGTAAGAGCTTGCAGACAGAGTCTTGATGAAGGCAAAATTGACAGTGATATTTCGGATAAATTACAGGCGGTTTTTTCAAGGTCGGGTTTCACCGACGGATATTTTACAGGAAATTTAGGTCGTGATATGTTCGGCATACGCTCAAAGGAAAATGTAACGTCTGCTACTGAAAAGATATTCACGGAAATAAGGACTATGTATAAGGATGAAAAACCGTTAGTGCCTGTTGAAATGAATTTTTCTATGAAAACGGATAAGCCGTTGAAATTTTCCGTTAAAGACGGTGACGGAAATTTCGTTGAAATTACAGGTGCAGTTCCCGAAAAGGCATTGAAGGTGGCTGTAACAGAAGAAAAATGCCGTGCAAATCTGACGAAAACAGGCGGTACACCGTTCTATGAAAACGGATTTTCTTTTGATATTGATGATGGATTAAGTATACCAATGTCGGAACTGAATGCTTTGAGAAGAAATGCTCTTGATGAGCTTATGCAAAAGCGTATCCAAAGAAAGCCTGTTGAGTTTTCGGAAATTTCACTGCCTGAATCCAATACAAGACCACGAAAAAATCCGAAATATTTTCGTGGGAGATTTACCAATGGAAATATCATTGATGAATTTCTTGACAGTGAGCTGATATATGTTCCGATAAATTTGAGTGATGATGAATATAACTCTCTCATGGACAGGGGATTTGCAGTTGCTGTTGAGATTCCGAGAGGAATGTTCGGAATTGAAAACAGGATATATGAAAGACTGAAGCATATTCAGACTTTGGGAATAAATGAGGTTTTGGCATCAAATCTCGGTGCTGTTGAAATGGCAAAGTCGCTTGATATGGATATACACGGAGGATTCGGACTGAATATAACGAATACAGCTTCGGTTGAATGGGCTGAAAAGAATGGTCTGCTTGACATAGAGGTGTCGATAGAACTTACTCTGGAACAAATTTCAAGATTAGGCGGAAAAATACCGCTCGGAATCGTAAGCTATGGACTTTTGCCTTTAATGCTTACAAGAAATAATCCTGCAAGAAATGACGGTAAGCCGTTCAGGTCATCAAAGGAAATATCATATCTGCGTGACAGAAAGGGAATATCATTCCCGTTGCAGTCATACGGAGCCTGTACGGAAATTCTTAATTCCGTACCCGTTGTTTTATCAGACAGGAAAAATGAAATAAAAGGTGTGGACTTTGAGGTATTCAGATTTACCGTTGAGGATTCATTTGAGATGAAAAATACTCTCGAAAAAGGAAAATTCACACGAGGACTTTATTATCGTGGAGTTGAGTAAGTTAGGAATTTTATTTTGTCATTCTGAGGAGCGACAGCGACGAAGAATCATTCAAAGATTCCTCGCTTTGCTCGGAATGACAAATACATAAAATCTTGAAAGGAAGAATTAATTATGTCAGAAACAGTAAAAGTAAAAAAATTGAAGGAAAATGCAGTTATCCCAAAAAGAGCAACAGATGGTTCTGCAGGTGCTGATTTATATGCTTGTATAGATGAGCCTGTTGTGATAGAGCCGTCACAGCTTGTTAAGATACCCACAGGTATCGCTATAGAGCTTCAGAGAAAGGATTTGGGGGCATTTTTGTTTGCAAGGAGCGGTCTCGGCGTAAAGTATGGCATAACGCTTTCAAACGGTGTCGGCGTAGTTGACAGCGATTACAGGGGAGAAATCTGTGTAGGCTTATGTAATGTCTCGGACAAGCCCTATACGATACAGCCCGGTGAAAGAGTTGCTCAGATGGTCATAATGCCTGTTGTATTGGCGGGTTTTATTGAAGCTGATGAATTGGGCGATACTCAAAGAGGTACAGGCGGATTCGGCTCAAGCGGAAAAATGTAAAAAATTTGAGAACTTTACAGGCATAAAAAATGACAAAATTGTAGTTGAGATTGTCTGTTATAAAGATTATAATATAAGTTGTCTTTATTATAGCTTTTCAAAGGGGAAGATAATTTGGATATAGGGATAGATTTAGGAACAGCCAATACTGTGATATATATTAGAAACAGCGGTATAGTTCTGCGTGAACCGTCAGTTGTTGCTGTGGATAAAAGAAATGACAGTGTATTGGCAGTAGGAAATGAGGCAAAGGAAATGACAGGTCGCACACCTGATGCGGTAAGAGTCTTAAGACCGCTCAGGGACGGTGTGATAACGGACATTGATATCACAACCGCCATGATAAACCGGTTTGTGAAAAGTATAGTTAAAAAATCCTTTTTTTTCGGACCGAGAATTGTGATATGTGTACCGTCAGGATGTACAGAGATAGAAAAAAATGCTATTGATGACGTGGCAGATAATGCAGGTGCAAGATATGTTGAAATAATGGAAGAACCTGTTGCTGCAGCTATGGGTGCCGGTTTGGCAGTGAATGAGCCTGCCGGAACTATGGTAGTTGATATCGGCGGAGGAACCTGTGAAGCAGCAGTCATATCAATGGGAGATATTGTAACATCATGCTCTGTGAGAGTCGCAGGAGATGAATTTGATGAAGCAATAATGAGTTATGTCCGTAAAAAATACGATCTGCTGATAGGCAATGAAACAGCCGAAAAAATAAAAATTCAGATAGGATCAGCCTGTCCGTATGAAAAAGAGGGCATTATGAACATAAAGGGCAGGGATAAAAGTACAGGTCTGCCCAAAAGTGCGAAAATATCCTCAGCAGAAGTAAGAGAAGCTCTTGAAGAACCTCTTGCGGTGATAGTTGAGACTGTCAGAGCGGCATTGGAAAAAACTCCCCCTGAGCTCTCAGCGGATATATTTGATAACGGGATAATGCTTACAGGCGGAGGGGCATTGCTTCGTGGAATAAATAAGCTGATTGCCAAGGAAACAGGAATGATAGTACACGTTGCAGATTCTCCGCTGGACTGTGTTGCACTCGGTTCGGGAAAACGTATTGAAGAAATGTATTCGCCGTCAAAAAAACAGATGACAAAATAAGGGGAGATCGTGCTTGAAAAGAATTGTTGAAAGAAAAGGATTCAGGGTACTTGTCACAGTTATATGTATTTTGTCTGTTTTTGCAATAATGTCGGCAGGCAACGGATATGTATATAATTTCGTTACGGGATTTATAATTACTCCTATACAATATGTTGCGACAGGCACGGTTTCATCTGCAGGAGATGCAATGACTCCCAAAAAAAGCTATGCTGAAATTGAAAATGAAAACAAACGTCTTCAGCAGGAAAATACAAGGCTCAATGACCTGCTGATAGATTACTATGATATAAAAAAAGAATACGATGAATTGTCGCAGTTTTTGGATATAAAAAAGGAAAATAAGAATTTTGAAGTAGCAGTAGCTTCTGTCATAGGGCGTGATCCCAATGAAAATTTCAGCGGTTTCATGCTCAACAGAGGAATAAATGACGGTATTTCCGTCAATTCACCTGTGCTTACGGAAAAGGGGCTTGTCGGCTGGGTAAGTGAGGTAAGTGTCAATTCGTGCATGGTAACGACTATACTTTCACCTGATACAAAGATATCAGCCTGTGATAAGGCTTCTTTGGATAAGGGAATTATTTCAGGCAGTGCAGACCTTTATCAAAAGGGCTTTACGAGTCTGAAGAACATTCAGAAAAAGTTTAAGATAGCAAAGGACGATATAGTTGTAACTTCAAGCAGTACTTTATATCCCGAAAATATCAAGATAGGAAAAGTAAAGGAAATATCAACAGACAGCTATACAGGGATGCCGATAGCCGTTATAGAGCCTTTTGAGGATATCAAAAATGTTTCGTCTGTTGTGATAGTCAAAAAATTCTGATGAAAAAAACTAACGGTGAATAATGATGATGGATTTTAGAAAAATATTGAGATATTCGGCTTATGCTGTTGAACTGTTATTTGCTTTCGTATTGCAGACAACACCGTATTTTTTGCCGTCAATGTTCGGTGAAAAGGCTGTGCTGCTGATACCTCTGGCAATATCGGCAGCAGTGTTTGAACGTGATATACCTGCAGTTATATTCGGGGCATTATGCGGAGTATTTGCAGACCTTTCATACAGCGGCACTATGGGATTTTTCGGTATATTTCTGGTTATAATATCATATATAACAAGCCGTCTTATGACGGACTATATCAAAACAAATATGATTTCGGTAATGACAGTGGGAACTGTTGGAGTTATCCTTGTGCTGACGGCACATTTTTTATTTTACTGTGTCTTTGCAGGATATACAGGTCTGTGGACAATATTCTCGTGCCGCTATCTCATAAGGATATTATATACTGTTGCATTTATACCGCTTTTTTATCTGCTTAACAAGAAGATATCGCTGAAATCTCAAAGGAGAAGAAGGTTATGAAAAGAAAAAAATCTCTTAAGGCAAGATATATATTCCTTGGAGTATTTACGGCACTTGCAGCGGCTGTCCTGTTGGGAAGACTCGTTGAATGGCAGCTTTTTCAGTCGGAGTATTATGAAAATATTTCCGCAACATCTGCAAGCTATACAGTGAAGACTGATGCAGTCAGGGGAGAGATATTTGATAAGAACGGCGTGGAGCTTGCCGTCAATATAACAGGATACAAGATAGTTATAAATAAAATATATATTTCGGATGATGAGATAAATGACTGCATAGTACGCCTTGTGAATGTAATGGATGAGTGCGGGGAAAAATGGGAGGATACCCTGCCTATTATTATCGGAAAAGACGGAGGATATTCCTTTGACAATGAAAAGACGGAGGATGTTGTAAAGCTGAAAAGCAAGGACAGGCTCAATATGAATCCGTATTCGACTGCTGATGAATGTATTGCAAGGCTCACAGCAAAATATAATTGTCAGTCGTATAACAAAGTACAGCAGAGAAATATCGCAAGTGTAAGATATAATATGGAGAATTCGGGCTACAGCTATACTGTTCCGTATACATTCGCAAAGAATATAAGCGAAAAAACTATGCTGACTGTTTCAGAAAAAATGCAGGATATCAAGGGTATCACAGTTGAATCCACTGCATTGAGGACTTATAAAAACGGTACAACAGCACCTCATATAGTAGGCATAACGGGACTTATCTCTGCTGAGGAATATAAGGAAATGAAAAGTCAGGGCTACGGATATACTGACATTATAGGAAAAAACGGTGTGGAATCGGCTTTTGAAAGCTATCTGCGTGGCAAAGAGGGCAGCCGTACCTTTGAAAGAAGCTCTGATGGAAAGGTGTCATTGCTTGGTATTGAAAAGGCTCAGCCAGGAAACAGCGTTTATCTGACAATAGATACACGCTATCAGAAAGTCGCACAAAAAGCTCTTGCAGATGCTGTTACCTATGCAAATAACTATTCAACATGGGTAGGCGATAAGTATCAGGGCGGTGACTGCGTGGGAGCTGCACTGGTAATGCTCAATGTCAAGGATTTTTCGGTACTTTGTGCGGCAAGCTATCCTACCTATGACCTTGCAAAATACTATGATGATTATACGAAGCTCGCAAATGATGAGGCTCATCCTCTTTTTGACAGGGCTTTTATGGGAGCGTTGGCTCCTGGCTCAACTTTCAAGCCCATGATAGCATCAGCCGCCCTTCAGGAAAAAAAGATCACAACCGATACATATATCGACTGTGAGAGGGTATATACGGAAAACGGCTTGAATCTGTGGTGCATGGGTTATCACGGCTGGATAGACGTTTATCATGCGATAGAGGATTCATGTAATGTCTTCTTTGCCGAAACCGGCAGACGTCTCGGAATAGAGAATCTTCAGAAATATGCCAAAAGATGCGGTCTCGGTGTAAAAACAGGTGTTGAGACAGGCGAAAGCAGCGGTACTCTTGCAGGTCCCGAATACAGCCAAAAAATGGGTACTCAGTGGAATGAAGCAGATGTATCGCCTGCTGCAATAGGTCAGAGCGATAATCAGTTCACTCCCCTGCAGCTTGCAACTTATGCGGCTACTATTGCAAATAACGGTGTCCGTCTGAAAACCCATGTAGTTGACAGGGTGGTCTCATACGACGGCAAGGAAGTTATTTATAAAAGTGAGCCTGTTGAAGTGGATAATATGGGTGTAAGTAAGGAAAATCTCAAGGAGGTACAGAAGGCTATGAATATGGCGGCTAATGCCTATGGTCTTATAAATACCTTTGACATACAGATAGCTGCAAAAACAGGTACTGCCGAGACCAACGGCTCTGACCATTCCAATTTTATATGCTATGCACCATATGATGATCCGCAGATAGCAATAGCCGTAATGATCGAACACGGTTCAGAAAGCTATACTGCAATGAGTACTGCAAGGACGATGCTTGATGCATATTTTCATGGCATAGGACTTGAATAAAAAAACAGCGTTTTGCATGAAAAAAAATCCTTGACTTTATTTTAATTGTGTGATATGCTTATTAAAGAGGTATTTTTGAAAATGGGAAAAGTGACTGCGATAGCTTCAGGCAAGGGCGGAACAGGTAAGACTTTTGTTACAGCAGGTCTTGGCATAGCCCTTGCAAAAAGAAATAAAAAAGTTTTACTGATAGACCTGAATCCTTATCTTCGGGGGATAGACCTGGTGCTTGGCACGGATAACGGACTTCTTTTTGATATGGGAGATATTTTCAGCGGAAACTGTTCTCCTGATAAAGCTATATATCAATGTGAGGGTATCAGAGGATTGTCCATTATGTCAGCCTCTCAGAATACAAATGATAATATAAGTTCTGAATTGATGAAGTCTCTTATGGATGTACTCAGGGATGAATATGATCATATACTGATCGACTGTCACGGCTGCGGAAAGATATTTGAAACGGCTGTGCAGAGTTCTGAACAGGTCATTATAGTGACTGACGCAGAACCTTTATCAGTAAGATGTGCGGAAAAGACAAGTCGCAGGCTGAAGGAGATGGGCTTGAATAATAACCGTCTTTTGATAAATAATTTCAACGAGAAAAAATTCTTCAGATTTGACTATTTTCAGGATATTGACGAGATTATAGATAAAATAGGAGTGAGACTTTTGGGAATGGTTCCTGAGGATGAGGAATTTGCCGTTGCCCTGCAAAGATCAAGTCCTTTCAGTGTCAAAACAAAAGCTGTATATGCATTTGACAGAATCGCTGCAAGGCTTGACGGAGTTGATGTTTCACTTTTTTTAGAGTAAATAAATATTCATTAGATTTTTAGGAGGGGAAATTTCAATGAACATAGCATTGATAGCACATGACGCTAAAAAGGAATTAATGGTACAGTTCTGTATCGCATACTGCGGTATACTCAGCAGACACAATCTTTGTGCAACAGGTTCGACAGGCAAAATGGTGGCGGAAGCAACGGGACTTGAAATAACAAGATTTTTGAGCGGTTCTCAGGGCGGAGATCAGCAGATAGCTGCAAGGATTGCACTGAATGAGATTGATATGCTCATATTTCTTCGTGACCCGCTCAAGCCAAAACCCCATGAGCCAAATGATATGCAGATACTGCGTCTCTGTGATGTACATAATATCCCCGTTGCTACAAATATAGCGACAGGTGAAGTGCTTATTCACGGCTTGGAGCGTGGTGACCTCGACTGGCGTAATATCGTGCGTTCTTGAAGAATTATTTAATATAGTAAATTGTAAAATCTAATTTTTTATGTCATTCTGAGGAGCGAAAGCGACGAAGAATCTTACAAAGATTCCTCACTGCGTTCGGAATGACAAAGACATCAAATTTTTAGATTTAACAATGTAATAGTATAAAATTAAAAAGTAAAAGCGATAAGCCTTTAATGACCTATCGCTTTATTTTTTTAGCCTGATTGGCTTTCTTCCGTGCTTTTTTCTGATTTTTGGCTTATCTCAACACTTTCCTCGAGTCTTGAAATGCCGTTGGCAACATCGTCCTGAACATCATAAAATTTTTCTGTAAGATTGCTGACAGTTGTATTATATGTGTCAGTGATTGTTTCTTTGTATCGCTTTGTGAGGTGATAACCCAAAAGTCCTGCAAGTATGACAAGGATAGCTGTTATGATGATATAGACAGTAAGTGACTGTTTCTTTTCTGTAAATTTATTTTTCATGATAGTACAGCCTTTACAGGATATTTTTTTATTTCATCGTTACCACTGTCAGCCGAAATTATATATCTACTGATACTGAAAAAATCAGCTTCTTTAGAAAAAACACATATCTCCTTTGTCATAACTGTCACCTGATTTCAATTCATACTTTGATTTTAGTATAACATTAGGATAAAATAATGTCAAGAATATGTCTGCACAGTGAATAAAACAGTTCTTGAATGCCCATATTCAATTCATAAAACAAAAAAGGCGGTTACATATTATGAAATTATTTTTCAAGAGTGTTATATGCAGTTTTGTTATAAGCAGTCTTATATCAATGACAGGATTCTGCAGTGTCTGCGAAAATCTGCAGAGTGATATCTTCAGACTGCATATAATAGCAAATTCGGATTCCGAGCAGGATCAGATATTAAAGCTCAAAGTCCGTGACGGTATACTTGAATACACTGCAGAATTATTTTCAGAATGTAAAAACCGTGATGAAGCCATCGTATCGGCAAAGGAAAATCTGGAAGATATCAAAAGGTTTTCTCAGGATATGGTATACAGCTACGGCTATGATTATCAAGTGGATGCCTATATAACAGAAATGGATTTTGATACAAGGATATATGAGGAATTCACTCTACCTGCAGGAAAATACAATGCCCTGAGGATCGTCATCGGAAACGGTCAGGGACATAATTGGTGGTGTATGCTCTATCCTGCACTTTGTATACCATCTGCACAGGAAAAAAAGCCTGAGCTTTCACTTGACGAAAATGAGACCGATGTCATATCAAATCCCGGTAAATATGAAGTGAAATTCAGGCTTGTTGAAATCTTTGAAGCTATACGTTCATTTTTTGAATAATATTAATCTCCGTCCCATACGCTGTAATTTGATTTTTGATTTTTCTTTACGGCATAGAGTTTTGTATCGGCGTGCTTGAGGGCGGTATTCATTGATTCCTGATTATAGATGCTTTCATAGGCAATGCCTATTGAACACGATACTCTGTGATTTTCGGGTATATCTATTTTTTCTTTGACAGCAGACTGTATTTCGGGGATAAAATGATTGCTTTTGTCGATAGCCTTGTATATTGACTTGGCAAGCTCGATTCCTTCATCGACTGTATGCTCGGGCATTACTATCAGAAATTCATCTCCGCCGTATCTTACGATATAGCCCTTATTTTTGGTAACTCTCTCAAATAGTCTCGAAAAGGCTATAAGTATCTCATCACCGACATCATGGCCAAATGTATCGTTACAGAATTTGAAGTTGTCAAGGTCTATATATAACAATGTGAAGCATACATCAGTTCTCTTTCCCTTTTCAACTAGTGCGACATAGTCATCTATTTTCTTTGCAAAGCCCTGTCTGTTGAGAAGTCCTGTCAGAAGGTCTGTAACAGCACTCTGCTGTAATTTTTTGTTCATCTGGCTTATCTCATCTCCTGCCTTCAGGCGATAGAGAGTATCAGTCATATTACGCAGGGCAAATTTGAAGATCGTCAGATCATTCCTGTCAAGGAATATTATATTTCCCGTCATGTTTTCGTGAAGCTCTATTGCAGCTATCATAAAGCCTGTCAGCTCATCTCCCTGAGACAAGGGTACACAGGCAAATGAAACTATTTTATTGACTCCGAAAAGTGAAAGTATCGAAGTATATTCATAAAATTCCCTGTCATATCTTGAAACAACGACCTCTTTTTTGTGTCTTTTGAAATAGGCTGTTATGTCAGCCAGCATTGCTTCATTGATATCAAGCTCACCACTGTTATATTTGACAGTGGGCTGACCGTCTGTGACTTCAACATAGAGTATGCTGTCAATATTATAGTTGTTCTGCATGGTTGCCATTGAATTTTCGATAATATCATTGACGGTAGAATTGTCTTTATTAAGAAGCTCCTGCAATGCAACAAGAAAATCAAAACCTTTTGTTTTGTCGGCAAGCATCATTTTCATCTCGGACTGCTGTACAAGCTCCTCTATCTCATACTTGGTTACCTTGCTCAAAATAAGCTCATGATTTTTGGGCGGCATCATTGATCTTTTATGGAGCTTGGCAAAAAGCATTTCTTCCTTGTGCTTGTAACCGTTCTTGTTGCAAAATTCCATACATTCTTCAAGTATTTCCTGTGCTTTTTCGGGCTTATCCTGCAGTTCATAAAGATCAGCCTGTTCCATCGCAAACATTGTATATACAAAGAACCATAAGCCTTCTGTCCTGAGCATATGATATTTCGCCTGATCAAAGCATTTCTGTGCTTTTTCGATATTATCGGATTTTTCAAGGAGACCGCTGCAGAAATAATAGAAGAACATATCGTCATCCCAAAGGAAAAACCTGTTTTCATCTGTTGAATGTATAACATGATATAATACATATTCCATTTTATTCAGATAGAAATGGGCATTATATTCTATTCCCATTTTATAGCTGCAGTATACTATCATTCCATATAGCTTCGACATATTGCAGACTCTCATTCTCTGCATCTTGATGGACTTTATCAGCTTTACGCAGTAAAGGAGATAGTTATATGCAGTTTCATACTTATCTGCAAGGATAGCGTTTATTGCCATGTTATAGAGTGTTTCCGCAACATAGTATGTATCCTTCTGATCAAAGAACAGCTTGAGGGCATCATTGAAATATTTGTTTGCCAGAACAAATTGTTCGCTTACTATCCTGTTGAAGCCGAGACCATTATATATTGATGCCTCCTCAAAGACATCGTTTTGTCCTTCGATTATCTCAAGACATTTTCTGTAATAATAATCTACATAGGTAAAGCATCCGTAGCCCTGAGCAAGAAAGACATTCTTCATCCATGCCGAAATTATAAGACGGTCGTTTTTGAGCATTTTGGCAATTGACATTGCTTTTTTAAAGCTCTCCTGTTCCTCACAGTTCTGTGCATCGTCCATGAAATTTTCCCTTGAGTTGCAGCATCCGAAAAACAATACATGTGCAAGATGGTCATACATCTTGTATTCCATCGCTTTATTTATAAATTCTGTCAGCTGTTCACCGTCAATGGTTCTGTCCCAACGATAAGAATTTGTCCAGCCATCAAGTCTCCATATATATTTCAGCATCTGTGCAAGGAAGATATACTTGTCCGAACCGCTTTTCTGTGCTATCTTCATACATTTTTCAGAATTTTTCTTTGCAAGATTAGGCTGTCCGCCGTATATCTCGCACAATGTCAGCAAATAATGGTATTTGAACGTATAGATAACATTAGGATGCTTATTATTGATATTTTTCAGCTTATCACACATCATAAGTGCCGTTGTTATATTCATATCATACAATGCAGCCATTGCATACAGAGTATAGAATTTTGCACGGCTCTTTGCACTAAGATTAACTTTATCCGTAACTATTTTATTATATACAGTTTTGAGATAGTGCATAGCCTGTTTTATTGCAAGTGTCTGTATCATATTATTTATCAAAACGAGATAATTCGGGAAATTAGATATCACAGGCTCAAAGCTCTCGTTTATATTTACTGATGTCTGAGCATCCTGCATATTCCAGTCGAGCATATAGTTAAGTTCCTCTATCTTACGGACAAGTGCTGTCCACGTTTCAGAGGTATATGACGGAACAGAATATGCCTCATTATAATTTGCCAGCAAAGATATATTGCTGTACTTGTTTTTTATAAATTCAGAAAGAAAATTAAGTGTTGAATTTTCTGCAAGATGAAGTCTGTTCAGTACAAGCAAAAGAGTATGCTTTTTTGAGATATACGAAAATATCTTTGCAAGAGAATCAGCGAATTTTTTTCGTTCATATTCGACTTCAACTACTATTATTTCCTCGCTTCTCTCACATTCGCCCTTCATGATATAGCTCTCGAGAGCTGAACGGCTCTGATAGTATACCCCTGCATTTTCAAGAAATTTATCAACAGGCACCTTAAAATAAAATTTGAAATATAGCTGCTTTATCCAGCCTAAAAACGGTTCATATGCCTCCTGCATTTTATTGGAACTGAATTCATGGTACAGAAGCTCAATTCTGCTTCCGCTGTTGTCAATAGCTGCGTGAATATTTTCCACAGGAACATTCAAGGTATTATAATGCTTTACAAAAAGAATACTGCTATGTCCCTGTTCAAGACCATGTGTTATCGAATCAACGATCTTTCTTGTATATAATTGCGAACAAGATTCCATCAAAAATACCCCCTCTTTTTTTTATTATATCAAATCAAACTAATTTTTTCAATATAAAAAAAATTATTGTTAATAATAAGTTGCACAGCATTATTGACTTGACATAAATTTGTTTAGGTATTAAAATATTATTATAAGTTTTTTGTAAATAAAAAAAACAGAGGTGAGAATATTGTCTGATGACAAAATAAAAATTCTTGAAGAAAAAAATATACATCTGTGGTTTGACGATTCTCCAATTGCACTGTGTGCATCAATGCTTGCACTTGATATTGATAAAGCCGAGCTTTTTGCAAGTGTCAAATTCATGAATCTGCAGACTACCAATATACGCAGTCTTACTTTTGATATTTGTTGCTATGATGCTCAGAGAAATCAGGTCGAATGTATTCCTGATATTACATACAACAGTCTTGATGTAGCGAGAAATATCGAATTCGGATATAAAAGGCGTGTTCCCGTGAAAAATCCGCAGACAAGAGGTATTGAAGTCATCCTTAAGCAGACTACGGATATTTCAGGCAATCTCTGGAAAAACAGTTGGGGACTGCCGTTTAATACAAGTCTTGAACAGCAGAGTATTTTTACGTTTCAGGGAAATCTCAACAGACAATTCATAGATATATGTACAAGAAGCCATATTGACGGTACAGTATTTTCATTTCAGCCTGAATTTGAAGAAAAATACTGGCTCTGCGGCTGCGGCTGCTTCAACTGGAACATTGAACAGGAATGCTTCAACTGTGGTGTCGGAAAATCATGGCTCAAAAGAAACTCCTCTCTTGAGATACTCGAAAAACAGTCCGATTTTGTAGAACAACAGAAAACAGAGATACAGGAAAAACACTCGGAATTCAGACAATACTCACAAAATCAGGAGGATGAGCTTGCTGAATTTGCAAACAGAAAAAAGGAATATCAAAAACAGCTCCAAAAACAAAAATTTCAGAAAACCTTCGGTTCGGTCGGTCTTGTAATTCTTATACTTGCAGTTGTTGCTGCGGCGGCATATGGTATTTTCTTCTACGTTATCCCTCGCTTTCAGCATACAAGTGCTTCAAGTGATTTCGGTATATATCAGAAGCAGGGGGATAGGGATATTTATGATGATTTTTTGGAATACTCTCAGGCTTAGGAGCGGAGGAAAATATGGATCCGAAAAATATTCAGAAACCTGATATTGTCAGTAAAATGCCGAAAACCGAGACCATACAGACAGTTGCGGATGCCATGAAGCAGTTGGGCGATCCGAGCAGATTGCGTATATTCTGGCTTCTGTGTCACTGTGAGGAATGTGTCATCAATATAGCGGCAGCTACTGAAATGTCAAGTCCTGCTGTTTCTCATCACCTGCGTTTGCTCAAGGGTGCAGGACTGATAACTGCAAGCAGGAACGGCAAGGAAATGTACTATCGTGCTGCTGATACTCCGATGGTAAACAAGCTGCACCATACCATTGAGGAAATAGCAAAAATATCATGCCCCGACTGGCTCGACAAATTTGAAAATTAAACGGGAAATTGCCAATTATAACATGGCAATTTCCCGTCTTTTTTTATGTTTTATTCTTCAGGATAGGAAAGACACTTGCTCATCAGTATGTCAACATCACCTTGAGGAACAAACTCAAGATGTGCAAGGCTGTTTCTCGCATTTCTGACTTTTTCGAGGAAATTCAATTCTTTTTTGAATATCCCGTGACTGTAGCACAAATGATAAAGCTGTCCTATCTCAAGCTCAAATACATTATTTGCTTTATAAGCATCCAGCTTATATCTTCTGAGTTTGTCATAGTTTATTTCGATAAATTTGCTTCTGAACTGCTCTATTATAGGGAAAAGTATTTTTACCTGTGCTTCCCAGAGAGCAGTTTTTATTTGTACCGCAATATCATCGCATGAAAGACCATTTTCCTTGAATACCTTTTCGGCTATTCTCGAAATATTCACGGGGAGACTGCCCTTGTATTCCGCAAGCTGTCCTGCAACAACTACATTATCCTTTGCAAGAGAAACGGCTATTTCCGATATATACTGTTTTTTCTGTATCGAGCAGTTCTGACTTGCAAGTATCGTCATGCAAAGCATGAAAACATCGAAGTCATGTATATATTTGTCATAATCAAAGCATCTGATATTGCTGATACCCGAAATATCCGTATCGTGCATAAGCAGAAGAAACACACCGTGTTCCTCCTCATCGCTGAAATAAGAGGTGTATTCCTCAACAAAGTCTATCCATTCATCGGTATTATCCGCATCCGTTATATCAATTATAACATTGCTTTTATTAAGCGTTGACCTTGAGCTTTTTGAAAGGAATTTTGCCTTTGAATGATCCCTCGGTCCCCAGTAAAGACTTCTTTCCTTTTCACCGCAGTATCTGTGCATTATATATTCGTCAGGCTCGACATATCCTGATATCCTGTGTATATCCGTCTTCATGTTCGGACTTTCTCTTTCAATCTCAAATAATATATTCTGTATGAAATCCTCTTTCCAGGGTATATCTTTTTTATATATGACTGCTGATGACATTCCGTCAAGCACTGAATCAATTATACTTTCCGCAAAGCCTGACGGATTTGTCAGATGCTTCCACCATATTTCTTCTATTCTCATGACTGTCAGCCTCCAAAGTACTTCAAAAGCTCGTCCTGCACTTCCTTCTTTGTACCGAGAAGCTCACGGAAGCCTTCTGTCGAGAACATATATACATCATCCTTTGCTGTGAGGATATTCAGATCCCACATCTCACGGAACAGTTCTTTTATTTGTGCATCACTGTAATTCAGTATAAGATTCAGACCGTCATTTTTGGCTTTTTCTATGATCTCGTCTATTGTAAAGCCTGTACGTCTTTCCGACTCGTCCTTGTCCTCCTCGTCATAATAAAGATATGCAAGAAGAAGTGCTATTATATAATAAGGACTGTTATCATTTTCCTCGACCTGAAGCGTCATTCTCAGTTTATCCCTTATCTCATCCTTGAAATTGGGATCGGAAAGCACTTTTTTAATATGATTTTCTGTTACTTCATAATAGGGAGTTTCAGTTTCGCTGTAGCCTGCATAATCATCATTGGTCATTGCTTGTATAAGCTTCTGACCGTAAAGGTGAATAAGTCCGGGGAAATAATTCGTTTTTGCAAGTATAAGATTTATTACCTCATCGCTGAAAACAAAGCCAAGATATGCAAGTGCGTGTGTAAGGAGTTCAGTCGCTTCAGGACGCTTGAAAGGATATATTACACATGATTCAAGATGAGCAAAGTCTGAGTTGTTTGCATAGAAATCATGGTCGAATTTTGCAAGGTTATGAAGACCTGCAAGTACAAATTTGAAATTGGGTGAAAGTATTTCCTTGAGCAGTGTTATGGGACGGTAATCAATTGCTTTGCAGCTTTCTATGAATTTATCCGCCTCGTCAAGCATCAGGAGAAGATATGTTATCGGCTGGGACTGGTCCTTGAGACGCATTTTTATATTCATTGTAAGGGTTTCCCAGTCATTGCAGGCTGCATCCCTTGGAAGTATGTCATTGATAACAAGTTCTCTTGATACACATGAAGCTGCTTCTTTATAGTCTCTGCCCTTTATGCTTATGACAATGGCTCTGTTATTGTCTTTATTTTTGTCTATCTCATATTCAGCCATTTTAAGAAGTGAGCTTTTACCGAGCTGTCTGCCGCCGTATACAAGGTTGACACCGTCATATGCTTCTATTCTTTCAAGCTCCTCACGTCTGCCCGTGAAAAGCTCTGCAGGGATATCGACATTGGGCTTGGGGTTGAACGGCTGATTGTATGCAAAAGGCATACCTGCAGCCATCAGTATACGGATAATATTCTTGGGCTGATAGTGCTTTGCGAGATAAAGGAACAGTACTCTGTCGATAAGGAGGAAGGTCTTTGAAAGAGATTTGTTTTCTTTTATCTTTCTGGCAAAGCGTCTTCTTTCCTCCTTGCTTATGACGGAATCAAGCAGGACTATGGTATTTCTCGTGGAATAAATGCTGTTGACTGCAAGGAATTCATCTATCAGTGTATCTGTATTGTATCTGCCGTAGATAACAAGGACTCTTATACCCTCTGTTGCAGCCAGTGAACCGAAGGCAGGTATGGGATGAAGATAATTTACCTTGCCCGACTGTTTTTTGAGCTTTACATTATAGACATCATATTTCTTTTCTTCATCAACGGTGACAGTTGCATCGCTGAATCCGAGAAGACTTATTATTTTTGATATTCTTTCCTCGCCTGCAGGTCTTGCAATAGGCCAATTTTGGATAAGTGCAGTACCGCCTTTTATCTCCTTGTTTGTACCGTATACATTGCATATTTTTTGTATAGCCTTTTCTACATTCCTTGTACTGTAATATGTTATGAATGACTTCTGGAGACTTACCTTGGTATCAGAAACTGCATGATAGAGCATTTCATATTCAGCCATGAAGTTCTTGAAGGTCTCAAGGGGTTCCTTTGAAAAGTCTGTTATGCTTTTTATATCTCCACGCCTTATGCAGTTGAGGATATTTTCGGCAACAGAGAAGTTTCTTTCCTCGATATATTCCTTTATTTTTTCCCTGCTGTAAATACCGAAGTTGTAATTCGGATCATTTGATATATCATTAAGCTGCTGCATAAGCCTGTTTGCGGTTGATTCTGCATTCTTGGAGATATTTCTCTTGTATGCCTCGATGAGATCGCTGAAAAATCCGAAATCACAGCTTGCCGCTGACAGATTGTACCATGCGTCTATATTATTCTTAATGATATTTTTCTCACCGCTCAGGCTTGATATGCTTCCGTAGCTTTCATAGAGTTCTATTTCGCTCTTGAAATCCTTGTAATAATGAGTTGCCCTTTGCTTGCTGAATTTTACACAGTCATCAAAGTATTCAAACGAGGGATGCTCGTAGACATCCTTGTTGTTTCTGTATTCTGCGTATTCTTTTATAAGATTCACGGTACGGAAATTATGGTTATGTATATTTTCGCTGAATATCTGCTGTACCCTGTATTTCCAATCGGGCAGGTCTGCATTGGCATGAGCCTTTATCCTCTCGAAAATATTGAAATCGGGCAAATCACTGAATGTGGAGGATATATCGGGGATATAGCTGTCATCAAGCAGAATATCTCCGCTCTTGAGGAATTCTGCATATGTATATCTTTTCTCGGATTTATCGTATGTACCCTCCATTTTGCTCAGAAGCTCATCTGCCGCTGCATTTATGCTGTCGATACCCCAGTCGAATTCCTTGTCCAGATCATTTTCACTCATTTCAAGCAGCTTATCGAGATTATCAATGATATATTCACGTCTTGCCTCGTATGAGTCGATGTAATATTTTTCCTTTGTTATCTGAGCATTTTCTGAAATATTCACCCATCTGCATACACAGCCTATAACTTTTTTAAGATTTATTACAATATTATTTCTCTTACCGCCCTTGAGATTGTCATAAGGTCTGTTTACATTTCTCTTTTCGGCAATTATCATATCTCTTGCGATGTCCCAGCGATAGTCAATGAATTTGTCGATTTTCTTTATATCGGTATTTTCAACGCTGAATTCGGAATCATTTCTCATAAATGCTTCTGTGACAGCTCTCTTTATTTTGCTGACTTTATTGGTATCATTTGCACATACCGCATCAAGTGCTTGCTTCAGTATACTGTTTTCATCATGGAATATAAGCTCTCTGGCACGTCTTACACGTCCCTGACTTTCAACGGCTTTTATTCTCTGGTTTATATATTCATCACATTCCTTTGCATCATTGACTATATTTTCAACAGCATCATTTTTAGTATTGTAATCGGAAAATACATCTATGCAGTACGCTGTCTGTTCCTTGAACGATTTGAATTCATTTATAAGAAGTATTACCGTCTGTATATACTCATTTTCAGAGGAAAATTTTTCAAGTTCTGATGTCAGCCTTTCGATATCAAACGGCTGTATGGCGTTATTTCCGAATGCCTCTCTCATGACAGCTGATGCAAAAAGATTCAGGCTGTATTTTGGAATTGAAAGATATGAATTTTGATAGTCAAACAAAAGTTCTCCTGCACTCGTTTCATGTTCAAAGCCATATACGGAATAGGCAGAATTGAAAAGTCTGCCAACAGATATGACTGAATCAGTCAGCGGCATATCTGAATAGTCCGATGTTCTGTCGCTGTCAATATTTTTGCATATTTTGGCAGCAGCATTGAGATATGTCACGGTACAGTAAAATTTATCAGGTCCGAATGACAGTGCAGTATCTATTATATCCCTGTCACTTTTGATAAGTCTGTCAAAGGCTTTTTCATCGGAATATTCTGTTATTTCCTCCTCATCATCAATAATAGCTGCATCTTCTTCTGCACTTGTATTTTCCTCCTCCTGATATTCTGTATCATTATCAGGCTGTGTCAGGTCTTCGATATTTATCTTGTTCTGTTCTTTTATAACATCATCTATTTTAGCTTTGAGTTCAGCTTTTCTTGTATTGTCTCCTGCTGTATCCATAAAATATTTTGCCTGCTGATAGTCACCGAGTTCAAGATACATTTCGGCTATGTCGATATAACAGGTATCAATTATATCCGTTTTCTTGCTGAAAAGTCTCTTTCTGTCAACAAATCTTTCAAGCTCGAAATATACATTGATAGACTGTTTAAGTTCACCGGCTTTTCTGTAAGCCCATGCTTTTGTTTTTGTATACTGATACCTCTGGTTATCGTCTTTGAAGACATTCTTTTCTTCCATTTTATTTATGGTATTTATACAGCCGTACCAGTTTTCGAGCTTTATATATCCGTGTATCAGTTCATCACCTGATTTTACTGTCAGATTCAGCTTGTCAGCATATTTTTCTATAAGTTCTGTCAGTTCCTGTTTATATTCATCAGTTTTTTCAGGATAAGTTTTGAAAAGAGTCAGATAGCATTTCATTGTTCCGCAGAAGCCTTCTTCGAGCTTTCCGGAATCAAGATATTTTTTGAAGCCCTCAAGAGCTTCATCATATCTCTTTGCAGAAAACAGCTTGTTCGGATCTTCGGCAGGCTGTATTGTAACACCGTTTTTTGATTTTGTATTTATCCTGACCTTTTCAGCCCTCATTTTTGAGCCTATTTCATCTGATGCAAACGTCACCGCTATCGGCTTGAAATCCGAGGTTTTCATACTTTTTTTGGTGATATTCCTTATATTTTTCATAAGTGTTTCATCGGCAACATCATTGAAGCTGAATTCATATGCCGTTCCGCTTTCACCGACTATCTGACCTACATCGTTGAATCCGTTAAGGCTGACTATCTTTCCCTCTGTATCGAATACCTTGTTTTTTACAGCAGGGGTATTTTTAACTGCATTGACGTTCAGTTGGGATTTTGCCTTTGAAATTTCGATTATTACTGTCGATACTTCGTCAGAAGCATATTTTCCCTTGGCTGCCCTGACGGAATCTTCAACCGAATCAGCATAGAATATCGCCCTTGCCTTGTCACAGACAGAATTTAGGGCTTCAAAGGCATAAGCCATTTTTTTATTGTCCTTGGTATTTTGGAAAATAAACTCAATACCTGAAATATCCTTGCATTTTATACAGGCTTCCTTAAGGCAGGTTGCTGCTTCCTCAAGGAAGCTCTCATCTTCTCCGTATAAAATATACAGTGAAGAAAAAGCTGCAGCCATTCGATACATATTAGTATCCTCGTCCAATCTGTATGCACCTTCATATGCAGACAAATATGCACTTCTAAGATCATCAGCATAGTAAAAATATTCACTTGCCCTTTTGAAATCCTCCAGAAGATATGCACCCATTGCAGCGACAATATATGCTTTTTTACGGTCACATATATTATCATCTTCAACAAGTGATGACAGTTCAGATACAACTGCCTGCATACTTTCCCTTTCATATTTATCATATTCTGTCAATACATTCTGACATACTGCCTGAAGGATATTCTTATCGCTTGATTCAAGCTCACCTGTCTTAGCTTGAAACTGTTCTTTTGATACGTCAAAATCAAGACTGCCCTTACCCGAAAGGAGTTTGACCTGCGGGAAATTTTTTACATCTATACCTTGTTTTTCAGGTATCTGTACAGCTTTTACAGGCGGCTTGAATGACGTAACAGAAGTTATATCCTGTTTTGTCTGCTGAGATAACACCGATATGGAATCTATCGCATCATACCTCATAACAACAGTGGTTGAAACACTCAGCATTACTGAGCCTTGCCCATCATTTGCAGTAACAGTTCCTACTATTACCTGACCGTTTTTTTGGGTTATTTTTACTTGGTCACCCGATACCAAGCCCGATAAAAAGCCATTAAACATACTCACGGCTTTTGCCTCCTCGATAAAAATTTTTCACATATATTCTTTTATAGTAAATGTCAATGAAAAATTCCTTTTGTCATTCTGAGAAACGAAGTGACGAAGAATCTTTCAAAGATTCCTCGCTTTGCTCGAAATGACATAGAGCAATTTATTTTGTCGTTTACTATATAAAAATGAATATACATTATTAATTTTAGCATAAATTTTTATCAAATGCAATATTTATTACCAAAAATTCACGGAAATCAAGTTTCTCCAAAAGAAAAATAAAATTATGTCATCCTGAGCGAAAGCGAAGGATCTTTGTCACAAAAGTATCACGAAGACAAAGATTAAATCGGGATGCTTATATTTTAAAAATTGATTTCCGTGCCAAAAATTTCCCAATATTATAATATTAGTTGTATATTTTATGACTTTTATAAACAAAAAATCCCCTGATTTTTTCAAATCAGAGGATTTTCATATCACAATTTTGTGACGCTTATATCGGCATATTTCAGGGCAGTCTCAACATCTTTTTCTGTACCGAAACCTACTGAGGCTCCATTGTGCTGTATCTTGAGAGCCGCAAAGGTCTCCGCACGTTTGAGAGCGTCTATACAGTTCATTCCCTTTGAATAGTAATGTACGAATGACGAGAAAAGAGCATCGCCTGCACCAACTGTATTTACGATATTCTCACATCTTGCCGCACCAAATTTATATATGCTGTCGAACTCCCTGTCAAAAAGCATCGCACCCTTGCTTCCCATGCCTATGACTATCACATCATTGTCGGATTGCTCCTGCAATATTTCTATCATTTTTTCAGGAGCAGCAGGCAGCTTTTCATCACTCATAAAAAGGATATTCGACTGCTTCATAAAATCCTTATTATATATATCATATACATTGCTTAATGCGTGTACATCGGTCGCTATTGTTTTTTTCATTTCAAAAGCCTTTTGCATAAGTGTACGGCTGAAATTTATATTACACGCACAGACAATATCACATTCATCCAGCTTTTTTTGAATGACCTCATTGTCTGTATCAACAGACTGCTCCTGAATATCCTTTAAATCACAAAATATCTGACGCTTGCCGTTCTTGTCAAAAAGCACCGTTGATACAGGAGTATTTTTAAGTGTCCTTAAAACACAGTCTGAGGATATACCATCTTTTTCGAGCTGTCTCGTTATCATGTTTCCCTCAAGGTCATTTCCGAGATATGATATCATATCGGGCGTATCTCCCAATGTCAGAAATGCCTTTGCAAGATTATATCCTACTCCGGATACATTTGCATTTATGCCGAAAAACGGATATTCTATCCCTGTGTATTCTATTGGAAACTGCTTCACGGGAATAGTCGTTTCAATGTTCATCAAGCCTGAAATCAATACTTTCATTTTGATTCTTCCTTTCTGTATTTTTTAAAATCTTCACGAGTGCCGTTAAAGACATTCATATCAATATATTTTTCCTCACCGTTATAGCCGTTAAGTTCTCCTTTATCGCTGTACTGCCAAAAAGTCCATTTTCTTCCGTCACGAAAATTCGGTACAGATATCATGCTTCTTATCCATATATCATAATTTTCATATTCTCCCGACAAATAGCGGCTGTATGACCTTGAAGTTGCATATATTATCGGTTTCATCTCATAATATTCTTCAAGCCTGTCAAGGCATTTTTGAAGTTCAACGGAAACTGTTTCACGGTTCGGTGGATTTTTTTCATAATCTCCGTAAAATTCCAAATCGACCACAGGCGGAAGCATATTTTCGGTTTTTTCAACGGTCTTAATAAAATTATCCGCCTGAGTTTCACCGCTGCTTTCATAGCTGAAAAAATGATATGCCCCTACACGAAGCCTTGTTTTTATTGCCTCATTGTAATTATACTCAAAATTCCTGTCGGCAAATCCACTGCCCTCAGTTGCCTTGATAAAAACAAAGTCTATATCCTGACTTGAAAGTACATTCCAGTCAATTTCCCCCTGATACGAAGAAACATCAACGCCCCTGACCGGATAATCCTTTTCAGATGGATTTATCCGTATAAATCCGTTCATAAAAAGTTCTGCAGGTATCACAGCCGCCGCTATGATAACAGCAATTATTACTGCTGATATAATTATCTTTTTCTTCATATATATATTAACACCGCTCCGTTCAGCTAATTGCTAATATTATATACTATTATTATGAAAATGTCAAAATACCATTGCAATATAAAAAAATTTTTTCTATAATAATATCATAAAATTTTGAAAGGAGATTTTCTCTAAATGGAAATAAGAAGTATTGATTCATCAGTTATCACAGATACCGTTAAAAAACTTTTCATGGATATGAACTATTTTATAGGAGAGGATATTTTGAATGCCCTCAAAAATGCCGAACAGTCAGAAACTTCACCTATCGGTAAAAATGTCCTTGCACAGCTTATCGAAAATAATAAAATTGCTGCTGAGGAAGAAGTGCCTATCTGTCAGGATACAGGTATGGCGGTTTTATTCGTTGAATACGGTGACAGGGTAGTAATTGAAAACGGAAGTTTTGAGGAAGCTGTTCAGGAAGGTGTAAGACGTGCATACATTGACGGTTATCTCAGAAAATCAGTTGTAGATGATCCCGTCTTTGACAGAGTGAATACAAAGGACAATACCCCTGCTATTATCTATACTACTATTGTACATGGTGATAAAATAAAGATACTTGCCGGCTGTAAAGGCTTCGGCAGTGAAAATATGTCCTCTGTCAAAATGCTTACTCCATCGGCAGGCATTGAGGGTGTAAAGAAATTTATTCTTGATACCGTGAAATATGCAGGGCCGAATCCGTGTCCGCCGATAGTTGTTGGTGTCGGCATAGGCGGTACTTTTGAAAAAGCCGCTATGCTTGCAAAAAAAGCTACCTTCCGCCGCATTGATACACATAATCCGGATGAAAGATATGCAAACCTTGAAAAAGAACTTCTTGACGAGATAAATAAAATGGGCTTTGGTCCTGCAGGACTTGGCGGTATAAATACGGCTCTCGGTGTCAATATCGAAACACATCCCACTCACATTGCAGGTATGCCCGTTGCTGTCAATATATGCTGTCATGCAGCAAGACACAAGGAAACTGAAATTTAAAAAAAGAGGTGCAATCATATGAAAAAAATTACTTTACCGCTTACTGATGATGTTATAAAAGAACTTAAAGCCGGTGACAGTGTTTTATTGTCAGGCTCTATAATCACCGGCAGAGATGCCGCTCATAAACGCTTATTTGAACTTATCGAAAATAATCAGCCTTTGCCGGTTAATATTCAGGGAGAAGTTATCTATTATGTCGGTCCGGCTCCTGCAAAACCCGGTCATGCTGTCGGTCCTGCAGGTCCTACTTCAAGCTATCGCATGGATAAATATGCTCCTGCTCTCCTTGACAGAGGATTAAAGGGAATGATTGGAAAAGGTGCAAGAAATCAGGAAGTTATTGACTCCATGATAAAAAATAATGTCGTTTACTTTGCCGCAATAGGCGGTGCCGCTGCCCTTATCTCAAAAAGTATCAAAAAAATAGAAACTCTTGCCTATGAAGATTTAGGTACAGAAGCCATTTACAGATTTTACATAGAGGATTTTCCCGCTATTGTAGCTATTGATTCAACCGGCAAAAGTATTCTTGTAAAGTGAGTGAGATTGTATGAAAAACAATCCTAATGAATTTTACACGGAATTTGATGATAACGACAGTGAATCAAACGAACCAATACCGCAGGAACAGAAACAAAATAAAGATTTAGCTTTTATACAGACAAAAAAAGAACTTTTTTTGACAGCACTGCTTACACTGCCGTTTTCCGCTTCAATCGTATATATTCTTATAATATATATATTAGCTCCTAACATATCTGCTATTGAGATCGGCATAAAATATGCTGTCGAACAAATACTGTTCCCCTTGTCTTTTTTCTTCGGACTTATCATTTCATACATAATAGTGAGAAAACTTACCGATATAGGCGGTTCACAAAAAGTTATTATAAACAAACACATAATATTTTTTAATGCCTGTAATATCGGCTGTATCATATCATCTTTACTTCCAAAGGATTATATTGCCTTGCCTGCTCTTTTTATTGCTATTGGAGCAGTTATCTGGTCATTCAGAATATTTAACAAATTCGAGAAAAAACTTTTCATACCGTTTATGATTTTTACTGTAATTGCAAGTCTGTTCTTTCACTTCCAATTCAGTACTCCGTACATTCCGGTTTTTTACTGAAAATGAAAGGGGGAAATTTTTTGAAATATCCGCAAGACGATTTTTATAAAGATTATTCAGACAAGTACAAAGACCTTGAAGCTGACAACACTCAGCAGGAAAGAGCTGTTCGTTTTTACAATAGCTCAAAAAGATTAGCTAAAAGGCAATTTATTTTAATGCTTTTGTTTGTCTTTCCGATAACGGTATTTATAGGGCTTGTATCGAAGGTTATCATAATGATACCGTCACTGACATTCATAGGCAATGCACTCAAAACAATACTTGCTTCATTTTTGTATCCTGTTTCGATAATTTCGGGAATCATAGTATCTTATAAGGCTGTTCATAGGTCTTCTATTATGGGTGATGACGATTATCACCCCGTGACAGAAAAACATACAGTTTTTTTGATAATCTGTGCAGTGATGTGCTATTTTACGGCTGATTTTCGTGATATAAGCTGGGTAATTCTTATACCTTTTATAATATCAATTTTTTTGACTATATTCTCTTTCAAATTCTATACTCCTCTTGAAAAAAAGTTTTTCACTTCTATGATGGTGATTTCGGTTATTTCGAGTATGGCTGTACAGATACCAAATATAATGTACACATTCTCGCCTGTATATAATTTGAGCTATGAGACAGATTACTATTTTGTTTCTAAAGAAGCTATCCCGCCCAAAAATCAGAACGCAAAATACTATATTGACGAGAATATTCCTTACAGTATGGTATTTTCAACCTACGGGGCAATAAATGACTATGACTCACTTCAAAGTGATGTTCTCGAATTTGAAAATCCAAATGATTATCATAAATTTGAATGTGATTCGGAAATCCGTGATATTCTCCGTGATATAGCAAAAGATAATCTTCAAAAATATAACGAGTCTTTTTTTGAAAATAACGTCCTTATGATAATCCCTATACAATACGGAAATAAAACAGAGCGTGTTGATATATCAAAAATAACTCTCAAAAATCATTATATAACGATTTTTCATGACATTTATGAAAGTACTGAAAGTGAAAATATTTCTTCAAATGAATTTTGTTTTGTATTCATAGCACTTTCAAAAAATCAGAATATGGAATGGGATTATGAAGATATACATAATTACGGTGTAGGTATTGAACAAAATAATATTTTATCAACGTGAGTTCGATGAAAACGAAAAATTATTATACTGTCATTCTGAGGAGCGACAGCGACGAAGAATCTTTTGAAGATTCCTCACTGCGTTCGGAAGTTTATCAGGTGATTCTAATTAAAATAATAACCGACAGACAAATTTTATTGTCTGCCGGTTTATTTTTTTACTTATCCGATATGCTCAAAGCGTGGAACTTTGTTTCCGTTTATATCAACAAACTGATAGAACATTGAAGCAGGTCTTGCCCATACCTTGTGTTCACCGAACAACTCCTTGTAGATAACAAGGTCTTCCATTGTTTCGCTGTTCTTGGAGATACATATAAACTCATATTCTCCGCCCTTGAAATGACGGTAACGTCCCGGAGTACCTCTTTCGGGGAGTTTAGGTTCAGGCTTCTTTTCTTCAACAGGAGCTTTGACTTCCTCTTTGACAGGTGCTGTTTCAATAACTTCCCCGGTACTGTTGATGAGTGCCTGAGGTCTGTCACCGTTTGTGAGAACAAGTACCATTGTACCGTGTGCGGGTATCTCTATATGTGCCTTGTTCCAGTTTACATCGTACTCTTTATATCCGTTCATAACATCGTACAGTTTTGAACCGCCGTCTGTATTGAAATCCAAACCGAAACTATTTCCTGTGAGATTCAATGCGATATATACCGTTTCACCCTCAAACTGACGTTTGAATACCAACTGTTCGTTTCTTATAACGACATTCTGAAAACTTCCGTACTGCAGAGCCTTGAAAGTTCTTCTTACTGCTCCGAGTTTACATACATGACGATACAACGCATTATCTTCAATATCGCTGACATTGACACACGGACGAAGCGGTGCATCATAGTCAACATTGTTTTTCTGTCCCTTGATACCCCATTCACTGCCGTAATAAACAGACGGTACGCCAGGCATGAAATATGCAACCGAAAAGGCATTTTTTACATTGTCAAACTCTTTTATCGTGCTTGCAACCCTGTTTACATCATGGTTATCTACAAAGTTATAGGTATATATATTTCTGTAAATACCGCCGTTTTCAAACTGTCTTCTGAGAGAGTGGGCAATTTCAAAATAGTTGTGGTCGTTGTGGGATGAATATATGCCCTTGTAGCATTCATAGTTCGTACATGAATCGAGTATATCGGGATTTGCTATCCTGTTGTAGTCACCATGTATTATCTCGCCCATGAGCCAGAAATCCTTGTCCATGCCCTTGCAGAAATGCTTGAGTTCTCTGAGAAAATCCAGATCCATGCAGTATGCAACGTCAAGGCGGAGTCCGTCTATTTTGAATTTTTCCTTCCACATCTTTACAGCGTCAAAGATATGTCTCTTTACATCAGGATGACGGAGATTGAGCTTTACGAGGTCATAATTGCCTTCCCAGCCCTCGTACCAGAAATTATCTCCCCAGGAGCTTCTTCCGCCGAAGTCTATTCTCTGGAACCATGAGCAGTAAGGAGATGACTGACCGTTCTGCTGAACGTCCTTGAAAGCCCAGAAGCCTCTGCCGACATGGTTGAATACACCGTCAAGGACAACTCTTATACCGTTTGCATGGAGAGCGTCGCATATTTTCGCAAAACTCTCGTTATCTCCGAGACGGTTATCTATATGATAATAGTCGTTTGTATCATAGCCGTGAGTTGTTGACATAAATACAGGACCGAAATATACAGCGTTGACATTCATTTCTTTGAGATGGGGGATAAAATCAATCACCTTGTCGAGCCTGTACTCTTTCTTGCCGTCATTGATTCTTGGAGCTCCGCAGAATCCAAGCGGATAGATATGATAAAACACGGATTCGTTAACCCAATACATAAAATTCTTTCCTTTCGTACCAAAAATAAGACTTGATTATGATATCATATTTTTACATAAAAATCAAGTACCATTTTGTATTTTTTTGTCATTGTTCACAAAAAGCGACAATAAAAAAAGACAAGAAAGCTTTTTCTTGTCTTTATGGAATTATTTTTTTATTTTGTTCTTCTTTCCTTTGTAAATGTACACCGCACCGGCAGTTATACAAACTATGCCTGCAATGATTGAAATGCCCCAAACAAATCCGACAGGTGAGCCTCCCTGCAATACACCGTTGGGGGCTTCTTTCATAATATCCGTAATTGTTTCCACTATCATTATTATTCCTATTAGCAGTGCTACTCCGCCAAGCGAATAATAGTATTCCTTGCTTTTTCTTTTCATGCTTTTTATCCTTTCGTGAAATACTCCGTTACTTAAGTAAATGTCAATGCAAATTTCCTTTTGTCATTCTGAGGAACGAAGTGACGAAGAATCTTTCAAAGATTCCTCGCTTTGCTCGGAATGACATAGAGCAATTTATTTTGTCGTTTTCAGTTCTGCCAAGTAGATAATCAACGGAAACATCAAAATAATCTGCCATAGTGATAAGCATTTTATAGTCTGCTTCTATTTTTTCATTCTCATATCGACTTATCGTATTTTGATTTATATTCAATTCCATTGCAAGTCTTACCTGTGACAAATGTCTGGATTTTCTTAAAGCTTTTAATCTAAACATCAATATCACCCTTGACATAGATTATATAACAAGCAGTTATATCAACTAACTGTGAAAAAATAATTATTAGTCATTTATTCATTTTAGGATTGTCAGTCCTGCCAAGTAGATAATCAATAGAAACATCAAAGAAATCTGCAATAGCTATAAGCATTTTATAGTCTGCTTCTCTTTCTTCGCTCTCATAACGACTGATATTTCCTTGGGTTGTGTTTAATTCGATAGAAAGTCTGGTTTGAGAAACATTTTTTGTTTTTCTTAATTTTTTAAGCCGAAATATAACAATCTATCCTTTACTTTTTTGATATATAATTATATCATATTGGAATACTATAAGTCAATCAAAAATCCAAAAAGTCCGAAAATATGAATTTTCGGACTTTTTTTGATGTGTTTATTGATGTCTGATGTTCTCGGCGAGCTGGTCGAAGGTTACTCCGTATTTTTTGGCTATATCCTGTGCATAGCTGACTCCCTCGGGCGGTGCGAGGAATATCTTATATGAACGCTTGCCTTCGTGAATTCCTGTGATAAGGCTCGCTACTTTACTGTCACCCTCGATTTGTGTATTGACTTCATTAAGATTCATAGCCAATTCGTGCATATGCGTGTTGAAAATAGTTCTTGCACCGAGATATCTCAATGCCCTTACAACGTCCTTTGCAATATAAAGACCTTCTGCAAATGACGTTGTTGCAAGTGATTCGTTGAACAGAAGCAGGCTTTCATTTGTAGCCTGTGCGAATATCTCACTCATACGCTTGGATTCTTCGCCGAGTCTGCCCAAATCAACAGTCTTATTTTCATCAGCGGGGAAGTGTGTATATATATTATCCACGGGACTGAGACATACACTTTCGCATGGGGCATAAATACCGTTCTGCACGAGCAGGAAAAGTATTCCGACAGCCTGTGTCATGGTAGTTTTACCGCCTCTGTTCGGTCCTGTCATGATATATATTCTGTGGTCTGCATCAAAGTCCATATCATTTGGAACGATATCAAATTTCTTTTTGTCCATCTGCTGCATTGCAAGTTTGAAATTATAAAGTCCCTTGACGTGCATATCACGATTTTTATTATCGCTTATTTCAGGCTTGCAGACGGTAATACCGAGTTCCTGCATTTTATTTATATAATCCGCCCATCTGATATAGAAAAGAAATTCGGGGATAAGCTTTGTCAGACCGTAACCGCTGACATTGGTATATTTTGATAATTTACCCTTGAGTCGCTTAACGGTGAGACCAAGCATTTCAGTAATTACATTGGTAAGATTTGATGTCAGCGGATCTTCTCCTGCAACCTTGCTGACAGTGTGGAAACGTGTCATACCATGAAAACTTGCTCCCTGTTCAAGCTGATTATCCTTTGTGGCAAAATTTAAAAATCTGCTGAGCAAAGGGGTTTTTGTGAACGGCTCTGTGTTTATCGAAACAATACCGACTTCAACGGGACGCATGAGATTATCAAGATTTACGCCGAGAGAAACGCTTTTTACTTCTCTTACTTCGTTGACAAGGTCTTTTATGTCTTCTTTCAGGTGTTCAAAACCGCTTTCGAGATATATGGAATTTACATAATCCTTGAGAAGTCTGAGACCTTCGGATTTTACATCATTTTCGGAAAGAGCCTCGTTTATACCCGAAATACAGTTGATATATATATCAAGTTCATTGAGACGGTTGACCAACTGCCATATTGGAGCAGCGGCTGTATCTTTGAGTGACCTCTCCAATTCCTTCAGAAAAGCTAATTGTTCGAGCAGGTCTTTGATATGTTCACGGAGCTTTGGGAAATGCACTATATCGTCAAAAATATCTGCCCTGTATCTGATAACTTCGGGATTTCTCTCTACTTTCATCATGATATTTTTGATAACATTGTGTTCAAAGGTATCTTCTGTCAGCTTGTCGCATATAAGTTCAAGTGAAAGGTCGTTGCAAGCCTCCTCTGTGAGAGTCTGGCAATCGGGTTCAAATCCCTGTGGATAGAGTAAGCTGAATTCCTGCATTTCTAATACACTCCTTAATTATTTGAAAATTTCACCCAAAGTGGTATTTTCTGTCAAAGAAATATCTTTATTGATATATTCAAATACTTTGCCGTTTCTGTCTTTCATGAGCCTAATATCATGGTTGTAGGTGACACCGTATTTATAGATAAAATCTACATAATCATAGTAACCGTAATATTTGAGAGCCTCGCCTACAGTTTTTTCATAAGCCTTTTCACGCCTTGTATCTTCATCATCGCCCCATTCGGGAAACAGCGGTTCGGGAGTTTTTCCTGAACTTCTGTCACGGGAGCTTGTGTCGCCTTTTATCATATCGTACAAATATATTTTGCATGAGCTGTCAAACATAGATGCACTTAACATTTCGCCATAATATTTTTCACTCTGTGCAAACGCATACAAGTAAATGCCGAATACTGCCGATACAGCAAGGATTATTCCTGTAATGATACAAACGGTGATTATTAAAGTTTTTTTTGATTTGCTCATAATATCAACCTTTCTTTGTATATATTCTATACGATAATTTATATTTATTCAAGCAATTATTAAAACACAAAATAAAACATTGTTTTAGGGATTAAAACAGAGGTTTATTTCTCTCGAACCATACGCCCCAGTTGATGACTTTTTCATCTCTCATTTCCTTTGCAAAACACAGCAGGGGAATGACCATTGTTTCATTATGAAACATATAGGCTTTAAGTTCACCGTTTTCTGTCTCTATCACACCGCACTCTGCTAAGTGGCATTTGCACAGCCTGTCCATATATTTCTCGACCTTGCCGACATCAATTTTAGTTTTGGAAGCTATAAGCGAGAGAGAGACGGGGGTATTTTTACGGCTGTACATATAGAAGATTATTTTAAGAATATCCTTGTTTCCGAAAACAGAGAAGGTCTCCGCAAGTTCATCAATATTGTCAAACATCTTGGCATAGCCCTCGTCAGGTTCGGGCATGATAAAAAAATATCTGTTGTCTACATCAAGTTTTGCATCAACAGTACCCTCGTCAAAGCTGAGTCTTGAATA
The DNA here is from genome assembly GCA_902800065.1 of uncultured Ruminococcus sp. Classification (GTDB taxonomy): domain Bacteria; phylum Bacillota; class Clostridia; order Oscillospirales; family Acutalibacteraceae; genus UBA1213. The sequence goes on from CADCDE010000014.1 coordinate 75,182, forward strand.
ATAGTGGTATCCGTCGTTGTTCTTGAGACTGTCCAGGGCGTTGAAGCTGAAGCTCTCCTTAACAGAGCCGAGCTTTGACAATCCTATAGATATTGACCACAGTATCCGGAAGGCTTTTTTAAATCCCTCGTCACGCTCGACAGACAAAATTTCTGCAAGAGCCATATCCTCGATACACTGTATATTTTTTCGTCCGAAAAGCATATCAGTTGTAACTCCGAGAGCATCTGCAATACTCGGCAGTATCTCGGCATCAGGGACACCGCCCCTTTCCCATTTTGAGACAGCCTGAGTGGTTACACCGACCTGTCTGCCAAGCTCCTCCTGAGTGATACCCTTTTTTAAACGGTATGTTTTTATATGTTCTCCTATCATTCTTCATAACACCATCCTTATGAAGTTTATTATAACATTAAAAATGTCAATACTCAACATTTTTTATGAAACAAGACTTGATTTTTTGTTGAATTAAGGTTAAAATATTTTTATAAAATAACTGAGGAGAATTTTTGGGGATGAAAAAGATTTTTTTGTTTTTGACACTTATATTCACAGTATTATCCGTCGGCGGGTGTTCTGATTTCGGATTCAATCCGACAGGACACTGGGCATTTGTTTCTGACAATCTCTATGCAAATGATGAGCTTATAGACTCGGCTAATCCTGAAAATATTTTTATGCTCGGAAAGGTAACAATGGTCTTTGAAAAATCGGGTACGGGCTATATTGATGTTGATGGATTTAAGAGTGACTTTTTCAGATATTCCTATGACGATAAAACTATAACTGTAAAATATCTTCCGGATGAACACCACTCCGATGAGGTGACTGTCAAATTCAATGTATCCCAGGTCGATTCAACAATATACAGAACCACCACAAAGGATCAAAAAGATTCTGACAACAACAGCATACACTATGAGGAAATTTTTACTTATAAAAGAGTATAAAAATATCATTCGGTGTGATTTTATATATTTTTTATATCAGGAGGCTGGCAAATGGCAATATTTGTCAGTCTTTAGTTATTATTGTCTTAAAAAAAGTTTTTTATTTATCAAAAATATCATTTGATTGTTCAATATGCTAAATGTAGTTTTTATTTTTTGACGTATTATACAAAAAAATGCGAACAATTACTTAAGAAATTTCGATATACAAATGACTGTTTTTGAAAAAAAGTGCTGTTATTATCCCAAAAAATATTGTATAATGTATAATAACTATATATATTTGTGAATAATGTTTCATACGATTTCGGAAAGGAAGTGCTGTTGTATGGAAAATAAAACAATAGGAATGTTACACAGAATAATATCTTTTTTACTTATATTTTCAATGGTCATTACAATGATACCCTATCTCCCTGTAAATGCCGAAACGGATTCGGGTATTGGTATCTATAATAATGTCCTTACGGGTTCAAGCGATGTATATACAGATTACAAAATCACTCTTTATCAGAGAACAGAAACGCCGGTTTATGGTGATCCGGATACTCCCGATATACCGACATCATATACATATTCTTATGCGGAATATAGGGATAGTAACAACAATCCGTTGCCGCAGGACTATCTGATGACCGATTCAAGGGGTTCGATAGTATATCTCAACAGTGACGGTACAATAACTTTACATCAGGACAGAGGAGTTAATTTCCTTGATAGTCCTTCGTTCAAACAATTTCTGATAGATAACAATATAGGTCGTGTTGTTATCGACTTGCAGAATACCGAAACTATCAATAACACCCCTGTAAAGATACTGGAACAATATAGTGTGACAAATACGGGTAACGGTTCTGACGGTGAATATGACAGTACGGCAACCGGTGACCCTGCAAATGAGGCAAATATACCGTCTACCCGTGAGATATATAAAATAAACTATACTGAAAATCCTGATACCAATGAAAAGTATATTGATAATGAAAGTAGCTATAAATTTCAGGAATTTAAGACAACTCCGCTTGTAGACTTTGATGTATCAGTAAAATGGCGTGATACAAATACGCATAGACCGCCAAGCGGTGAGGTCACTTTTGATATATCACGCACAACAGATACAGTGGAAAATCCAACATATACACCATATACTGATTATGTAGGCCCGTCATATACTCAGGTTGACAGTAACAACGATACATATACATATGGTGTGCCCGAACGTGATAAAAATGATACTCCATATCGTTACAAGGCAGAGGAAAATCTTCCTGCAAGCGGTTATGACACTTATCAAATAGAGGCTCTCAGTGATAACAGTTTCCAAAACTATGTTCTCACTACGTTTGAATGTGAATTTTTGTGGAGAGATGATGCACATTCAAGTGAGATAACAAAAGACAGTATAAATGCCGAATTTATCAAATCACATTTTGAGCTTTTGGACGAAACGGATTCATCTAATATTTCAGATATACTTTCAACACTTGATGACAGTAATATATCGTATGATGCAGAAACGGGAAAACTTACTATAAGCGGTCTTGTCAAAATAACGGCTGACGGTCTTGCAAAGGTGTATTCACTCAAGCCGAAAAAGCCTGACGGTGCAGCGGCTAATGCTCTTGCTTCTATTCAGGTCGATGATGTAAAATCAAATGCTTATACCGGTTCGGCAGATGACGAATATCTGCTTTATTCGATAAATGAAGGTGTCAATTCCAATATCGTTGGCAAAACTTACAATGGCGGTAAACTCACTCTTACTCTTACGGGCAAGACTGAATTCAAAGGACCTTTGAGTTGGTCTGATGAAGATAATAGAGAGAAACGTGAAAACGCTGTTACCCACAGTGAAGCCGGTGATTTTGTCCTTTACCGTTATGTTGAGGGAGAAAAAACGGCTATTTCTCAGGTAGGCACATGGACTATTACTGATGAAACAGACGAAAACGGCAATCTTATTTATATTTATCGTGATAACGGAGATTCAAGTCTTGACAAATACGACAACAGAGGTCGTGCTTATGTATATTTTGCAAAGGAACGTATAAATTCAAACCTTGGTGATTATGGTGTTGAATACACAAATTTCCCTGACGGAACTAATTATCATCCGTTTAATGGCGATAACTTTGAGGGCAACGGAATATATAACGGTTCGGCAGTATTCCCGAATGGTGCTTCTGTCCATAATGGTCTTGTAGGCTTTATTGAATACGGTGTTGACTCCAAATGGATTGCCGCAGCATTGCAGGGCGGTACAGGTGAACTGCATTACAAGCTTCAACGCTTTAACAAAGATAGTAAACAGTGGGAATTTGTATCTGTTAATAAAAAAGATGAAAACGGTCACGATGTTTTAGATGAAAATGGCAACCCCATTCCGATTGATAATGCAGTAGACCTCCTGAACTTTTCGGCTGAATTGATGGAAAAAGACGATTTGTTCCAGGCAATAAGAAAATATGATGATGACGGTAATCTGAATCATTACAGAGTTGTACAGACAATGGCAGACCGTACAGATGAAGGGCATAGTGGTTCTTATGATACCCCCGTTGCAATGGCTTATGACACCACAACAGGCGAATTGATAACTGAAACTCAAAGTGATGGCAGAGTTTTGGTAAAGCTGTTGGATCCAAACAATAATAATGCTGAAGTGGACAAAGTACGTGTCACTATCGGTCAGAATGATTTTGAAATACAGGCTTTCTTTGACGAAGAAACAAATACTTTCTACTATGAATACCGTCTTGTCGGTGAAATCAAGGTCGTTATGAACAAGGACTGGTCGCCTGTTCCTGCAACTCAGATAGAAAACGTCTGGAACTCGACTGTAACACTTAAACTCCTTAAATTCAACTACACGACAGGTGAGTATGAATATTATAATCCATCAACTGATACGGCAAATTCAAATCACAGTCTGACATATACTACCGGTGAAGTTGATGAACATGGCGATTTGAAACAATTTACTACCAATGGAGGCACTTTTACCGTTCAAAGAAGTACCTTTGTTGAAGGTATAACCGGTATTTCCAAACCAAAATATGCCATAGAAATCATTGATGCCCCCATGTATGACGAGGAGGGACATATCAACAAATATTCTATCGTAGAAGCAGGAGTTGAGCCTAATGTTGACAGCGGTGCAATATATTCAAAGGCTGACGGAACAGAAACCGCTACCGGAAAAAGTGTGGATATTTTCACAGCATATAATACCTTTGGTGACGGCGGTGAATGGATAGATTTTAAAAAAGTATGGATGGATGACGGTGAAGAAGAATACAAAACCCCCGTAGGCGTGTATATGTCTGCAAGGGCAATGCCTTTGCCTATACAGTCCAACCATGGAGATACAGTCGGAGATATTGAATCAGATTCATATACTTCTCCAAGCAGTATTCCCATAACAAACAATACTGCAAAATGGATATATATTGCTCCATGGTCAAATAATCATATTTTTCCTGACTGGAACACTAATAATGATTTAGGCTATATGTATTTTGGTGCAGATACTTATACAGATGAAAATACAGGTACTACGACTACT
>CADCDE010000015.1 GCA_902800065.1 uncultured Ruminococcus sp.
GATGCCGCAAGATTTTTCTTCAATCTCCGTGAGGCTAATACTCCATTTGAATTTGACCTTGACCTTGCTATCGAACAGTCATCAAAGAACCCCGTTTACTATGTTCAGTATGCTCATGCAAGAATCTGCAATATAATAAAAATGCTTGCTCAGGAAAATATTATTCCGACTGACTGCACAAATGATGATTATGCACTCTTGACTGCTCCAGAAGAAATTGAACTTATCAATAAACTTTCGGCTTTCACAGATGAAATTATTTCATCAGCAAAGGATTATGACCCGTCAAGAATTACCCGTTATGTTTATGACGTTGCAACCCTTTTCCATAAATTCTATAATGCCTGCCACGTTAAAAATGACAATACATCACTCATGCAGGCTCGTCTTGCTCTCTGTATCGCAACAAAGACTGTTATCGCAAATATCCTTGATATGTTCAAGATAGATGCTCCCGAATCAATGTAAGGAGAAAATTTTTATGGAATTTCTGTACAGTCTGCCGATAATAATTGACGGTATGACCTCATGCAACGAAATTACAAAAGATAATCCTGATAATATATGTGCAGAGAAAACTGTTCTTGATAACCCTGATATACTTATATCCGTAAAAAAGACTGCGATTAAAAACGGTGTAAATTCTATTTTCGCTCCGACAGGCGGTATTTTTCACAGCCGTCTCAAAGACCTCGGATATGATGACAGCTTCAGCGAATTTATAACAAAAATAACTGAACTATGCTCGGATACAGGCGGAGATGATATCCTTACAGGCAGTGTGATAATCCATAAGCAGGTCGGTAGAATAGAATACAAAAGCCCTGCCTTCGAGGACTGTTATTTCTCGTACCTCGAAAAGATGACTCTCCTCAAGGACAGTGGTGCAAAATATGTCCTTCTCAAAAATCACAAGGACTTGTTCAATATGCGTGCGGGAGTTCTCGCCGCAAAAACTGCAAAGCTGCCTGTATTCGTCATCATGGAGGTTGATGATGAAGGTAAAAACAATGAGGATACAGATTACATAGCTGCATTGATAACCCTGCAGTCACTCGGTGCATCAGCCTTCGGTATATACTGCACTGACGGCATCAAGCATGAGACTGCTCTTATCAAAAAAGCCTTCCCTCATGCCGAAATACCTCTTATCGCTGTCATAAATACCCAAACAGATACTGAAAAGGAGCTTCAAAGAATTTCCGAAAAAGGTGCTTCAATATTCATAGATGCTGCCGAAAATATTCAGAAGGATAAAATAGCCCTTCTGAAAAAGCTGCCTGTCAAATTCACTTCCGATTCCGAAAAGGACAGCTTTGCAGCGGCTGTTGATAGAGAGGTCTTCTTCTTACCCGAAGCCCCTGTTTTCTCCGAACCTCTATACTGCACCTATGATATGTCGGATGAACTGATAGACTTTGATGATGAAAATATAAATGCTATATATATTGAACTTACATCAACGGATGATGCCTCGTATCTTGCGGACAATGCCAATATGTCCAGACTGCCCTTTATCATCCATTCAAACGATATCACCACCATTGAAGCTGCTCTGAGATATTTTCAGGGACGACTGATAATAGATAAAAAATGCGACATTGATGAACAAAAGCTCCAAAAGCTCGCCCGAAAATACGGTGCTATTCTTTACTAATATAATGTCATTCTGAGGAGCGAAAGCGACGAAGAATCTTCCCAAGATTCTTCGCTTTGCTCGGAATGACAAAGTTTTAGATTTAACAAACTACTACCAAGGAGGGAACTCTTTATGAAAAACAAACCGTTTCTTATATCTTCACTCATATTCGGACTGATAGGTCTGGCATTCCTTGCAATTGCAGGTGCTTCATTTATGGCAAATTCAACCGAAATTGCAAAGGCTGTCATTTCCTTTTTTCATGGCAATACCAAGGACATTTCAAATTCCATAATTGCTGAATTGGGCGTAGTATTCATGATACCATCATTCATCTTTGCATACAAATCTTTCGCCGACACTGAATATGATTTTGCAATGCTCTCCAAAAAAGATGAATCTGAAGCTCAGTCAACTGAACAACAGCCCGAAGCTCTGACTCAGGAATTAAACTGAATATAATTTATCGTCTGTCGAAACATTATCGGCAGACTTTTTTTATTCCTATTCGACCTTTACAAGTCGAATTTTTTTATTTTTCCGTCAGATATATGAAAGGGAATCTATAGTAAATGTCACTGAAAATTTCCTTTTGTCATTCTGAGGAACGAAGTGACGAAGAATCTTTCAAAGATTCCTCGCTTCGCTCGTAATGACATAGAGCAATTTATTTTGTCGTTTACTATATATTCCCAGCAAAAAAATCCAAAGGAGATGTTAAAATATGCTTATTATCGTCAGAAAAGCCTCTGTTTTCTACGGAAAAATAAACCTGACGGATGAAAACGGCAATACAGTCATCTTGTCTGACGGAGATGAACTGATATTCAGCGTCAAAAAAAGCCTTGCCACAGACAGTCCCGTTATTATCCGAAAATCCGTCAGCGACTATGACCAGATAAACGGGGCGTATCTCTTCACCCTCTCGGCAGATGAAACAAATATCCCTCACGGCACTTATTTCTATGACATTGCCCTAAAACTCTCAAACGGTGAGTTTTACCATGTAACTCCTGCCGACCAATTCATTGTAAAAGAAACCGTTTCAAGAAAGGAATGACAACAAATTGGAATACATCACTATCAATGCAACCGTTACAACTCCCTCAACGGAGGAAATGGCTTATGCACAGACAAACAGCCGTCTTGATACTCTCGACAGAAAAATAGACAACTCGGTCAGACAGCTACAGGCAAATACAAATTCTCAAATAAACGCTGTCAATACTGCCCTGCAAAATACGGAAACTTCTCTTGAAAATCTCATTGAGAATCAGACAAATGCCGTTGCAGTACGCATTGACAACATCATTGCAAACAATGCAGATACAGACGGAAATACAGAATTAATTGATATCCGCTCGTCATATGACGGAAGAATATATTCAAGTGCAGGTACGTCTGTAAGAAATCAGCTTTATAATACAAACAATCTCTTAAACAAAGTTGACAATGAAGTTTTCACGACAGTCCTACAAACTCTTGAACCTGTATATTCACTCGGCTATCAGCACGTTGACGGGACATTCTTTGAAAGTCAGCTTTATTCACATACAGATATATCCGTTTCGGCAGGAGAAGTTTATTATATAACAGGCTGGAATTTTTACAATGTCCTTTTGTATGCCGTTCTCGATACAAACGGAAATGTTCTCGTTCAGGAACAGGAAAGCGGTTCGGCTAATGCCGACACATACACAGATTTCCGTGTAGTCATACCACCAAATGGTGCGATTCTCCGTGTAAACAGAAAAGAAACTCCACAGCAGTCGAATTTTATCCCGACTATCAAAAAGGAAGTAAAAACTTCAAAGATTGTTTCTGGCTTGAACACCGTTAATGACCGTCTGCAAGCCGTTGAAACTGCAAATTCAAATAACACGGCTTATCTCGAAGATACCCTGTATTCCCGTACATCTGCACTTGTGGATATGTCCTCACTTCATACAGGTATGATGATAAAAACATGGGTATCATCTGCAAATAAAGATAATCCCTCGTCATATCTCGGTGGAAATGCTTCGAGAATTTATACAGATGTTTACCCTGTTCACAGCGGTAATATAATAAAATCCGCTTATCAGTACAGTGACCAAAAGAATTTCACTTATATGCTGTTCGATTCAAACGGAGATTTCATTTCCACTGCGACAGGCACTTCCGTTACTGTATCAAATGACGGCTATATCATCTTTGACTTCCCTAATTCACTGCTTATCCCCGAAGGAATCGTAATTGTCCAAAGCAATGATGATTTCCCGTACCCTGTACCGTATAAAAAAGCAAATTTTCAGCCAAATACAGATTTTGACAACGAACTTCCTCTCCAAAATATCGACAAAACAGGCGGTTATACAGCCATTTTCCATGATATAGGAATAATCGGTGACAGTTTAGCCTGCGGTTGCATGGAGGGTGTCGATACAACTACAAGTGAATACAAATATACAGATAATCTCCAATATTCATGGGGAGCGTGTATTTCCCGTGCAACAGGCTGTACCTGTCATCAGTTCTGCCGTGGGGGACAGTATCTGCATGACAATAACTGGTACAGCGAATGGAAACAGGCTGTTGCACAAAATCCATGCACGGCTTATATAATCTGTATCGGATTCAATGACTATAACTGGCTGAATCAATCGGCAAATAATCTCGGCTCACTCTCTGATATAAAAGAGAACTTTGAAACGAATCCAAATACATTCTACGGGCAGTACGGAAAGATGATTTCATATATAAAATCCATTCAGCCGAAAGCAAAAATATTCCTCGTAAATATGGAATGGAATTCAACAGACAGTTCACAGATAAATACAGCTATTTCGGAAATATGTCAGAATACGGACAATTGTTATCTCATTGACCTGAAAAAATACGCCCATGAACCCTACTGGAATGTCCCGAATATATACAAAACAGGTCTGTATCACAAAAATACCCTCGGCTATCAGAAAACTGCATGGGATATAATGAGTTATATAGACTATATAATCCGCCATAATATGGAGGATTTCATTGATGTACAGTTCATCGGAACAAACCTCAGACTTCCCACTCAGGCGGATTTATAAAATAAAAAAACTGCAAGTCGGTATTTTCATATCGGCTTGCAGTGATTTTTTTAACAAGATTTCGATGTAACTTAAAAACATTCTGACCGTGATAAAATGAAGTATGTCATTCCGAACGAAGTGAGGAATCTTCAAAAGATTCTTCGTCGCTGTCGCTCCTCAGAATGACAGTACAGTCATTTTTAGTTTACGAATATTGATGAAACAGGCTTGTCTTCATAGATTCTCTCGATAGCTTCGGCAAATACGGGAGCAACGGGGAGTATAGTGAATTTATCAAGCATTTTATCTTCTGTAAGATGTATCGTATCGAGGAGAACAACCTCTTTCATAACACTGTCTTTGATTCTCTGAATAGCGGGACCTGAAAGTACAGCGTGTGTTGCACCTGCATAAACCTCAGTTGCACCGCCTCTTTCAATAACGGCTTTTGCGGCATTGCAGAGAGTACCTGCTGTATCTATCATATCGTCAACGAGAATAACTTTCTTGCCCTTTACCTCGCCTATGATGCTCATTACTTCACATTCATTCGGTCTCGGACGGCGTTTGTCGATAATAGCGATACTGCATCCGAGTCTTGCGGCAAAGTTTCTTGCTCTTGTGACAGAACCCAGGTCAGGTGATACTACTACATAGTCATCGGGTTTTCCGGCTATTTTATCTTTGAAGTAATTTGCAAGAATAGGAGCACCTACAAGATGGTCAACGGGGATATTGAAGAATCCCTGTATCTGTGCGGCATGGAGATCCATTGTCAGCACACGGTCTGCACCTGCTGTTGTAATGAGATCGGCAACCAACTTTGCAGAGATCGGATCTCTTGCCTTAGCTTTTCTGTCCTGACGGGCATATCCGAAATACGGTACAACGGCTGTTATTCTTGCGGCTGATGCACGCTTCATAGCATCTATCATTATAAGCAGTTCCATGATATTATCATTTACAGGAGTGCTTGTTGACTGTACTATAAAACATTCAGAGCCTCTTACGGATTCATGGAGCGATACTGCGACCTCACCGTCACTGAAATGAGTCACTTCCGACTTACCGACAGGTAATCCCAAAGTCTGAGCTATCTGTTCTGCAACAGGTCTGTTGGAATTACAGGTGAAGATTTTAATATCCTTGCCGTGAAAATTCATTTTTAAACTCCCCCAATTTTTATTTTTTAGGCAAATTAATATATTATTATTTTAATACCTATTTGTCGAAAAATCAAGGTTAAAAGCACTTATCCTGCTTATTTTCCAAATAATTGTATCTTTATATGCAAAAATTCCCTTATTTTAACAAATTATGATTTATTATGCACAATTATTTTTACATATTTTGGTTTTTAAGGCAGGAATTGCCTATGAATTTATCATCAGAGATAACGCAGTCATCTATCAGTGCAGACGGACCTATACTGCAAAATGCACCTATTTTGGTATTTCCACGAATAACACTTGACGGCAGTATCAGTGTATTAGCTTCAATTTCAACATCTGTTCCAATCATAACACCGTCAGTGCAGGGGATATTTACACCATTTTTCATGTGCTTTTCAAGAATCCTCTTTCTTGCAATTTCATTGAGCTGGGCAAGCTGTATACAGTCATTTGCTCCGAGGACTGAATCTGCATTTTTAGCTTTGTATGCAAGTACGGTTTTACCTGTATTTTTTATGATATATACTGTGTCTGTGAGATAATACTCTCCTGTTTTTTCACTTTTTGTAAGCTGTCCAAGAGCGTTCAAAAGATAATCTACCTCAAACCAGTATACCCCTGAATTTACTTCTTTAATCTTTCTTATCTCATCATCAGCTTCTTTTTCCTCGACAATTGACTTGAGCATATTGCTGTCGGCTTCATGAATGATTCTTCCATAGCCTGTAGGATTCTGCACCTCTGCGGATACTACCGTACAGCCTGAGCCATTCTGACTATGAACAGCCAAAGAATCTCTTATAGTGTCGGAGTCTATAAAAGGAGCATCACCATTAAGTATAAGTACATTACTGCCCTTGTGTCTTTCGAGGAAATCCCTTGTCTGCATAACAGCATGACCTGTACCAAGTCTTTCAGACTGGAAAACTCTCTCTACTTCAAATGGCAATGTATCGAGAGATGCTTCAACAAATTCGTGTCTGCTTCCTGTGACAACGCATATATCCTCAATACCTGCATTTTTAACTGCATCTATTACCCATTTTATCATGGGCTTGAACATGACCTCTGCAAGAACCTTTGGACGTTTGGAGTTCATTCTCTTGCCATCACCACCTGCAAGTATTACTGCACTTGTTTTTATATCCATAAAAAAACCTCCGTTTCAAATCTGATATATCTATACTACCACATTATTCAGCAAAACACAAATATTTAATTTTAAATATCAAAAAATAGAAGCATTCCGAGATTGATATAATCAATAATATCATTTGCGGAAACCTTTTCATTGCGGAAAGGATTTGCATTATCATAAAGAGAAGTAAATCTTTTTCCGCAGACCTTCTCTCTTACATGAGGATTCATGCAGTCAAATTCAACTATCGTTCTGCATTCGGACTGTTTCATTGCAATGCCTATGTCCTTGAACGGTGCAAGCTCAAAATCTATATTCTTGTCATAATACGAACAGCCGATGAGTATCACGAAAACAGGTTTGCCTTGTCTTGACTGTGTTATAACGCCCATTGTACCTTCTTCATCTCTGACGATACAGCTATATGAAGGCTTGAGGGCATCAGATACCTGAACAATGCACTTGGATAAATCTATTATCGTATTTGCCATAAACATCCACTCCTTATTTTTTACTGTGGATATTATATAATATATTTTCCAAAACTTCATTAAACCTACAGTTCAATAAATTACATAAGAATTTTTCAGCAAATTCTCTTTTTCCAAAATTCTTGAGACTAAATTATACCAATTTTTACAGTTGTCCAAAATTATCGCATCACCTGAAACTATTATCCCGTCAATCTGTTTGAGAGCATAGTCCACTTCATTTATAATTATTATTTCTGTTTCAAAATCATATTTTTCAAATAATTCTTTTATTTTTTGACCAAGCCTGCCCGAATTTGAAACAGGTGCATCAAGATAAAATGCAGCTTTTTTGATTTTCCTTTCACTGAGAAATTCTCCTATAGCATTTACAGCCAATTCCGTTTTATCTATTAATCTGTAAGTACCACGCAAGCCCGCCAAATCCCTCACAGTGCCGTCCATACATTTGAAAACGGGTGAACCTGAAAACGCCACTTCAAGAGTGATTATGGTATTAAATCCGTCTATGTATAAAACAGAATTTTCGGGCAATTCGGCAATTTCCTTTTGTTTTCGTATATCTATCTGAATATCAGCGGAAACAGACCTCACCAATGCAAGCCTTTGTCTTTCGGAAAGGGTATAGTGATTTCCGACAAAGACAGAGGCATTTTTTATATTATATCCATGATTTATAAGATATTTTATATCCTGTGAAGCCTGCTTCAAAATTTTTATTGCATCTTCGGAAAAAAACTTTTCATCTTCGGGGACATATCCCCTTGCAACAGTTTTCACAAAAAAATTCCTCCTCAAAAAGATAACGCCGAACCCGAAAAGTGAGTTCAGCGTTTTATGATGGTGCTGGTAACCGGACTTGAACCGGTACGGATGTTACTCCGAGGGATTTTAAGTCCCTTGCGTCTGCCGATTTCGCCATACCAGCATATCAACAGAATAATTATATCATATCAGACGAAAATGTCAAGATTATTTTTTCAAAAATATACAGGCTGATTTTTAATTTCAGCCTGTAATTATTTCATCAGAACTTCCTGAAACGGTTGTATCTCATTTCAACGAGCTTTTCAGGCTCAATTTTGGCTTTCTTTTCAAAGGTCTGGGCTATGAGATTCTTTAGACTGTCAAACAGCTTGCTGTCAACGTCTTTGGGTTCTCTGATGATTCTCTCGATAACACCCATTTTGAACAAATCCTGAGATGTCAGTTTAAGACATTCGGAAGCCTCTGCTGTACGGCTGGCATCTTTCCAAAGGATACTTGCACAGCCTTCGGGGGATATTACCGAATATATGGCATTTTCAAGCATCCACACTTCATCAGCGACTGCAAGTGCCAATGCACCACCGCTTCCACCTTCGCCTATGAATATCGAGAGAATGGGAGTTTTCAATGTCATCATTTCCATAAGGTTTTCGGCAATAGCCTGTCCCTGTCCACGTTCCTCCGCACCTATTCCGCAATATGCACCTGATGTATCGACAAAGCATATGACAGGTCTGTGGAATTTTTCAGCCTGTTTCATCAGTCTTAATGCTTTTCTGTAACCTTCGGGGTGAGCCGAGCCGAAATTCCTGTCCATTCTTTCCTTGAGATTCCTGCCCTTTTCGAGACCGATGACTGTAACAGGCTTTCCGTTAAGCTCTGCAATACCTCCGATAACGGCTTTATCGTCTGCAAAACGCCTGTCACCGTGAAGTTCAAAGAAGCCGTCACCGAATATTCTTGTTATATAATCTATTGCAGTAGGTCTGTCATTAGCCCTTGCCGCCATAACGCAATCATAAGCACTCAATGTCAACGACCTCACTTTCGGTATGTAATTTCAGGAGCTTTGCAAGAGTAGCTTTCATATCTTTCCTGTGTACAACAGCATCAACAAAGCCCTTTTCGAGAAGGAATTCAGCGGACTGGAAATCCTTGGGGAGTTTTTGGCGGATTGTCTGTTCAATAACTCGTGGTCCCGCAAAACCGATAAGTGCGTGGGGTTCAGAGAGGATTATATCGCCCTCCATTGCAAAGCTCGCCGTAACACCGCCTGTAGTAGGATCAGTGAGAACGGTTATATAGAGAAGTCCCTTGTCGCTGTGGAGTTTGACAGCACCGCTTGTTTTAGCCATCTGCATCAGGGAGAGGATACCCTCCTGCATTCTTGCACCGCCCGATACAGTGAATATGACAACAGGCAATCTGTGTTCAGTGGCATATTCAAAAGCCCTTGTAATTTTCTCACCTGTGACAGTACCCATTGAACCCATCATAAATTGTGAGTTCATAACGGCAATAACGGTTTTCTGACCGCCTATTTCTGCATATCCTGTTATAACGGATTCATTTTCACCACTGTTTATTTTGGCATTTTTAAGTTTACGGGAATATTCGGGAAAATCTATAATATTATTCGACATCATATCAGCGTCAAATTCTCTGAAGGTTCCCTTGTCAACGGTCATTTCAATACGTTGTCTTGCGGGAATCCTGAAATGGTAACCGCATTTGAGACACACTTTGTGATTTTCCTCCAAGTCAGCCGAAAGCATGACATTTTTGCATACAGGGCACTTCACCCATAATTCGTCAGGTATATAAGGCTTATTTTCCTTTGACTCCTCATGACCTTCAAGTTCATTTTTGGGTTTCAGAAAATTAAATATATCCTTATTCAACATATACACCCCTTTTTAATGAATAATTCATAATTATTTTTTGTTTTTTTCCTGACGTTCAGCCATAAAGTTTGTTGTATAAGTGCCTGATACAAAAGCGTTGTCCGAAAGGATATCTATATGCAGGTCACGGTTATGCTTTATGCCGTTTATAGTAAGCTCACTGAGAGCCATTTTCATTTTTCGGATAGCAAGCTCACGGGAACGAGCCTGAACAATAAGCTTGCCTATCATTGAATCGTAATAAGGAGGGACAGAATAGTCCTGATATATAGCGGTATCGAATCTTACACACGGACCTCCCGGAACATGGATAAAGTTTATTTTGCCGCAGCCCGGACGGAAATCATTGTCGGGATCCTCTGCATTGATACGGCATTCAATGGCATTGCCATGCATGAATACTCTGTCCTGTGTAACAGTCAGTTTTGAACCTGATGCTATTCTTATCTGCCACTGGACTATATCAAGACCTGTTACCATTTCTGTGACAGGGTGTTCGACCTGCAATCTTGTATTCATTTCCATGAAGTAGAAATTCTTGTCTTTATCAAGTAGAAATTCGACTGTACCTGCATTTTCATAATTAACTGCTTTAGCGGCTTTAACAGCGGCTTCCATCATTCTTTTTCTTATATCGGGAGTAATTGCAGGAGAAGGACTCTCCTCAATTAATTTCTGGTTTTTACGCTGAACAGAGCATTCCCTTTCCCCGAGGCATACGACATTGCCGTATTTGTCACATAAAAGCTGCATTTCGATATGCTTTACGGGAGTAAGGAATCTCTCCATATAAACAGCACCGTCACCAAATGCACTCTGAGCCTCAGCCTTTGCGGATAGAAAAGCATTGTCAAAATCTTCTATTTTATCAACTCGTCTGATACCTCTGCCGCCACCGCCGGAGCGTGCCTTTACGAGCAGAGGGAAGCCTATTTCAGCAGCTTTTTGTCTTGCCTCGTCAATGTCATCTATGACATCACTGCCGGGAGTTACAGGAACTCCTGCATTACGCATTGTTTTTCTTGCCTCATCCTTGTCACCGAGCTTTTCTATCATTGCAGATGAGGGACCTATGAATTCTATATTGCACTTTTCGCAAAGTGAAACAAATTTTGCATTTTCCGATAGAAGTCCGTATCCAGGATGAATCGCCTGAGCACCTGATACAACGGCTACTTCAAGAATTGCCGCCATATTGAGATAGCTGTCAGCGACCTGAGCACCGCCGATGCAATAGCTTTCATCAGCCATGCTGACATGGAGAGCATTTTTATCAGCCTGAGAATAAACCGCAACAGTGGAAATTCCCATTTCCCGACAAGCCCTTATTATTCTTACAGCTATTTCGCCACGATTGGCTATCAATATTTTTGAAAACATAATTATTTTCCAACCCCTCTTAAAAGTGTTGAGAGTGGAGAGTGAAGAGTGGAGCTTTAAATTACATGATAAACTATAAGTTTTCCGATGTAGTTTTTGTAGTCGCAGAAAGCATTTTTCTTAACTCATCACAATCCGATTTCATCGACAAATACATTCTTTCATCAATATATCCGGTTTCATAAAGCAAATCAAGCCAATATATTGTTTCGACACATTCCTTCAAGGCAATATATATTTTTGACAAAAAATCCTTTTTGCTTATACCGCATTCAGCTTCTGCAATATTAGCACCGATACTTGTTCCGCTGCGTAATATCTGTTTTGAAAGAACGTACTCTTTTTTCTCATTACCAAGATATTTATATAAATTTACGACTCTCACAGCAAACTTTTTGCTTTTAAATTTTGCAGTTCGTTCATACTCCAAGCTTTCCATCACTCCACTCTCAACTCTATTTATTGTTCTCTTGGGAGCAAGGCAAAAGAAAATTCCGCTGAAACAGCAAGTTTGCCGTTGACATAGCCCTTGCCTGTGATGAAATAGAATTTTTCATGGCGTACATTTGTAAGCTCGCACTTGATTTCAAGAGTATCTCCGGGGAGAACCTTGGATTTGAATTTAGCCTTTTCAATGCCTGTAAAATAAGGAGTGCTTACGGCTGATACCTCGGCAATGATAACAGAACTTGCCTGAGCCATCATCTCACAGAGTATAACTCCGGGTACAACAGGATTTCCGGGGAAATGCCCGTCAAGAAACCACTCGTCACCCTTGATATATTTCTTTCCCTCACAGGTCGTTTCAGAAGTCTTTGTAGCTTCATCTATCAAAAGCATAGAATTTCTGTGAGGAATGACATTTTTCAATTCTTCCTTGTTCATTTCAAGACACCTCTTATTTTATCATGAACAACGGCTGACCGTATTCAACGACCTGACCGTTTTCAACGCATATTTCAACTATTTCACCGCTCTTTTCGGCAGTGACCTCATTCATCAGCTTCATTGCCTCGATAAGACAGAGTATATCACCCTTATTTACCCTTGTACCAACTGATACATAGGGCTCCTGATCAGGAGCGGGAGCTGCATAGAATACTCCCACCATCGGCGAGGTTATCGGAGTACCGTCAGATTTTTTGACAGTCTCTGCAGGAGCGGTATTTTCAGCAACAGCTGTTTCTTCAAATACAGGCACTTCTGTCTTTATGACACTCTCAACGGCAACAGGCTTTGTCTGCTGCTGGCATATCATAAACTGCTCGCCTTTTTCATTTTTTATCTCTATCTTTGTAGCCTTTGAGTCATCAAAGGCTTTGAGAATTTCTTTTATATCTTCAACACTGTACATTGAAAAAATCCCCTTTCGCTCATTTATGCCTTATGCTTTACGAAGCACAATGCAGGCATTATGTCCGCCGAAGCCGAATGTTGTTGACATTGCCATATCAAGTTCAGCTTCAACAGCCTTGTTAGGAGTATAGTCGAGGTCACATTCGGGGTCGGGCTCCTGATAGCCGATAGTCGGCGGTACAATGCCATTTTTGAGAGCAAGTGCTGATACAATAGCCTCAACAGCACCCGTTGCACCGAGCATATGACCTGTCATTGATTTGGTCGAGCTGATATGAGCCTTATACGCTTTTTCACCGAGAGCTATCTTGAATGCATTTGTCTCAGTTGAATCGTTCATTGGAGTACTTGTTCCGTGAGCGTTGATATAAAGTTTCTCGTTACCCGTATAGCCTGCTTCCTCAAGAGCTATCTGTATACATCTTGACGAACCTGCCGATTCGGGGTCGGGAGCCGTTACATGATGAGCATCACATGTATTGCCGTAACCACATATCTCAGCATAGATATTTGCACCTCTTGCAACAGCGTGTTCATATTCCTCAAGAATGAGTACACCCGAACCCTCACCAAGTACAAAACCGTTTCTTCTCTTGTCAAACGGTATGGAAGCATTTTTGGGATCCTCACTCAAGGTAAGTGCCTTACAGCTTGTAAAGCCCTTTATCGACAGCGGATGCACAGCTGCTTCTGCACCGCCTGCTATAATTGCATCTGCAAGACCATATTTTATTGCATGAAAAGCCTCACCCACAGCATGGGTTGAAGTTGCACAAGCCGTCACAACGGGCAAACAAACTCCTCTTGCATTGTATTTGATCGCAACATTTCCGGAAGCGATATTTCCTATTATCATAGGGATAAAGAACGGCGAAATATTCTTGTTGTTGAACATATTTTCGCACTGCTCATAGAAGGTTATGATACCGCCGATACCTGAACCGATATATACACCGAATCTTTCAGGTTCAACTGTACCCATTATTTTACTGTCCTCAACGGCCTGAGCAGCTGCAGCAAGTGCATACTGACAAAACAAGTCAAGTTTACGACATTCTCTTTTTTCAATATATTTTGTAGGGTCAAAATTTTTAACTTCAGCGGCAACCTTAGCCTTTGTAAGTGACGGGTCATATCTTGTAATGGTATCTATACCACAGACACCATTTTTCATTGAATCCCACATAGTTTCAATATCATTTCCAACAGGTGTCACCGCACCCAAGCCTGTTATTACAACTCTTCTCATTTATACCCTTCCTTTCTTATAGAGTGGAGTGTTGAGAGTGGAGAGTGAAGTTATTTTTTCTGCTGCCACATTCCCAAAATCCACTTTGTTTTAATCATATAAAATCTTGTTTAAGCCAAGAACTGAGATTCCAAACTGCTTCACTCTCAACTCTCCACTCTCAACACTTGAAATTTACATAGCCATTCCACCGTCAACCTTGATGACCTCGCCTGTAATATAAGCGGCTTCATCAGATGCAAGGAAAAGAGCGGTATTTGCGATATCAGCGACCTGACCTGCTTTTTTCATGGGGATAGCCGCAATAGCAGCATCTCTTGCCTTTTCAGGCATTGAAGCGGTCATATCTGTTGCAATGAATCCGGGGGCTATTGCATTTACTGTAACTCCTCTTGAAGCGAGTTCCTTGGCAACGGATTTTGTCATGCCGATAATACCAGCCTTTGCACTTGCATAATTAGACTGACCGGCATTTCCGTTAATGCCTACAACTGACGCTATATTTATAATTCTTCCTCTGCGTTTTTTCATGAAGTGCTGATAAACACCCTTTGTCATATTGAAAGTGCCTTTAAGATTTACATTTATAACTTTGTCAAAGTCTTCCTCTTTCATTGAAAGCATAAGACCATCTCTTATAATGCCTGCATTGTTTACAAGTATATGCACTTCGCCGAATTCTTTTATAATTTCTTCAATAACAGTCTTTGTTGCATTGAAGTCGGAAACGTCACATTCATATCCCTTTACTTTTACACCGAGTTCAGCAAGCTCTTTTTCTGTCTGTGCAGCGTTTTCATTATCAAATATCTGGATGAAAGCGATATTTGCTCCCTGCTGTGCGAACTTCAGTGCAATAGCCTTGCCTATACCTCTTGAAGCACCTGTGATAATTGCGGTTTTACCTGTAAGCTCAAACATAGTATTGCCTCGATACTCAAAGAGTATCAAGTCCCTCCTTATTTTCAATATTTACAGCTTTTACATCTGCATTTATTTTTTTGATAAGACCTGTAAGCGTCTTTCCGACACCTACCTCAATAAATGTATCTACACCGTTGGATATCATATTTTCAACGGACTTCTGCCATTTAACAGGGTGATTTACCTGAGCGGAGATGAGCATTTTATAGTCATCCTTATACGGTTCAGCCGTTGCATTTGCATAAACTGGGACAGTCGGCTCCTTCAAATCTACATCTTTAAGATATTCTCCCAAGCCGTCAGCCGCTGTATTCATGAACGGTGAATGGAAAGCTCCGCTTACTGCTAATTTAACTGCCTTGCCTTTTACTGCCTTGACCTTATCGCAGAGAGCATCTATTTCCTCCTGAGAAGCCGCTACAACTGTCTGTGCAGGGCTGTTGTAATTCACGGGATAAGCCTTTTCAAACTGAGAGCAGATTTCCTCTACCTGTTCAGGAGATATTTTCATAATTGCCGCCATAGCTCCGGGATTTTCCCTTGCAGCTTTATCCATCAATTCGGCTCTCTTGCATACAAGTTTGAAAGCGTCTTCATAAGATAACATTCCCGCAAATGCTATTGCCGCAATCTCACCGAGTGAAAATCCTGCAACACAGTCTATTTTAACACCTTTTTCGGCAACTGCAGCAGCCGCTGCCAAGTCAGTTATAAATACACACGGCTGTGTATTTATTGTCACGGACAATTCTTCTTTTGTACCCTCGAAGCACTGTTTTATTGTACCCGGTCTGATGCTCTCAGCCATATCAAATACAGCCTTTGCAGCAGGGGAATTTTCATACAATTCCTTACCCATGCCCGTATACTGAGCACCCTGTCCCGAAAAAACCAACGCTGTTGACATCTATACTAACTCCCTTCACACATTCATTTACATTGTAAAATCTAATTATGTCATTCTGAGGAGCGACAGCGACGAAGAATCTTTAAGATTCCTCACTGCGTTCGGAATGACACCTAAACTTATTTATTCCAACGGATAACACAGCTTCCTGTTGTAAGTCCTGCACCGAATGCACACATTGCTATTATATCGCCTTTTTTGATGAATCCTGAACGGTTTGCTTCATCGAGTGCCATCGGAACACTGCCTGATGATATATTTCCGTAATGCATTACATTGCAGAAGAATTTTTCTCTCGGAATATCAAGATTTTTAGCCGATGTATTTATAATTCTTATATTAGCCTGATGAGGTATTACACAGTCAACGTCTTTCATTTCAAGACCTGCATCAGCAATGGCTTTTTTAATGCCTGTTGACATTGCATTGACAGCAAATTTATATACTTCGTTTCCTTCCATGTGAAGCACGGCTCTTTGTTCCTCATGTTCATAGAAAGGAGATGAATTTGTACCGTGAGGTATGCGGAGAACTTTGTCATTTCCGACAGCCGTAAGATTTATTGCAAGAAGGTCATCACCCTCTCCGAGAACCGCCGCTGCACCGCCGTCACCGAACAATACACAAGTACCTCTGTCCTGCCAGTCGATTATATTTGAAAGATTGTCCATTGAAACTACAAGAACTTTCTTTACTTTTTTTCTCGCAAAATAGCCGTCTGCTATATCGAGTGCATAAATGAATCCCGAACACGCTGCATTAACGTCAAATGCAGGACACGTTGCACCTATTTCCTTTTGTATAATGCACGCCTGAGAGGGAGTTATATTTTCTCCACGCATTGTCGAACAAATTATCAAATCAAGCTGTTCAGGAGTAACGCCTGCATTTTCAAGTGCATCATTAGCCGCTTTCACGGTCAGTTCAGTGAGCGTTTCACCCTTGCAGATACGTCTTTCTTTGATACCTGTCCTTGTTGTTATCCACTCGTCATTTGTTTCGACCATTGTTGACAATTCATCATTTGTCAGGACATATTCCGGAACTGCCTTGCCCGTTCCCAAAATAGTAAAACTCATCAAAAAAGCCTCCTAAAAAATATAAATATATATAATCTCAAATTATTAAGTGCTTTCGTAAAATAACTATCAATTAATTCTATAATAAATTCAAGATTTTGTCAATGACAAATGGAAAATCCGAAAAAGAAAATAAATTTTAAAATAAATTAATCAAAAATACAAAATTTATGGTAAAATTATCATAATATAATACTGAAAGGAAGGATTATTGTTATGATAAAAATAGACCTGATAACAGGATTTTTAGGGAGCGGTAAGACAACTTTTATTAAAAAATATGCCGAGTATCTTTTGAAAAAAGGTGAAAAGATCGGTATACTTGAAAACGATTTCGGTGCTGTGAATGTTGATATGATGTTATTGCAGAACTTGCAGGGAGATAACTGCAATCTTGAAACAGTTGCGGGAGCCTGTGACGCTGACTGTCATAAAAGGCGTTTTAAGACTAAATTAATAGCTATGGCGATGTCAGGCTGTGACAGAGTTATAGTTGAACCTTCGGGAATTTTTGATACTGATGAATTTTTCGATACCCTGAGAGAAGAACCTCTCGACAGATGGTATGAATCAGCCAATGTTATCGCCATAGTCAACTCCGAGCTTGAAAACGATCTATCAGAACATTCAAAGTATCTTCTGACATCTCAAATTGCAAATGCCGGAAAAATAATTTTCAGCAGAGTTCAGGAAACATCTCAGACTGAAATTGAAAAAACCAAAACATCTCTTGAACAGCTCAGTCACAGAAAACTTGAAAATATTATTATTAAAGACTGGAAAGAACTTTCCGAAAACGACTTTGAAGAAATTTCTCAATGCGGATATGTCAAAGCTGATTTCATAAAGAAATTTTCGGAAAATGAAAATTACAGCTCTCTCTACTTTATGAACAGCAAAATATCGGTTGAAGAATTGAAAAAAAAATCTCCCGAAATCTTCGGCAACAAAGATTTGGGAAATGTTTTCAGAATAAAAGGCTTTATCCTTGAAAATAGCAGATGGTTTGAGATAAACGCCACAAGAAAAAATATAACTGTTTCACCAATTACCAACGGTCAGGAAATTATTATAATAATAGGTGAAAATCTCGATAAGAAAAAAATACAATCCGTACTGCAATAAATCAAAGTTTATGTTTTAATGCAAAAAAGACAGCAACCGGCTTAAATTACTGATTGCTGTCTTAATAATTACAGATTTTTTAGTTTATCGGCTCAAAGTCAGATGCACCATGCTTACACAACGGACAAATGAAATCCTCGGGCAAATCCTCGCCCTCATATACATATCCGCATATCTTGCATACCCAGCCTTTTTTGCCGTCTGTCTGGGGTTTCGGCTTAACATTGTTCTGATAATAAGTATATGTCATTGTCTCTTTGTCGGAGATAACTCTTGCTTCTGTCACCGTACAGATAAACATTCCATGAGTGTCCATGTCGATATACTGTTCAACCTTCAGTGACATGAATGAGTTGATATATTTTGACAGGAATACAATGCCGTTATCGGAACGGAGTTTTTCGGAATTAGCAAATTTATCTGCATTTCTTCCGCTCTGGAATCCGAATGTTTCAAACACACTGAAAGGAGCGTCAACGGAAAGGCAGTTTACATTCATAATGCCTGTCTGCTGAATAACATGGTGTGAATAATTCTGTTTATTAATGCAGACAGCTATTCTGTTCGGTGAATTCGTCACCTGTGTAACGGTATTAACTATCAAGCCATTATCTTTTTTACCGTCATTTGATGTAACTACATATAAGCCATAGCCTATGTTAAACAATGCCGTCATATCATTCTTATTAGCTGTTTCATCATGCTGTGCAAGGTAGTCCTGACACAATTCATCAGCTAATTTTTCAAGCTGTTCACTGCTCTCGGAATTGAGTGCGGACATTATTTTAACAGTCGTATCGGCGTATGTAAGATTCTTACAGCCCTCAAGCATTTTCTTCATGACTTTAGCTGCCATAGGTGCCCATGAACCGTTCTCAATAAATGCGACAGTCTTATTTTGAAAATTACGCTCCGTCAAATGCTCTATAAACTCACGCATGAACGGGAATATTTCTGCATTGTAGGTAGTCGTTGCAAAAACTATTCTGCCGTATCTGAAAGCGTCCTCGACACATTCAGCCATATCCTCTCGTGCAAGGTCATTTACTACTACTTTCGGGCAACCTTTTATTCTGAGCTTTTCAGCCAGGAGTTCAACAGCTTTTTTGGTATTTCCGTAAACTGATGTATAGGCAATCATAATGCCCTCACTCTCGACACCGTAGCTTGACCATGTATTATAGAGGTCAATGTAATATCCGAGATTTTCCGAGAGTACAGGACCATGAAGCGGGCATATCGTTTGAATATCGAGCTTAGCAGCTTTTTTGAGGACTGCCTGAACCTGTGCACCGTATTTTCCGACAATGCCGATATAGTATCTTCTTGCCTCGCAAGCCCAGTCTTCTTCAACATCCAATGCACCAAATTTACCGAAGCCGTCAGCCGAGAAAAGCACTTTATCCTTTGTATCATAGGTCATTATAACTTCAGGCCAATGCACCATCGGAGCAGCTACAAATGCAAGCGTATGGTCGCCTAATTCAAGTGTATCTCCTTCTTTTACAACTATTCTCCTGTCCTCGAACTGAGTACCGAAGAAATTGCCCATCATAGTGAAAGCCTTTGCACTTGAAACGATAGTTGCATCAGGATAATTCTCCATGAAATTCATTATATTTGCACTGTGGTCAGGCTCCATGTGCTGTACAACGAGATAATCGGGTTTTCTTCCTCCGAGAGCATCTTCAAGATTATTCAGCCATTCATGCTTGAAATTGCGGTCTACCGTATCCATAACAGCGATTTTTTTATCCATAATAACATAGGAATTGTATGCCATGCCGTTAGGAACATCATACTGTCCCTCGAACAGGTCAATTTTATGGTCATTGACACCTACATATTTAATATCATCAGTAATTTTCATATAAAATTTACCTCCCAAAAGATTATTTTTTATAGAGATTATACCATAATGTAGTGGGATAATACAATAGTTTTTTGTATTTTATTTCGTACCGAAAATTCTGTCGCCTGCATCGCCCAAGCCGGGACATATATAGGCATTTTCATTCAAACATCTGTCAAGTACTCCGACATAAAGTTGTACATCGGGATGTGCTTCTGTAAATGCCTTTACACCTTCGGGAGCGGCTACGATACACATACATTTTATAGTCTTTCCTCCACGAGCTTTTATTTCATTGACAGCATCTATCAGTGAACCACCTGTCGCAAGCATAGGATCGGTCACTATAACAAGCCTGTCCTCGATGAAATTCGGCAGCTTGCAGTAATATGTCTGAGGCTTGTGGGTAACTTCATCACGGCACATTCCTATATGACCTACCTTTGCACTCGGAAGAAGTGCCAGTATACCATTGACCATTCCGAGACCTGCCCTCAATATCGGGACAACAGCAGGTTTTTTGCCGTCCAGTACAGGCTGCACGGTATCTTCAATAGGAGTTTTTATCTCCACTTCTCTCATTTTCAAATCCGACAATGCTTCATATCCCATAAGCATTGCTATTTCTTCGACTAATTTACGAAATTCATTTGTACCCGTTTTTTCATCCCTGAGCATAGTGATCTTATGCTTTATCAGCGGATGCTCCATATAAAAAACTGACATAAAAATTTCCTCTCCTATGAAAAAAGCCGAGTATCATTTTTTGAAGTGACACTCGGCTTTAATAATTATTGATTAAACAAGAATATCTCCCTCAACAGGACCACAAGCAGCGTTAGATTCATCTGTATCAATGTGCATAGCGGGAGCAAATTTCGGGCTTACTCTTACAACTACATCACCGAATATAAGTTCTCTGCCGTCTTTGCCTGTCTTGACGCTTACTATCTGCTTATCCTTCAAGCCGAATTCTTCAGCGGTCTTGGGATCAAGATGGATATGTCTTTTAGCTGCCATAACGCCGCATTCAATTTCGATTTCGCCCTCGGGACCAACGAGCTTACAGCCGGGAGTACCCTTTACATCGCCTGATTCTCTTACAGGAGCGGCAATACCAAGCTTACGAGCCTCTGAAAGTGAGAGTTCAACCTGATTGTCGGGACGTACAGGACCGAGTATTGAACATACAAGTTCACCCTTGGGACCTACAACGGTTACTTTCTCAAAACAGGCGAACTGACCGGGCTGTGAAAGGTCTTTTTTGTTAGTGAGCTGTGCACCCTTACCGAAAAGTGCTTCAAGGGCTTCCTGAGTTACATGAACGTGACGAGCAGATGTTTCAACCATAATTTTCATAACAAAATTACTCCAATCTTTTAAAAAAATCTATATATTAATTTTACAACTGTTTTATCAAAAAGTAAAGAAGTAAATGAATTATTTGGAAAAAAATACTTCTCACTCCTCATTCCTCACTCGTATAAGTGTGGTCACAGACTTCTTTTATTTTTTCCTGCAATTTCAGAAAATCCTCAAATGCAGCAGGCTTATTGTTGGGATTGCGGAGAAGTGCGGCAGGATGAAGTATTGCCATCATCAATACACCATTCTTTTCAAAGAAAATACCGTGTTCCTTTGTTATCTTGAAATCAGGCTTGATTATCTTCGCCGCCGCAATTCTTCCGAGACATACTATTATTTTTGGTCTGAGTATCTTGAACTGCTCACGCAGCCATTTGATACATTCGTCCTGTTCTTCGGGGAGTGGGTCACGATTCTGAGGCGGGCGGCATTTCACTATATTTGCAATATATATATTCTTTTTTCTGTCAAGGTCAACAGCCGCAAGCATCTTATCAAGAAGCTGTCCTCCGCGCCCTACAAACGGTTCTCCCTGCAAATCCTCGTTTTCACCGGGACCTTCTCCAATAAACATTACCTCAGCATCATCAACGCCTGTTCCGAAAACTACATTGGTCCTTGTTTTACAAAGTCCGCATTTCTGACAATTCAGACATTCTTCCTTTAATTTCGCAAATTCCTGATTTTTTTCTGACATACAAAAAAACCTCCGCTTTATATTTTGATGATACTATTTTATCATACAACAAAAGCAGAGGCAATATATTTTTATTTGTGGCAGTGTAAATAAATCCTCTGTAATTATCAAAAACGTATAATAACGTGAGTTCGATGAAAGCAAAAAATTATTATACTGTCATTCTGAGGAGCAACAGCGACGAAGAATCTTTTGAAGATTCCTCACGGCGTTCGGAATGACATACTTCATTTCATCATTGTCAGAATATTTTTCAATTATATCGAACTCGCGTTATATAAAAACAAAAAAGCACTTACTGTTACAAAAACAGTAAGTGTTCTTTTTACATCATAAATGCCAATGTTGTATATATACCATAGTATGTAAAAACAAAAAAAGATGTCAATGAAAATAACATAACGGATATACCGGTAAAATAACCCGAATATACCAGTGCTTTTGATTTTTTGTTCAGAAGCTCCTTTGCTCCAAGTCCTATAAACAATGCTCCTATAACTATCAGAGGCATTGCATATCTTATCTGCTCCGTACAAAGACACGGGTATTTTATGCAGAAAGAATAGTACGATAAAATATATACAGTATATATAGTCAGGAAAAATACCTTGTATATTATCTCAATGTTGTTTTTGGCAAATATAATATATATCATAAGTAAAAATGCTGTTGCTGCAACTGCTGTTCCTGTCAGTAATCCTAACCAGCCCGGCCAGTATCCGAAGGTAAATCTCATTATACCGACATCAGATACAGAACTTTTCAAAAGTGCAACAAGAGGATTGTATTCGTTAAAATCATTATAATAATATTTATAATTGAGATAAGGATTATAAAAATTACTTATATTGAAATCAAATATCCTCTTGAAATTATTCTCATCTATATACTGCAATGGATCGGGACTTTCAGGAACATATCCCAGAGGAATACCAAAACGTATAAAGTTTCTAAGACTCCAGTACAACGAAACAAGTGCTGCTATCAAAAGGAAAACCCACATCTGACCGAAATATTTTTTGAATTTATCATACTTTTTTTGTTTCAGAGCTCTGAACAAAACGTATAAAAAGATTATTGCTATCGGGGGTGCTATCAAAGCAGCAGAGAGTTTTGAGAACATTCCCATTCCAAAGCTGACCGCTATTTTTATTATATTTACTAAAGAAGGATTTTTATACCATCTTATAGTATAAAGTATACTCATCAGAATGAACATAACCGAAAGCATATCATTATTAACAAGTACTCCGACGAATATAAATGCAGGCGAAAATGAAACGACCGCTGTTGCAAGAATAAGAGGCAGTTTTCTGAGCTTCATTTCCTTGAATATCAGATATGAGCATACTACAGACATCATTGTATAGAGCATATTGGGATATTGTATATTGCATATTGCTGTACTGAGATCAACTCCGCACAGTGTCTGGATACGAAGCAGAACAGCTTCTATAAGATGGTGCAGGGGAGGGTGATAATACTGCCATTTTTCACGGGGATCAAATTGTGCAGGTATAAAATTATTATTATAAAGATATTCAATATAGCCTGCATGACCGTCTCCGGTTGAAAAGAAGTAGCCCATATCCCATGATGCAAGATTGAATTTTCCTGACATCATCGCAAAAAGATGCATTATATTTCTCGTTAAAATAATTATCAAAATGGCACGTTTCACAGACCATTTTTTTCTTACAGTGATATATATACAGTAAAATATCAAACCGCCTGTCATAAAAAGAAATGGTATCATATCATTTCTTGAACGTATTGCAGGATTGCTTCTTACATGGTCAAAGGTATACATCATTATCCCGGCATATAAAACTCCTCCAAGCATATATAAAAGAGCCTTTTGATTTTCCTTCGGAATTTTTCTGACTTTTTCCTTTTGTTTTGCAAAGAGATATGAAAATGTACCGAAGAATGTCATTGCCGCAAGATAACTTACAGGTAAAACTCTGTCTATTTTAAAGCAGGCGAAAGATACAAAAAAAAATGCCCACAATAAAAAGACAAATAAAAAAGGATGACGTTCTATTTTATTTATGCTCATAATTTCCACACTTTCCACAAAAAATATATTAATAGTTTAACATAAATAAAGTGTTATGTCAATGTAATTAAAAAACGTGTTTGCAATATAAAAATTTGCAAAGTTTTTTAGAAAGTATTGACTAAATTTTTTTTTAATATTATAATTATATCAGATATAATATATATCTGTATTTAGACATTCTTTGGGGCAGAATGTCTAAGCATACCTCTTTTCTTAAAAAATGATTTTGAAGGCGACCAAAGGACACCGTTTTTTTAATAATCCGGTGTCCTTTGGTTCTTTTTATTTTAACCTAAATGGGCAAGAAGTCCCCCGCCTCTAAAGGCGGTGGGATGAATTGCCCGTCAGCCGCAAGGCTGACTTATTATTTCTTGACATAAAAAATAAAGAATGTTATAATAAATTCAGATAAAATCGGAA
>CADCDE010000016.1 GCA_902800065.1 uncultured Ruminococcus sp.
CATAAATTATCAGTGACGGATCAACCAGCTTTGACGGATCAAATGCCTGTGTCTTTAAATCCTTGCCCTCTGCAACAAATACTCTGTTACGGCTGTTTGTACTTCTTCCCATGATGAAATATCCGATAACTGCCTTCTTTCCGTCAGCACTTTTTCCGATAATAATTCCTCTGCCAGGATAGGTCGTTGAGGATATCTCTTTTTTCAAATCTACCATAATAATTTACCTCACATATACTTTATTGTCTTTGACTTCGAGCCTGTCATCACAGAACAACGCCACCGCCTGCGGTAAAATTTTCCATTCAGCCTGTTCCATGACTCTTTTCTGTAAAATTTCGGGTGTATCGTCATCATGCACTTCAACGGCTTTTTGAAGAATGATAGGTCCTCCGTCACATACTTCCGTTACAAAATGCACCGTTGCACCCGTCAGTTTTACGCCCTTTGCGAGTGCTTCTTCATGCACTCTCAATCCGTAATAGCCTTTTCCGCAAAAGGACGGTATCAATGCGGGGTGTACGTTCATCATTTTATTCGGCATCGCCTTTGTCACGAGTTCGTCAAGAATCGTCATAAAGCCTGCATATACGACTAAATCAGCCTTTTCCTCCTGCAACGCTTTCAGTATATCCTTGCTGTATTCCACTACATCAGGATAATCTTTTCTGACAAGCACTCTTGTCTTGATACCATGCTTTTTGGCTCTTTCAAGTGCATAAGCGTCAGCCTTTGACGAGATAACACAAGTTATTTTGCCGTTCTTTATAATTCCGCTTTCCTGTGCATCTATCAAAGCCTGTAAATTAGTTCCTCCGCCCGATACAAGCACCACTATATTTTTCATAAAATCAACCCCTAAATGAAATCATAAGGCATGAAAAAATATTCCTCACTCAATTATAACTCCTTCGTCACTTTCAACGAGTTCGCCCAAAATATACGCTTCTTCACCGTTTGCTTTGAGCACTTCAACAGCCTTGTCAGCCTCGTTTTTATCAACTACAACAGTCATTCCGACACCCATGTTATAAGTATTGAACATATCATGTTCGGAAATATTTCCAACTTTGGCTATCAAATCGAATATCGGGAGTATCTGTACATCACTCTTTTTGATATGTGCAGAAAGATTTTTCGGGAGTGAACGTGGGATATTCTCATAGAATCCACCGCCCGTTATATGAGATATACTCTTTACATTAACACTATCAAGCAATGCAAGAACAGGCTTTACATAAATTCTTGTCGGTGTAAGCAAAGTTTCTCCGAGAGTTCCGCCCAATTCATCATAATATTTTCCGACTGTCTTTTCGCTTATATCAAATACTTTTCTGACAAGCGAGAATCCGTTTGAATGTACACCGCTGGATTTTATTGCTATCATGACATCTCCTGCTTTTTGTGTATCGGGATTCAGTATTTTGTCTTTATCAACGATACCAACTGAAAATCCTGCCAAATCATATTCATCTTCGGGCATAAGTCCGGGATGTTCAGCCGTTTCACCGCCTATCAGGGCACATCCGCTCTGTACACAGCCCTCTGCAACGCCTGATACTATCTGAGCGACTTTTTCGGGATAATTCTTGCCTATTGCTATATAATCAAGGAAAAACAGCGGTTTTGCACCACAGCATATTATATCATTGACACACATTGCAACACAGTCAATTCCCACTGTATCATGCTTATCAAGCAAAAAGGCAATTTTAATTTTAGTACCTACACCGTCAGTACCAGATACCAATACAGGCTTGTTTATTCCAGTTGTATCAAGCTCAAACAGTCCGCCGAAACCGCCTATACCTGACATAACACCGTTTGTCATTGTTCTTGCAACATGGGCTTTCATCAGTTCAACGGCTCTGTAACCTGCCGTAACATCAACACCTGCTGCTTTGTAGCTGTCACTGTAACTTTTCATTGTTCCACTCTCCAAATATATTTAAAATTTCTGCAAATATTTGCTCTCTCTTGAAGTATCGGATACATCAAGCGGATAATTGCCTGTGAAACAAGCATCGCATATTGAAAGACTGCTTTCCTTTACAAGCTCTTTTAAGCTCTCCACAGACAGGAATCCAAGTGAATCCGCTCCCATATACTGACGCATTGCTTCAACGGTCATTGACGCTGCCATAAGATTTTCCCTTGCTGTCGTATCGCTGTTAAGATAGCACGGACTTATAAAAGGCGGTGAAGCTATTCTCATGTGAACTTCCTTTGCTCCTGCCTTTTTCAGCAAATCAACTATATGCTTGCTTGTCTTGCCTTTAAGGATAGAGTCATCTATTACAATAACCCTCTTACCCTCAACATTATGCTTCAAAGCATTCAGCTTTATCCTCATAAGATACTCTGTATGATTTTTTCTGTTTCTGAAAGCTCTGCCGAGATACTTATTCTTGATAAGACCTGTCGCATAAGGGATACCTGATTCCATTGCATAGCCTATTGCAGCTTCTCTGCCGCAGTCAGGCACTCCGCAGACAACATCTGCTTCAACAGGGTGCTGTTGTGCAAGCATCTGTCCTGCACGCTGTCTTGCGACATCTACCGATACTCCGTCAATTACGCTGTCAGGTCTTGCAAAATATATATACTCAAATATACAGCAGGCTGTTTTGCCGCCGCAATTCTCTGTATAACTGTGCAGTCCCTCACTGTCTATCACAACCATTTCACCAGGCTGTACATCACGGATAAATTCTCCGCCCATGCTGTCAAATACACAGGATTCAGATGTCAGTACATAACTCTTTCCTATCTTACCGATACAAAGAGGTCTTATGCCTAACGGATCACGCACTCCTATTAATTTACTCGGTGACATAAGCACAACTGCATATGCACCCTTCATTTCACTGACAGCCTTTTGCACTGCTTCCTCAATAGTTCCCACAGTTATTCTTGCACGGGCTATCAGATAAGCTATTATCTCGGTATCACCGTTTGACTGGAACAGTGCCGCACCTTTATTCAGGCTTTCCTGCAATTCATGGTAATTTGTCAAAGCACCGTTCATGCAAAGGGCAAGCTGTCCCTTGATATAACTCATAACAAGCGGGGCGAGATTTGCATGGTCAACCTGTGCATCCGCCGAATATTTGACATGACCGAGAGCTATCTGACCGTTTTTGAGCCTTGCAAGCTCTTTTTCAGGTAATGCTTCAGGCACTACTCCGAAATCCTTATAATAAACTATTTTACCGTTATCATTCACGGCAATACCTGCACCGACTTCACCTCTGTGCTGAAGTGCGTAGAGTGCAAGATATGTTTCCTCGACTATATTCAGGTCATCATCATTTTTGAATATGCCGAAAACTCCGCATTCATCATGTAATTCTGCCATAATTTCCCTCAATTCTTTTTTTGGAGTTTACACTGATGTCACAAATTTTACTTCCTCATCATTCAGATGAAAAATCTTCTTCAAATCTTCAATCTTGCTTCCGAGATTAAAAAGTTGTTTTACACTTTCCAAAGTAGAATGACGTTCCTTTTCAATTCCTTTTTTGATACCCTTTTCGATACCTTCTTCACGACATTCTTCACCGTAAACTTTTTTATCCTGCTCAAAATCATAATTCTGGAATAACATATTAAACGCCTCACTTCCGAATTGCTTAACATATTCTGATGAGTTTACACTGATGTAACAAACTTTACTTCTTCATCATTCAAATGAAAAATCTTTTTCAAATCCTCGATTTTACCTCCAAGAGTAAAAAGCCGTTTTACACTTTCCAAAGTGGAATGACGTTCTTTTTCGATACCCTTTTCGATGCCTTTTTCGATACCTTCTTCGATACCTTCTTCACGACATTCTTCACCATAAACTTTTTTATCCTGCTCAAAATCATAATTTTGGAATAACATATTAAACGCCTCACTTCCGAATTGCTTAACATAGTCTGCAATAATATCATTGTTGATACAATATTTTATTGCGTCTACCACCCCACGCAGCTTTATTTGTTCAATAACTTCGCTGTATTCATAAAGCGGTTTACAATTATCCAAGCCATTTTTCTTTAATGACAATAAATTTATATCTACCACTTTGACTTTCAATTCAAGCGAATCCGTCGGAACTTTGAACGCATCACTCAATTTCAATTCCGTTTTATCGAGAGGTTCATCACCGTTATAAAGAACGTAAAACTCAGGTGTCGGAATTTTAAAAAGCTTTTTTCTGAACTTTTTGGTCTTGTCACTGTTTGTCAGCATTTCATAAACTCTGCCTGCATACATCAAAAGACGAAAAGGCATATTATTATTTATAGTGCTTTGATGTTCAACAAAAAAGACTATTTTGTCGTCAAATTCATAAGAAACATCATTTCTCATCTGGTCAAAAAACACATCTTCCAAACGGCATTTTTTAGCTGTATGAACAGTGTTGCCCGTCAAAGCTTCATATAAATTTATTGCGTGTTCTTCTGCACGTTCACTTGTATAAAACCAAGACGAAAATAAACTATCCCTTACTTTCAATTTATCCTGCATTATTTGTTCACCAATTCTGCAACCTTTGCCTGAATATCCTCATCTTTTTTGGCTACACCGTTTTTCATGTTTATTTTGTCCTGTGCAAGCTTTTCTGCAAGTTCATCATCGGAAAGTGCAAGCATCTGTACTGCAAGTATCGCTGCATTGTCTGAACCATCTATTGCCACTGTTGCAACTGGTATTCCCTTGGGCATCTGAACAGTTGCAAGAAGTGCATCAAGACCGTCAAGTGTTGAGGATTTTATCGGTATGCCTATTACGGGGATAGTTGTATGAGCCGCAAGAACTCCTGCAAGATGAGCTGCCTTACCTGCTGCCGCTATGATAACGCCAAAACCGTTTTCTTTTGCATTTGCAGAAAATTCCGCTGCTTTTTCGGGAGTTCTGTGAGCTGACATTATATGCACCTCAAAGGGTACTCCGTATTGATTTAAAGTTTTGACAGCACCCGAAACTATCGGAAAATCGCTGTCACTTCCCATTATAACCGCAACTTTTTTCATAATAAAAAAATTCCTCCTTAATTTTATACATCTTATTTTAGCCTACATTGACCGTTTTGTCAATAAAAAATCAAAGCTGACAAAATATATACCAGCTTTGATTTTGTTATCAGAAATTATTTATCGTCAGTGTAAGACCGTTATTTCCCTTGATATATGAGATATGTCGGTCTATGCCGTCTATTTCAAAAACCCTGTCATTTTCGATAAGGTCATAGTATGCCCTTTCACGCTCGTTTTCATTTGCAAATTTCAACGGAACACTTATATCTCCGCTGTAAATGCGTTCTCTTACGGCATAGGCTATATAATCAAAATCATATTCCTCAAAATACAGATTGTTATATATATAATAATTATATTCAATACCGTTACATTCAGGGATATTCTGCCCGTCACCTATAATATGGGTAAGCTCGGCTTCATCTGTCGTTATCAGAAAATAATCGTATGATACTCTTTCGGACTGTTCATCATCAGATGAAACTGTCGCATCATCCCATGTAACATCCATTTGATAGTTATAGTCCCCTATCCTGAGATAATTCCATTCATGAGGCTCACCGTTTTCGACAGACCTTCCCGAAACCCTTCCGCATGGAATATTCATTTCTTTCATGATATATTGAAATGCAGCCGCATATCCCGAGCATACTGCCTTGTCGTTGATAAGACAGCCGTATGCGGTTCTGCTGTCAAAATACGGATCATTGTCGTTGTAGCTTTCGGAATCGTCACTTCCATCAGCCGCCGCATCATGGTCATAGGTCGTATTTTCAACTATATAGTCATGCACGAACAGCACCTTTTCATATATGTTTTCCCTGCTCTCTGCATTTGACACTATCTCCTGCACCTTTGCCTTCAATTCTTTTTCTTTATCCTTTATTCCTTCTGAACCGCCGTATAATATCGGGGTGAAATTGATATCCGACTTATCGCCCAAAGTAGTTTTAGTATACCTGTAACCCTTTGTCAGCCAAAAATATTCAGGATGATCGTCTATCACCGCTTTATACGCTTTTATAACTTCCTTTTCATCAGCATCATAAAAATCAAATTCCAATTCGTCATGCTCGATGTAATAGCAGAATAAATTATATATCTCTATCTCTCTTTCAGAAAGCTCTCTTTCAAAAGGATTGTCATAGGGAGTCGTATAATAATCCGATACCTCTATTTTGGGCGGCTCTTTATATGAGACCTCATCAGAGCTTCCGAACTGACCGAAAAACTCGTTCATATCACTCGAAAAGCCGTCATCATCCTCAAAGAAATACTCATATATCCCACTGCATGAACACATTGAAAATACAAGAATACAAATCAGCAAAATTCCTGTGAATCTAAAATTTTTCACTTAATCTCCTCGCTTTTCGATATATAATATTCTTTTATAATTATAAAATTATTTTTTATGATTGTCAATAAACAAAAAGCACACACTCATTTTTTACCCAAAAGTGTATGCTCTTATTTTTCATATAAACTTATTCAGCTTTGCATCATATTCATAGCCTATTGCAAAAAGTTTATTTTTTATTTCATTAATATCAATACTGTTGCTTTTTCCGAACTCGTCCAGAGATGAATAATTATCCCTGAGCTGAGTATTAATAAATGACAAAAGTATCACAGGATCATTAGGTATCGGCATTTCAAAAACTTCCTTTCAAAAAAATAATTGCACATTTCACATTGCTAATTGCTAATTTATATGAGCGTTCTTCCGTCACAGTATTTGCATACCAGCATATCTCCGCCCACATGACGAAACAGCTTTGGAAGATATTTTTCCCTGTGAGTTATACAGTTTGGATTCTGACAACATACACTGCTCGTATCGAATTGTCTGGGCATAGGCGTTCTGTCAACATCCTTGAGCATGGTCATTATAAGTGCCATTCTTGCATACATTCCGTACACGGTCTGTATAAAATACTTTGCTCTCGGATCATAATCGACTTCCTCGTCTATTTCGTCAACTCTCGGAAGCGGATGAAGTATTTTCAGGTCTTTTTTCGCATAAGACAGCTTTTCCTTATCAAGCACGAAAACACCCTTCTGCTTCTCATATTCCGCTTCACTCGCAAAGCGTTCACGCTGTATCCTCGTCATATAGAGAACATCAAGCATTGGCATTGCTTCTTTAAGGCTTGGCACGAAAACATACTCACAGTCTGAAGAATTCAGAATATCCTTGATATACTGCGGTATAGTCAGCTCTGGAGTTGATATAAGAACAAATTTATTGTTTTTGAAATTTATCATTGTTTTGATAAGCGAATGTACAGTTCTTCCGTTTTTAAGGTCTCCGCAAAGTCCTATACACATATTATCGAGTGTACCCTTTTCATTATAGAGCGTAACTATATCCGTAAGTGTCTGAGTCGGATGGAGATGTCCGCCGTCACCTGCATTGATAACGGGGGCTGCAGAATACATTGAAGCTGCCCTTGCAGTTCCCTCCAAGGGATGACGTATTGCTATTATATCCGTATATCCTCCCACTACCGTTATCGTATCCTTAAGACTTTCGCCCTTTGATACAGAGGAATTCTGAGGATTATCAAAGCCTATAACACTTCCGCCGAGTCTGAGCATTGCTGTTTTGAAGGACATTTGAGTTCTCGTTGAAGGCTCATAAAAAAGTGTTGCCATTATTTTTCCCTTACAGACCTCGGAATATTTATCGGGCTCAGCCATTATTTTATTGGCAAGCTCTATTATTTCCATAAGCTCATCCTTCGACAGCTTTGCCAGGTCTATCAAATGTTTTTGTTTCATTAAAAAATCCCCCCGTATTTTATGTCAAATAAAGCCTGTCGCATGATCAAGACGGCAGGCTTTAAAAAAATTAATTTTTAAATAAATTGATTATATCAACATATGATTCATCGGGATCACTGTTTCTGTAACCGCCCTGAGGCTGCTGAGGCTGTCTCTGTTCCTGCGGATTTGCAGACGGATTCTGCGGCTGCGGTCTCTGCTGCTGAGGCTGCTGCGGATATTGGGGCTGCTGAGGATACTGAGGCTGCTGATACTGAGGATACTGCGGATACTGAGGCTGTTGATACTGCGGCTGAGGCGGCATCTTCGGCTTATTCTGAGCAGGTCTGCCCATCGGTCCCTGTCTGTTTACAAAAGAATCCTTTTTCTGCTGATTTACAAGAGTATAATGCTCTGAGGTCGGGAAACCTGTTGCTATAACGATAACACTTATAGTATCATCCATTTCTTCATCAAGGGCAGCACCCCATATGATGATAGCATCCTCATCAGCCTGCTCGGAGATCATCGTTGAAGCCTCCTGTATCTCGTCAAGACCGATATCAGGCGAAGCCTTGATATTAACGATAAGTCCCTTTGCACCCTGTATTGAAGTACCGAGAAGCGGACTTGAGATAGCTTGCTGAGCTGCACTCTTTGCCTTGTCCTTACCAGAAGCAACGCCTACACCCATAAGTGCATAGCCTGCATCCTTCATTACAGATGTAACGTCTGCAAAGTCAAGGTTTACAAGACCGGGTATTACTATAAGATCAGTTATACTCTGAACGCCCTGACGAAGAATATCGTCTGCTGCGGCAAAAGCATTCTGGAGAGTTATCTTTTCCTGGCTGATATGCTGCAATCTTTCATTCGGGATAACTATAAGAGAATCGACATTTGATTTAAGTCTCTGGATACCCTGTTCAGCCTGAGCCATACGTCTTTTACCTTCAAAAAGGAAAGGTGTTGTAACGATGCCGACTGTAAGTATACCCATTTCCTTTGCTATTTCTGCAACAACAGGAGCTGCACCTGTACCGGTACCGCCGCCCATACCTGCTGTGATAAATACCATATCGGTACCCTGAAGCAAATCGCTTATCTGACCACGGCTTTCTTCTGCTGCTTTCTCGCCTATTTCAGGCTTTGAGCCTGCACCCTTGCCTCCGGTGATCTTTTCTCCTATCTGTATTTTCTGAGTAGCCTTTGAACGTATAAGAGCCTGTTTGTCTGTATTTATAGATATAAATTCTACTCCCGAAACATACTCTACCATTCTGTCAACGGCATTTCCGCCGCCGCCTCCCACTCCGACAACCTTAATATGTACAATGGTGTCCATATCATTTTCAAATTCGTAAGGCATTGTTTTTCTCCCTTCAAAATTAACTTCATGTACAAAGTCTTTACGGTTCAGACCCTGACATTCTTATTTTTTCTACCAACTAATAATAATGTACCACTTTTTAAAATTTTTTTCAATACACTAAATTAATTTTTCCACATATTTATCAATATACAGATATATCAGACTAATTTATAATATTTTTTGGTTATTTTGACGATTAATCTGTATTTTCATCATTATCACTTGCAGAATATTCCTGTTCATCTTCCGAATATTCTTCATCTTCTGAATATTCCTGTTCATCTTCTGAATATTCTTCTTCCTCGGAATATTCCTGTTCGTCTTCCGAATATTCTTCTTCCTCGGAATATTCATCTTCATCTTCTGAATATTCTTCTTCGGAATATTCCTGTTCATCTTCTGAATATTCTTCTTCGGAATATTCCTGTTCATCTTCTGAATATTCTTCTGATGTTTCTTCAGGCTCGGAAGAACTTTCCTGACTTTCCTTTGATGATAACTCCTGACTGCTGCTCTGTTCAGTGGGCTTTGAAGCCTCCGGTTTACTGCTCTGTTCGGCAGGCTTTGACGGCTGAGGCTGGCTTGGTTCAGGTATTTTCGATTTATAGAAGGACTGTGCCCCGTTCTTATCGACCACCGACACATCAAGCATACCCTCGTCATTATCGGGGATATTATTGAGCATAAGTTCTTCTATCGTGCGGAATTTATAATCAAGATTTTCAGGCTCTCCCATGATTATCTTGAAGCCGTTTTTACGGTAAAGTATTATATTTGTCGGAGAGGTTATATCAATGGCATCTATATTTTTTATATTATACTTTTTTATGTCAGCCATTATCTCGTCAATATATTTCTTTATGTTATTGTCATTGTATTCGGCATAATCACACAGATTTTCATTTTTCAGCCTTACACCCAATACTATCGGTATATCATATACTTTACTGTCATTTATCTCGATTATCTTATTTTTTTTGCTCAGAACATAATATTTATTGTTATTTTCGATTATGGATGTCGGCTTTGCTTCTTTTATCACTATGGCTATTTTATTGAACAGCTTCTTTTTTATATCGACATCTTCAACATACGGGAATTTTTCAATTATTTTCTTTTCTCCCGGAGATGTATTGCACAATATCAGATTGTCATTCTTTTTTATCATGCTTTCGGCAATTATCGCTTCGGCAGGATATTTTTTTGTTCCCTCAACATATATCTCATCTATCTTGAAAAATACAGTCAGCGAAAGCAATGAACACACTATCAGTGCCATCACCACTGTCAGGACATAGAAAACGATTCTTCTGATTTTTCGTTTTTTGGCACTGACAGGTTCCTTGGCAGGCGGAAAGGCTGCTTCCGTATAATCATCCCCGTAATCGCTGATTTTCTGAACATTTCCGATATTTCGGGCATCCTGCGGTCTGTTGCTATCCATTTTTTTCAAATCCTCCGAATTTTTATTTTTTATCCTTTTCCGACACAACTTCCATTATTATATCATATATCCTTTCGGAAGCATTTGCAATACCCATTTTTTTTGCATTTTCCGAATATTCCGCAAGCCTTTCGGGAGATGCTGCAAGAGAATCTATCGCCTCAGTCAGCTTTTCAGGTGTAAGGTCCTTCTCCTCTATCATAATGGCAGCCTTCTTATTCACAAGTGCCATTGCATTGTGATACTGATGATTTTCTGCAACATTAGGTGACGGGATAAGTATTGACGGTTTACCCTTGACCTGTATCTCGCTGAGTGTCATTGCACCTGCCCTTGCAACTACAACATCTGCTGCCGCAAGGCATACAGGCATATCATTGATATACTCCCTTATATCAAGATTTTTTGCTTTGTCAAGGTCAGCACCCTTTTCTTTGAGAAGACCGGGAAACCATTTTCCGTACTGTCCATAGGCGTGTATATGCTGATATTTGCCGTCCTTCGCACTCCTTGCTATCACATCTGCAAGTGCTTTGTTTATATTATCCGCTCCGAGACTTCCTCCGAATGAAAGTATTACGGGACGTTCATCAAGTCCAAG
Organism: uncultured Ruminococcus sp.; assembly: GCA_902800065.1. Classification (GTDB taxonomy): domain Bacteria; phylum Bacillota; class Clostridia; order Oscillospirales; family Acutalibacteraceae; genus UBA1213. Next base: position 11,208 of record CADCDE010000016.1, read on the forward strand.
TTTTTTTCGTGCAGACGATTTTTCTTCTTTAAGAATAGCTCCCCTTATCGGATTTCCTGTATCGGCAAAATTATAATCTCCCTTGAATTTATCCCTTGCTGCCGGCATTGCAAGCATTACTCTTGCAGCTTTTTTGGCAAGCATTTTGTTTGTTATACCGGGATAAGCATTCTGTTCATGTATGAGTATCGGAATACCAAGCTTTGCGGCTGCCCTGAGAACAGGTCCGCTGACATATCCTCCTGTACCGATACATATATCCGGCTTGAACTCTTTTATTATTTTCTTTGCATCATTTGTTGACTTTACAGCTTTTCTGACTGTCACTATATTTTCCTTCAATGACTTGAAAGATATTTTCCTCCTGAATCCCTGAACACTGACGCTTTTGAATTCAAAGCCTGCCTGCGGGACAAGTCTTTCTTCCATACCACCCTTGTTTCCGATATAAAGTATCTCGGCATCAGGCTGTTTTTCCTTTACATAACCTGCAATGGCAAGTGCCGGATTTATATGACCGGCTGTGCCTCCTCCTGCAAATATCAATCTCAATCAAATACACTCCTCTTAAAAGAGTGAAGTTTGGAGAGTGAAGTGTGAAGCTATAGTAACCGACAAAATAAATTGCTCTATGTCATTCCGAGCAAAGCGAGGAATCTTTGAAAGATTCCTCGTCACTTCATTCCTCAGAATGACAAAAGGAAATTTTCATTGACGTTTACTATAAAATATTTTCCACTTCATTCCCCAAATCTCACTGTTTTTTATTTAATATTTTCAATGTATAAGCTCTGCATATCTGCTCTATGCCCTTTCAAGATGTGCCGTTCTTGACACTGACAGTACCAGTCCCATCTGTGCCATCAGCATTATCAGTGATGAGCCTCCGTAGCTGAAAAACGGAAGGCTTATACCTGTATTCGGCATACCGTCAGTTATAACAAGTATATTCAGTATCACCTGTATGCCTATCTGTGCGGAAAGACCTACTCCAAGAAGTGCCCCGAACCTGTCATTTGTATTCAAAGAAATTTTTATTCCTCTCCACACAAGCAGGGCAAATATTACCAATATAATTACTGCTCCTATAAAACCCAGTTCCTCACATACAACAGCAAACACAAAGTCATTCTGTACCTCGGGGATATAGAGATATTTCTGTCTTGACATTCCGATCCCCTGTCCCCAGAAGCCGCCTGAGCCTATTGCATAAAGCGAATTTCTTGTCTGGTAGGTATCCTGCCACATTTCATCCGTTGTATATATAAGTGCCTGTCCCCAGCCGTGCAAACGGCTCATTGCATAACCAAGTTTTCCTGTCAATGCAGCACCGACTATCAGTAATGCCAACCCTGCACCTGCCATTAAAAAATATCTTATTTTGGCTCCGCTTATAAATACCATCAATGCCGTAAGGACCAATATTATTGCAATTCCCGAAAAGTGCGGCTCAAATGCCAACAAAAGACATATTCCCACCATCGCCAGCAAAGACGGCAAAACACCATATTTGAACGTTCCCATTTCACTTACATTGCTTGAACCCATCTGAGCACAAAAAAGTATTATGGCAAATTTTGCAATCTCCGAAGGCTGTATCGAAAAGCTGCCTATATATATCCATCTTTTTACATCAGAATCTGTCGGTATGACAAGCACTAACCCGAGAGTAAGCAACGCTATCACATAAATAATAAACGTCAGCTTTCCGCTCAATATACGATAGTCAAAATATGATGCACCTATCATCACAGCTGTTCCTATAACAACAAAGATAAGCTGTCTGTTGAGATAATAAAAGCTGTTTCCTTTATAAGCATATCCAGAAGGATAGCTTGCCGAAAACATCATCAGTGTTCCGATTATCACAAGGAGCATCACAAGAAACAAAAATACCATATCAAGTCCGAGACGTATCGAAAACAGCTTGAATTTCAGTTTCAGCTTATTAGGTCTGACAGCAGCAGCATGAACATTCTTTTTGAGAGGAGGTCTTGAAGGCTTTGCCGAATCGGACTTTGTTTTTTTTAATGAAGATAATGCCGGTATTTTCAATTGCCGAAACTCCTTTCCGTTATATAAAATTTCTGTATTTCATTATCATAATCAGTGCTGCCGTACCGCATATCACAGTGACTATTCCGAAAACGATAACTATTTTGACTTCAGACCATCCGCATTTTTCAAAGTGATGATGGATAGGACTCATTTTGAAAAGTCTTTTTCCGTGAGTTAGCTTGAAATAGCTTACCTGAAGTATCACAGAGAACATCTCTATTATATATACAAGACCAACGAGTATGAGCATCACCGGCATATCAAGTGCAAAGGCTATCGCACACATGAATCCGCCGAGATACAATGAGCCTGTATCTCCCATGAATACCTTTGCAGGATGAAAGTTCCATACAAGGAATCCAAGACAGCCTCCTGCAAGTGCGGCTGCTATTATCGAAACACCTATCCTTTCCATAAACGGCGATATCAGCATAAAGAATATTGAACCAAAAAATGTCACCGAACCGCAAAGACCGTCTATACCGTCTGTAAGGTTCACTGCATTGACTATACCCACTATAAGTATCGCTGCAAGCGGATAATAGAAAAGTCCTATATCAACCATTCCCACAAACGGGATAAATGTGCGTGTATTTCCTCCGAACAGATATATCGTGATAAGATAGGCTATCGCTGTAAGAAATTGAAGCACCAGCTTCTGCACTGCTGTCAGTCCGAGATTCCTTTTTTTGACAGCCTTTATATAATCGTCCATAAATCCTATTGCACCGAATGCAAGAGCCATGAACATACCCGCATATATCTTTGCATTTATCAGCATTGTTTCCGCTGCATTGCCTGCCGTCAGATTGAAAAGCAACATACAGCCGACACCCGATACTATACTTGAAAGTATAAACATGAATCCGCCCATCATCGGTGTACCCTGTTTGCCCTTGTGCAGATCAATGCCTTCCTCACGTTCAGTCTGTCGGAAATTGACCTTCTTCAAAAACGGAACGAGCCATTTCCCGAAAAGTGCAGCTATCCCGAATGAGCTTATCGCTGCTATAATAGTCCATATCTTCGTCATAAACAAATGTCCACCTTTCTCCATACCTTTTTCTTTGTTTTCCTCATAAAAAATCTATATAAACACTGCCGTATATTTCAGCGGCAATAGATGACAAAAATAAAAAATATTTCATAAGCGGACTTTCTTACATAATAGAATTATCCTGATTAAATGTAAGTGTAATAACTGTATACGGTTCTACCTTTTCTCCTGCCGGGATATCCTGTTTTTTGACATACGAACCGCTGTCATTCACATTGATACCCTCAATACATATATTCAGATCATATTCAGCTGCAAGATTATTCACCTCTGCAAGCGAAAGATTTGAAAAATCAGGCACCGTTATCTTTTCTATATTCATATCCTCTTCGGTATATAATATGACAGTACCCTCCTTCGGAATTGCGGAATATGCTGACGGATTCTGTCCGACTACCTTCTTGCCCTTTCCCTCGACCTTGAAGTTGAGTGAAGAATTCTTTATTTTTATTTCCGCTTCCTCGACTGTCATATCTACATATGCTCCCGTCATTGTATCAAGCTCTTTTATTTCGGCTTCGGTATATACCTTTTCTATTCCAAGATACGGAAGCACATCACTCATTATATTTCTGAAACAAGGAGCGGCTACCGTTGTACCGTAATAATTTATCTTCTTGTCAGGTGCATCAAAGTAGCAGAGCAATGCTACCTGAGGATCATCTGCAGGAGCTATCCCACAATATGACGCTATATAATCATCACTCAGGGTACCGTCTTCATTGACAGTTTTTTCAGAGGTACCTGTTTTTCCTCCGACTCTGTATCCGGCTACATAACCGTTTTTGCCGCCTCCGGATATCGCATTGGTCTGAAGCATTTTGCATACCTGCTTTGAGACTGATTCCGAAATGACCTGATGCTTAACAAACGGCTCATTGGTTTTGACAACATTTCCCTTTGAATCAGATATCTGTGATACGACATACGGTCTCATAAGATTTCCGCCGTTTGCTATTGCCGCACAGGCTGATATCATCTGTATCGGTGTTATCTTGAAGTTCTGACCGAAAGAACCTACCGCAAGGTCGGTAAGATCCATACCATGTATTGCTGTTGCCGAAGTATTGCCGAAAAAGATATCATCACTTTCACCGGGAAGGTCTATACCCGTTTTATCGGAAAATCCGAATGCGACATAATACTCATAATATTTTTCCCTGCCGAGCATAAAGCCCATCTGCATGAAAGCAGGGTTACACGAATTGCACAACGCCTGTTCAAGTGTTTCAGTACCGTGTCCGGAGCTTTGCCAGCAGTCTATCATGGGAGCTCCCTCAAACGGGGCATATGAACCTGCACATTCAAATCTTGTATCTTCCTTTATCAGTCCCTCAGACAGCACAGCAGATGCCATCACCATCTTGAATACAGAGCCGGGGATATAAGTATCACTGACACCCTTGTTTCTCCACTGCTTGTTCAGTGCATCCGTATAAGCCTTTGACTGTTCCTTTTCAGGCATGGCATCTATTTTCTGGGCAAGTGCCTTATCTGCGATCTCAAACGGTTCATTTGGATCAAAGGATTCCTCACACGCAAAACCAAGTATACCGCCTGTCTTTACATTTATCATTATGGCACAGCCACGGTTGCCTACATTGAATTCCTTTATAGTCTCACGGACATATTTTTCCATTACTTTCTGGATATTTTCATCTATACTCAACGTAAGATTATATCCGTCAGTTGCATCTATTTTCTGTTCATACGGGAAGGGCATCTCATTGCCTATCGCATTCCTTGCAACTACAAGCCTGCCAGGCTTTCCTTTCAGATACTCATCATACTGATATTCAACGCCCGAAAGTCCCTGACTGTCGGCACCTACAAAGCCTATCACATCAGCTGCAAAATTATCGTTTGTATAATATCTCTTATAATCCTCGATATATTTCACGGACAATGGTATGCCTTCATCCTCATACAATTTCTCTCCAAAGGCTATTATCTTGTCCTTAACATCAGTCGGTACCTTTCTTGCAACGACCTCGTAAAAATTATGTTTTGTACTCTTGTTGTATATTTCCGCTTCATCTATTCCGAGTATCTTTGAAAGACCTGCTGATATTTTTGACCTTGCATCTTCCGTTTTTATATTTGCAGGCTCAAGCACGATATTCCAGACAGTCACACTCTGGGCAAGCAGCTTTCCGTTCCTGTCATAGATACTTCCTCTCCTTGCAGAGATAGTCGTATCCGAAAGCTGCTGTTCAACAGCCTTCTGCTCCAGTTCCTCAGCCATGAAGGTCTGAAGATACAATAATCTTGCCGATACAAATATCAGTCCGATTATTATCAACGCCATCACTAAAGCGGAACGTACCCACAATTTGGCAGTCGTACCCCTCTTTGCCATAAATATTGATTCTTCCTTTCCCCTGTCAATAATCTTTTTATTATATAAAAACAGGTTGTACACAAAATTTCCCTTCCAATGTGTTATCCTTGTGTTACAACCTACTTTTATTTACATACTTATTGCATGGATCTGTTCTTTATGCTTCAGGAACGTCTGAAAATACCCTTGAGCGATTCAAGAACAGTATTTTTACCATCATCCCTTATGACCTCACCTATATCACCGTCCGAAAGTGAAACAAACCTTTTCTGTACATTCTTGACCTGGGACATTCCGAGATTCTGTTCCGCATATTTCTGTATTTCGCTCTGTGTGAGCTTGCTGTCTATCCTGAGCTGATATTCAGCCTCAAGATTTGACTGATGCACAAGTGAACTCTGTGCATCATTTATTTCCTGAGTAAGCTCATTGATGGAAACATAATTGCATACCATCCATGCAGCAACTGCTGTTGCAAAGGCTGTACAGACGGCAATACGGACTGTCAGTGCAACATTTATCTTTTTTCTTATATTCTTGAGACTCTGACTCGCATTTATCTTTATAAGATTGGTTTTTTCTTTTCTGTTTTCTTTCTTATTGACCTTTTTCTGCGGTTCAAACAGTGACAGGTCATAAGCTTCTGTATTCAACTTATCACGTGCCATATCAATACTCCCTTTCATAAAACACCCTGTCTGTATCAAATCAATATCAAACGGGCTTTATCTAAATTAACACATTTCAAACGATCCTTTCACAGCACCTGAGCTTTGCACTTCGGCTTCTGGGATTTTCTTCCAGTTCCGCTTCATCAGCCTCAACAGGCTTTCGGGTTATGATACTTGCCTTGGGTTTGTTTCCGCACACGCATATTGGAAAATCCTTCGGGCAGGTACAGCCCTCACACCATTTTGCCATTCTTTGCTTTACCATTCTGTCTTCCAGAGAATGGAACGTTATCACGGAAAGTCTGCCGCCTTTTTTAAGACTTTCAAAAGCTCCGTCAAGTCCCTTTGAAAGCCTGTCAAGTTCTCCGTTGACAGCTATCCTCAATGCCTGAAAGGTCTTTCGGGCAGGATGCTTGTCATGTCGCTTTGACGGCGGATATGCCGATTTGACTATCTCGGCAAGCCTGAGAGTAGTCTGTATCGGTTCGACAGCCCTTTCACGCTCTATCGCACGGGCTATGTTCCTTGCAAACTTTTCTTCTCCGTACAATGACAAAATACGCACAAGTTCATTGAACTGCAAATTATTTACAAGCTCTGCGGCAGTTGTACCGCTCTGGCTCATACGCATATCAAGGGGTGCATCGTTATGATACGAAAAACCTCTTTCAGCCGTGTCAAGCTGATGAGATGAAACTCCTATATCAAGAAGCACTCCGTCAAGTGATGATATGCCCAGATCAGATATTATATCTTTAATTTCCGAGAAATTCGACTTTACTATCGTTACGTTTTTAAGATCCCCGAATCTTTCGTTCAGAGTTTCGATCGCATCAGGATCCTGATCAACACATATAAGCTGTCCGTTTACCAGATGCCTGAGAATTTCAGCGGAATGACCTCCGCCGCCTGCTGTTCCGTCAAGATATATACCGTCAGGTCTTATATTCAGCGAATGAACAGTCTGCTCAAGCAAAACGGGTTTATGTGAAAAACTCAATACAGCACCGCCTTTGATTTCACAGAAAAATGATATTGCAAAAATTGACATAAGTTCCCCAATATCATTTACCGCTTGATATATTAATTATAAATTATAAAACCAAAAATTGCAATATATATACATAAATTTTAAAAAATTTTTTCTATGGAATTTACACACATTCATTCATTTGGCTTATTGCAATTTGCTAAATTCAAGTGTCAAAAAAAATCAACCTACGGCAAATCCTTATCTAAAATCCACAAATTTTATTCAAAAAAATTTCATTTTTTGAATATGATTTTTTATCACTTATAATTGCATAAAAATATTTCTCATGTAAAAACTATTATAGGGTGATGAAATTTTATGCAGTACATTTATGCATTTTTAACAGGAGGGGTATTGTGCGTTATTGCACAGCTCCTCATTGACAAAACCAAACTGACTCCTGCACGAATACTTGTCATATACGTTACATCAGGAGTAATACTGACAGCTCTCGGAATATATCAGCCGTTAGTTGACTTTGCCGGAGCAGGTGCAACAGTTCCACTGACGGGCTTCGGCTATTCTCTTGCAAAGGGCATTGAAGAAAGTGTTGCAAATGACGGCTGGCTCGGTGCATTCACGGGAGGTCTTACAGCCTGTTCCGCAGGAATCGCTGCCGCAATTTTCTTTGGTCTTATAATGGCTCTCATCAAAAAACCTTCCTCAAAATAAGTGAGGAGTTAGAAGTGAGGAGTGAGGAGTGATATTCTCCTGCTCCTCATTTTTTTATAGAGTAATTTTTTAATTCCGTTAAACATATAATTTTATGGAATTAACAACCAGTACTCCTCATTTCTCATTCCTCCCTCCTCACTTCTCACTTGAAAAGGGTGATGTCATGGCACTTACCGAAATTATCGTAAAATACAATGGTGATATACTGAATATAGCACAGCAGGTAAACGCTTCTGCCGAACTTCTTGGACAAAATTATGCTATAATTTTAATAGACAGCAGTAAAATAAACGAACTCTATACATTTACAGAAATCGAGGATATTGAACTGCCGAAAAGATTATATCTCGGCACCAGCTTTAATCTGACATCCTCCTGCATAAGAAATGTACAAAGTCCATATGGATATGGTCTTGACGGAAGCGGTGTCATTGTCGGTATAATAGATTCGGGCATAGATTATACTCATTTCGATTTTCGTAATGATGACGGCACTACACGAATATTATATTTATGGGACCAGACCATTGAAGGCTCTCCGCCTGACGGATTCAACGAGGGTACGGAATATACTCAAATGCAGATAAATTCTGCTTTGCAGTCAAACGAACCTTTCGGCGTCATTCCCTCCAATGACTTCAACGGACACGGCACTGCTGTCACAGGAATAGCTGCAGGTAATGGAAATTCAAGTAATGGTGAAAATATCGGAGTGGCTTTCAAGTCCGATTTGATAATCGTCAAAGTCGGCAGAAAAGGAAATGATTTTTTCGCCCAAAGTACAGAAATTATGCGGGCTATAAAATATATCATCTCAAAATCAAATTTATTGAAAAAACCTGTTGCCATAAACATGAGCTTCGGAATGAACAACGGTTCCCACAAAGGCAATTCGCTTTTCGAGGAATACATTTCTTCAATGACATCAGAATGGAAAAATGTCATCGTCATTCCCACCGGAAATGAGGGCGGTGCAGGGCATCATTTCAACAGTACCATAAAATCAAATCAAACAAAAACTATTGAATTTTTTACTGCTTCGGGAATAGACGGCTTTTATCTTTCTCTATGGAAAAATTTCGCTGACAGCTTTGCTGTTGAACTGATATTCCCAAACGGAATGAGTTCGGGTGTCATAAATCTTGAAAGCCGTCTTAAAACCGTCAGAATGGACAATGCAACACTGACTGTCCTCTACGGTCAGCCCAGCAGATATTCCGTTGACCAGGAAATTTATTTTAATATCGAAAGTCAAAATGGAACTGTCCGTTCAGGTATATGGAAATTACGAATCATACCGACAAACATCATTGACGGCAATATTGATATATGGCTTCCTACCGTTGAAGAAGTAACAACAAAAACATATTTTTCCGATCCTGCGATATACAATACAATGACACTGCCGTCAACCGCACGAAAAATTATACGGGTATCAGGTTACAACGACAGGCTCGGAAGCATTGCGGAATTTTCGGGAGTAGGCTTGCCCGATACAAACCTTATCCCCGATATTGCCGCCCCTGCAGTCAATATAATATCCGCTCGTTCAGGCGGAGGCTATGATGCCTTTACAGGTACCAGCTTTGCTGCCCCATTCGTCACAGGTTCAGCTGCTCTTATGATGCAGTGGGGTATCGTAAATAATAACGCTCCTTTCCTGTACGGCGAAAGGATAAAAGCCTTTCTCCGCATAGGTGCAAACAGGGTTCAGGGAATATCCTATCCCAATCCAACTTTCGGATATGGTACACTCTGCCTTAACAATTCCGTTTCGTACATGGAAAAATATAAATTCGGAGGCTTTGAGATATGACACAAAATGAAGATGATCTTCCTCTTGAAGAATTTGTAAAACTTCCCACAACAGTAGATTTTCAGGTGATAAATACAAGACGTTTCCGTGAATATATACAGGACAAGCCATATATCCATGTCGGCACACAATTAGAAAACAGCTCTGCAATTGTCTATACAAATGAAAAATATATCCAGAAATTACTTGTAGATTTGGGCAGCGATTTTCTTTCATTCTACCCGAAAATAATGTCACCGCTTGATATACAAAGTAATGAAGCAAGCGGTATCTCACAGGTACTCAATCAGCCTTTCCTCGATTTGACAGGCTATGGCGTTATTATAGGCATAGTCGATACAGGAATAGACTATACAGAAAAGGTCTTTCAGTTTGAGGACGGCACAAGCAAAATTCTGAGTATATGGGATCAGAGTATAGACGGTAAAAGAACAGATGGTCTATATTTCGGCTCAACTTACAGTCAGGAACAAATCAACGAAGCCATACAATCAGAAACACCTTTCAGAATCGTTCCGTCAATGGACGAAGACGGTCACGGTACTTTTCTTGCATCAGTCGCTGCAGGAAATCACAATGGTGAATATATAGGTGCTGCCCCGAATGCAAATATCATTGCAGTCAAGCTGAAGCGTGCAAGGGATTATTATATCAACAGATATCTGCTCTCCCCCGACAATCCCAATTTATATGAATCTTCCGACTATCTTCTCGGCATAAAATATATTATTGACAAGGCTGTTGAATTTAAAATGCCTGCCGTTATATGTATTGGAATGGGTTCAAATTCAAGTGCCCATGACGGAAACACTCTCTTTGAAGATTATATTTCATTCGTATCACAAAGAGCCGGCTATGCCTTTGTAACGGCTGCAGGAAATGAATCCAATGCAAAACATCACACTCAGGGAAAAATAAAAAACGGAAGCGTCGAAAATATAAGTATACGTGTTGGTGAACAGGGAGCGTCTTTTTCCGTTATAATATTCGGTCCCGCTTTTGACAAGGTATCACTCGGTGTAATATCTCCGACAGGTGAGACTATTCCCCGTACTCCGTTCAAATCGGGCTTGGAATATTCCGAAAAACTGATTTTTGAAGACACTACGGTTTATATAAAATATTTCAAGGATATAAATAATAATCTCATTGTCGGATTCAGAAATGCAACAGGCGGTATATGGGATATAAAAATTTTCGGTGACAATATTATTGACGGAAAATACTGGGCATGGCTGCCTATCACGGGACAAGTCTCCGACAGTGTGGAATTTTTAAAGCCTATCCCCGAATATACGATAGTATATCCTGCAACCGCTGTCCGTGCAATAACCTGCGGTGCATATAATTCAAGTGACGGAAGTCTTGCGGTATCATCATCATGGGGACCTACGAGAGTTCCGCAAATATCCCCTGACTTTGCCGCTCCCGGTGTGAATATAAAAGGAATTTTCCCGACAGGCTACGGTACTATGACAGGAACAAGTGCAGCAGCAGCCGTTACAGCAGGTGCAGCAGCTTTATTAATGGAATGGGGCATCATAAAAAATAATATGCCGACAATAAACGGTGACCTGATAAAAAATCTTTTCATAAGCGGATGTGTCCGTGATGAAAATATCACTTACCCCAATAATCAATGGGGCTACGGCAAAATGAATCTTTACAATACATTTGCATCTGTCCGTGAAACAGTCATAAACTATAATATTTCAACACCCTGAAAGGAGAATATTTATATGCCCGAGGTCGAGAATATAAGCGGTGGTTTCGGACTTCTGAAAACAAACGTTTTTTTGAATAACATAGGAAAGCCTGCACCAAATGCAACGGTAGAAATAATATCTCCCGAAAACGATACGGTAATTGAAGAATCCCAAACAGATTCACAAGGACAGCTTCCCCCGATAATGCTTTCTGCTCCGCCTATTGAAAATTCAATGAACTTTGACCAGCCGAGACCGTTCAATCAATACAATATGCGTGTAACTCTTGAAGGCTATCAGAGTGCTTTCATACAGAACATTCAGGTATATCCAGATACAACTGCAATACAGAACGTATCTCTCATTCAGAATTTTGAAAATATAGATATCCCCTATCCTACTTTATGGGGGGATTTTCCGCCCAAAATCCCTGAATCCGAAGTCAAAAGACTTCCCTTTGCGAGCAATTTAGTTGTACTGCCTGAAACTGTTGTGCCTGAATTTATCGTTGTCCATGCAGGCGTACCGTCTGACCGTTCGGCACCAGATTATACACTGACTTTCAAGGACTATATTAAAAATGTCGCAAGCAGTGAAATTTATGCAAGCTGGCCCCGTGAGGCTCTCAAAGCAAATATCCTCGCTATCCTTTCATTCACCCTCAGCCGTGTTTATACAGAATGGTACAGAAGCAAGGGCTATGACTTTACCATAACAAGCTCAACCGCCTATGACCAGGCGTTCTTCTATGGCAGAAACATCTTTCAGGAAATTTCCGATATTGTCGATGAAATTTTCACTCTCTATATATCCCGTCCGGATATAAATCAGCCTCTTTTCACTCAGTACAGTGATGGTGTCAGAGTAGTACGTCAGGGCTGGCTGAGTCAGTGGGGTTCAAAGGAGCTTGCCGAACAGGGATATTCCGCTATACAGATACTGAAAAATTATTACGGATATAATATTGTTCTCAAGGAAGCTAAAAAGGTTTCAGGCATACCTTTGTCATTCTCAGGCGTACAACAGACAGGCTCCCGTGGTGAACCTGTCCGAATGATACAGCGTCAGCTCAATACCATCTCAAACAACTATCCCCTTATAGGCAAGCTCGCTGTTGACGGCATATACGGTCCGAAGACTGCACAGGCTGTCAGGATATTTCAGGAGGTATTCGACCTGCCTGTGACAGGCGTGGTAAATTTTCCGACATGGTACAGGATATCCGATATATACAATGCAGTAAACTCCCTGAGAGGATAAAAAATATCCGCAAAGTATCACAAAAACACTTTGCGGATATTTCTTGTTCATTTTCTTCTATAGTAAACGACAAAATAAATTGCTCTATGTCATTCCGAGCAAAGCGAGGAATCTTTGAAAGATTCTTCGTCACTTCGTTCCTCAGAATGACAAAAGGGCATATGCTTCATCGACATAGCTTTCGATATTGCCGTCTGTTACAGCTATTATTTTATTATCCTTATCCTGATACAATACAAGCTCATAATTTATCCCTTCATCAAAAACGGAATTTATACTGAATATTTCCCTGCATCCGTCAATGCTTTCGGGAATATTATCCTGACGGTATATATTTGAAATATTGAAAATAAAATCGGACAGATTCATGTAATTTATCTTTTGTCCCTGATAGTAAACTGTTGTTTCATAAGTATATTCATGCAGTTCATTTATTGATTCCACCTTGTCGAATGTATATTCATATGTATTTTCGTTATATGATATCTGTACAGAATCAATATTGGACATATTCGGCTTATACACAGAGCTGTCAAGAAAATATCGACGGTCTGTATCATAGAATTTGAATTCATCGTCATCGGCTGAATATATTATAGTACCGCCCGACTTCATGATATAATATTTTCCGTCACTGTCCTTTTCAGACACAAGTATATTTGCTGTTCTGTCCCCATCAGTTTTGACTTTTATATTCATATAAGGCTCTTTCAGACCATATGCTTCAAGCTCCTTTTGACCTGCACCTGCCGCTGCAACTTGCGACATTTTAACTCCAAAAAATGACGTTGCAAAGTCTGTTACCGTACTCGTATCACACGCCGCATCATACGGAGATGTCATTGTATATACCAATGAATCAATAACAGCACTTTTCTCTCTGCTTATATATATATCCTTATCAAATGCTGTCCCCGATATATTCACCTCTGTTATCTTTTCATTTTCCTCAAGCTCACTTGTGAGCTGTTTTTCAAACATCTGCAGCTTATCAGTGAAAAACATATCTATCGAACCTGAATTCACAAGATAGACATTTTTATCACCGTCTATACGGCAGTATGTACCGCTTTTGTCGGGGGCTTCGTTTCCGAAAAACATATCCTTTTCGGTCTGGTCACTGTATACAGCTCTTACCTCAGCCTTCGGCTTGTCAAGACCGTACTCCTTGTATTTCTTACCTGACTTGTCAACTATCCTTGTAGCAGCAACACTCCTGCATTCCGATATAAGCTCATCCGTCATCAGCTTAGACAGCATTGAATTTTCATATCCCTGCATGGTATAAATAACGGGAATATCCTCATCCGTATCACTTGCACTCTTTGAATAGTCATATCCCAGAAGCTGATATTCTCCGCTCTGATTCTTTATCGTAACATCATCTACACCGAATGCCGACTTGTCAAAGAGAATAATATCCTTATTGTCCGTATCGTCACTGAGATTTTCTGACGGAAGATTCAGTACAACTGCAAGTGCAATACCGAGAACAGCCACTGCAGAAGCTGCACCAATAATGATTTTTTTATTCTTTGTCATTTTCATATCTCACCTGTCACATATTGCGTCTTACAAGATACACCGTCAGACCGCCTCCGAGTATTATCAGAGGTATCACCGCATACATCATGAAGCCTATCCAGAATCTTGTATGTGCATCCGTATTTATATCAAAATTCGTTATCGTCTTGTCGGGAAGGCTTATTATCTTTGTACTGCGGTCATTCAGTTCATTGAGCATTGTCAGGATATAATACTGATTTCCGAGACCGTTTATAAAATACTTCTGCGATATCATTTCTCCCGAACCTATCACAACAAGAGTTGATATATTATCCCCCTCACCGACACTTGACTGTGCCATGACACATATATTTCCTGTCACTGCATCCTCCATTGACCAACTGTCATCTGCCGTATACGGAAGAATACCGGATTTTTCCGACAAGACCAAAAGGGGTTCAACATGGTCGTTCCTTATTGCTATCGGTCTTGAGATACCTGTCATAACAGGCATTTCCTTATCCTTGGAAAGATTTTCCCTGTAAAGATTCGATGCGAAGTCACAGAATATATATTCATAATAGTCGCTTGAATAATAACGTGCCGATTCATCGTATTCAAATGCAATACCGCTTGATATTCCCATACCGAACATATTTATGAACTTGTCCAGGTTCGGATGCTCAGCACCACTGACATCGGGGATATACAAAAGATTTTTTCCGTATTGTTCTCCGTTGGACATAAAATCCTCCAGTTTCAGAAGGTCATCTGATGAAAAATCAGTCTCAGGCTGATATATCACGACCATCTGGATATCATCAGGCAATTCATCCTTTTCAAGCGATATCTCCGATACAGCATAATTATTTGCTTCAAGAACTCTTACAAAATAACTGTAATCCTCCGAATCATTTTCAGATACAACTGCTACCTTTGTTTCAACATCACTTGTAACAGTTACTATTGCATTGTCTATGACCTGTTCCGACTGTGATGATGCTATGTATTGATATTCTTCAGAATACATCTCAAATGTAAACAGGTCACTTACTTTAAGCAGTCTCCTTTTATCACCGCATGAAACCGCTACATCATTTGCTGTAAGATTATCCTCTTCTGTATAGCTGTTTGCAAGTGTCGGATTTTTTACGACATCTATATATTCAACACTTATATTTCCGTTAGATATCCTTGCAAGCTCATTCGCTATAACAGAGGTCTGCTTGCAGTACGGATCCCTGTTTTCATAATCTCTCTTTTCGGAATGGAATGTTATCTTTACTTTTTTATCAAGATTTTGTGCGATATTTTTCGACTGTTCAGTAAGCTCAAAAGACTTGAGCGATGTTATATCAGATGTAAATGCACTGTATTTCTGTGTAAGCACAACTGATATCCAGTTCACAAGTATAATTGCCACTGTCACTAATACCGTTATTACGGCTGACATCAAAGCCTTTTTTGATTTTCTGCTCAAAGGCTTTCTCGGAGCTTTTGCCATTTATATCCTCCCTTTCAATCCCATCTTCTTTTTTCGATCACCCTGTCGGTAAAGAACAGGAACAGTAATGTAATGCTTATAAAAAACAAAACATCTGAAAATGATACAATGCCTATTGCAAAATTACTGTATTTCGACTGAAACGAGAGTGATTCCAGCATACTCTTGACAAACGGCACTGTAACTGTAGATGAGATAGAATCTATAAGACTTATTATAACATTTACGGCAAACGAACTTATTGCAGCAATTATTATATTTTCTGTCATAGATGATATGAACAGTCCTATTGAAATAAATGCCGAACCCATCAGTATCATTGAAAGAACATTTCCGAATATGACGCTCCAGTCAGGTGAAGCTATGAATGAAAGTGTTATTCCTTCGATGATATATGAAGACAGGCATATCAAAAGCATTGCAAGAGCTGCAAGAAATTTTGCTGTTACTATTGCAGGGATACTTACGGGAGATGTAAGCAATGCCTGATCGGTCTTATATTTTCTGTCCTCCGAAAACAGCTTCATTGTAATGAGCGGTATCACGAACAGGACTATAAAAAACATACTCTGAAAGACAGAATACATATTTGAAGTACCTGCAGTCAGACACTGCACATAAAAGAAAAATCCGCTGAAGCACATGAATGCCGCTGTTACGACATATCCGACAGGTGAGCCGAAATATGCCGAAAGCTCTCTTTTTAATATAGCAAACAATTTTTCCGTCTCCTTTCATTCATCTTTTCCCGAAATGATATTCAGGAAGGTCTCCTCAAGTGAACGTCCTTCGGGCTGCATCAGAATTATTATACCGTCAGCACGGGAAACAGCCTTTGAAACTGCTCTCCTGACATCTGCCGTACTCTCAACGGAAAATTCATAACAGCCCTTTTCGGATTCCCCTAATTTTATTACATCAGTCACACGGTCAACACTTTTGAGAATTGAATAAATATTCTGTTCCCTGCCCTCAGCAACAAGCCTTATTTTTCGAGTTTCGCTTCCTGAAAGGGTAAGACTGTCGGTCTTGCCGTCAGCGACTATTTTGCCGGCATTGATAACGACTATCCTGTCACATACCGCCTGCACCTCAGAAAGCACATGGGATGAAAGTATCACGGAATGCTTTTTGCCAAGCTCTCTTATCAGCCTTCTTATTTCGATTATCTGTGACGGATCAAGTCCGACTGTAGGTTCATCAAGTATAAGTACAGGAGGATATCCAAGAAGTGCCTGTGCAATGCCGACTCTCTGACGGTAGCCCTTTGAAAGATGCTTTATTATCCTCTGGAAAACATCATCTATCTTCACCATTTCGCATATCTCTCTGATATGCTCCTTCATGGGCTTTTTGACCTTCTTTAGTTTAAACATGAATTCAAGATATTTTTCAACCGTCATGTCGTTATAAAGCGGAGGTATTTCAGGCAGATATCCTATATTTTTTTTAGCCTCAGACGGTTCTTCGAGTATGTCATGTCCGTTTATCCTGACCGTTCCCGAATCGCTTGATATATAGCCCGTTATTATATTCATAGTTGTGGATTTGCCTGCACCGTTTGGTCCGAGGAATCCAAGAATATCTCCCTCATTAAGCCTGAAGCTGATATTTTCAAGTGCGGGATGCTTTCCGTAATGCTTTGTAATATTCTCTACTTCTATCATAAAAAATCACCTCTCAAATATCTATTTCCAATACAACAGGGCAATGGTCACTGCCGTAAACATCTGTAAGTATATCAGCTTCTTTTATCTTATCCTTTATCCTGTCGGATACAATGAAATAATCTATACGCCAGCCTGCATTATTTTTCCTTGCATTGAACCTGTATGACCACCAGCTGTATTTTTCTTTGACATTCGGATAAAGATATCTGAATGTATCGACAAAACCCGAATTCAGCAAAGTACTGATTTTTTCCCTCTCGCTGTCGGAAAATCCCGGATTATTCCTGTTTGCCTTTGGGTTTTTCAAATCAATTTCATTGTGTGCAACGTTCAGGTCACCGCAGTATATAACAGGCTTTTCACTGTCGAGCTTCATAAGATATCCCCTCAGATCATCTTCCCACTGCATACGGTAATCTATCCTCAAAAGACCGTCCTTTGAATTCGGAGTATATACATTCACAAGATAAAAATTTCCCATATCAACAGTTATCATTCTTCCCTCATGGGAATGTTCTTCCATTTCCATACCGTTATTCACAACGGATAACGGCTCAAGCTTCGTAAATACTGCCGTTCCCGAATAACCTTTTTTCTCGGCACTGTTGAAAAATTTTTTATATCCGTCAAGCGGTATCTCTGCTTGTCCCTCCTGCATTTTTGTTTCCTGAAGGCATATAAAATCCGCCTTCTGCTGTTGTGCAAATTCAATAAAGCCCTTCTGCATACAGGCACGCAGTCCGTTGACATTCCATGAAATAAACCTCGTTTTTATCATTCCCTTCAAAAATTTCGTTTATTATTATAACATATATCCCTCAGCATACGCAATATTATAAAAAAAAATATCATTTCAACAGCACACAAAAAATCGGACAGCTTTCACTGTCCGAAAATATTCAATCGCCCAAGCCTATTCTGTTATACTGTCTCATTATCATTTCAAACAATGATCCGAGCATTGTTCCGCATAACACATACACCAGAACCATATACTGAAATGGTCCTCCCAATATTATCTCACCCATCTGACTGTCATATAATATATTATACCAAGGTATATTCGTCAGTCTTAAAAGATGAAGTCCTCCACATACAACAATGTCTGTCAATATGAGCCACCCTGCATTAGCTTTTTTAAATAAAATAGCAAATATAAAAAACAGTCCCATTGTTATCAGTATCGTACTGCTTCGGTAATAATTTTCAACCTGCATCACTCGTGTCACATACCCGAACGCAGTAAGTGCCACACCCACTATGAAATAAAGCAATTTATTCCTGTCCATTAAAATCTTCCCCCAACATCTCCGAAAAATCGAAAATATATTTCTTAGCTTTCCTTTTCAGATGATCAATATACTTTTCAGATGCCCTGTCATAGACCGCTATCGTATACATACCTGCCTTGTCCGCACCCTCTATACCTTCAGGGATATCCTCGAATACGATACACGATTCAGGAGCAACTCCCAGTTTCTCTGCCGTCATTATATAGACATCAGGAAATCTTTTATTCCTTCCGACCTCACTGGTATAGCATACGGCATCAAAATATTCCTGAAGTCTGTTATGCTTCAGCACAGGCTCAAGAAGATACGGATCTGACGATGTTGCAAGACCTATCCTTATATTTTTTTGTCTGAGATATTCAAGATATTCTCTGACAAATGGCTTTGATCTTACATTGGATTCATATTCGTGTCTTGCCATATCGAGCCATATCTGCATGATATCTTCGATACTTTCATCAAAACCATATTTATTTTTTGTATACTCTGCCGCCGTTTTAAAGAACATTCCCCGAACAGCATCACTGTATTCCTGAGTGATGGCTATGCCACGTTCTGTCAGGAAATCCCTATCGACCTTTTCCCACACATACATTGAATCTATGATAGTCCCATCAGCATCAAAAATAGCTGCCTTGAATCCTTCCATGCAAATCCTCCGAAAAGTCAATTGTATACTTCATTATATCACACTTGATTTTAATATTAAAGCTACATATAACCACAAATTTTTATATCTTTTTTGTGTATTTTCTATAAATTCCAATATAAAAACAGGACAGAATAAGAATTCTGTCCTGTAAAATAATTTCAAAGTATCGGGAGGAGCTTCGGACAACGCTTTTCATAGACTGTAAAATGCGTGAATCCGCACTTGAGCAAAAGCTGTAAGCCTTCTTCTATGCCTGAGCCTACATCTCCCCAGCGATGTGCATCTGAACCTATCGTAACATATTTTCCACCAAGCTCCCTGAAGCGTTTTATAACATCCTCATCGGGCAATGTCTTTCCTATCTTCTGACGGAGACCTGATGTATTGACCTCAAGTGCCTTATCATTTTTTGCAAGAGTAGAAAGAACCTTGTCCAATTCATTTTTGAAATAATTTATGTTTGCAGTTATATCAGGATAAGCTGAGATATACCTCATCGGATATGTCAGATGTGCAAGCGAATCAAAGCAGTTAAGTTCGGCAAGCTCTGTAAGCTCCGCAAAATATCTGTCAAGGAGTATCGGGGCATTCTGAGGTGTATATTCAAGAAAATAGAAATCCCTTTCATCCCTAAGATTATGCAGTGAGCCTATCACAAAATCATAATCTGCAAGTGACAGAACCTCCTCAGCCGCTCTCATATTCTGATACGGCTGTCCCAGTTCTATACCCGTATATACATTAACTCTGTCCATATACATTGCTCTTGCCTTTGATGTATCTTTGATTGAATTTTCTATTGCTTTCCTGTAATCTATATTTTCATCATTGCCGTAATATTCATTACATTCGCAATGGTCTGTTATCGTAACGGAATACAATCCTAAATTTGCTGCTCTTTCACACATCATTATTGCACTGTCGTGTCCGTCAAATGAATTTTTGCTGTGAATATGGCTATCCGATATAAATTTATATTTCATAAGCACACTTCCTTTATAATTATTCCTTTTCCACGAAAGAATTATAACATATAGATATTTATTTTTAAACATCAATTCTGACAGAATTTTTCTTCTTTTTTATCGAATAAATTATCATAAATGAAAAATTCTCTTGCTAAAATTGGAAATATAGTATAAAATATTCCTTGTAAATATTATTTTCTGAAAGGAATGTTTTATATATGAACGCTGTTATAACCGTTCTCGGAAAAGACAATGTAGGTATCCTTGCAAAAGTATCGAATGAATGTGCCAATGTAGGTGTAAATATCCTTGAAGTAACTCAGTCGGTTTTACAGGGAATGTTTGCAATGATAATGTTCGTTGACATCACAGGCTGTACTGTTCCCTTTGCTCATCTCGTTGATACTCTCACTGAAAAAGGTGAACAAATGGGTGTCAAAGTCCATGTCATGCACGAAGACATCTTCAACGCAATGCACAAAATTTAATTAGCAATTAGCAATGTGCAATTAGCAATGAATGTATAATGAAAGGATTTTTTTCTGATGATAAATTCACATGATATACTTGAAACTATCAACATGATAGACAATGAAAATCTCGATGTCAGGACTATTACAATGGGTATCTCCCTGCTTGACTGCATTGATGATAATATCGACATTGCCTGCAAAAAAGTTTATGACAAGATATGCCGCTATGCCGAAAATCTTGTAAAAACAGGCGAGGACATCAGCAAGGAATACGGTATTCCGATAATTCACAAAAGAATTGCCGTAACTCCCGTTGCTATGCTTGCGGCAGCTTGTCCTTCAATGAGTCCTGTTAAATTCGCCAAGGCTCTCGACAAAGCTGCTGATACGATAGGCGTAAACTTTGTCGGTGGATATTCCGCACTTGTTCACAAGGGATTCGCTCAGGGTGACTATGCACTTATCGAAAGTATCCCCGAAGCCCTCTCAGTTACCGAAAAGGTCTGCTCATCAGTAAATATAGGCAGTACCAAAGCAGGTATAAATATGGATGCCGTTGCAAAAATGGGAAAAGTTATCCGTCAGACAGCCGAACTCACTGCCGACAGGGACTGTATCGGTGCAGCTAAACTCGTTGTATTCTGTAATGCCCCCGAGGATAACCCCTTTATGGCAGGTGCTTTTCACGGTGCAGGTGAACCTGACTGTGTTATCAATGTCGGTGTATCAGGTCCCGGTGTCGTAAGAGCTGCTCTTGCAAAAGCAGGTGACTGCAATATAACAGAAGTTGCAGATATAGTAAAAAAGACCGCTTTCAAAATAACCCGCATGGGACAGCTTGTTGCAAAGGAAGCCTCAAAAAGATTGAGCGTACCTTTTGGAATAGTTGATTTATCCCTTGCCCCGACTCCCGCAATTGGCGATTCAGTCGCATACATACTTGAGGAAATGGGACTTGAACAATGCGGTGCTCACGGTACAACAGCCTGCCTTGCACTCCTCAATGATGCCGTCAAAAAAGGCGGTGTAATGGCATCATCTCATGTAGGCGGTCTTTCGGGTGCATTCATACCTGTCACTGAAGATGCAGGAATGATAGAAGCTGCACGTTCAAAAGCCCTCTCATTAACAAAACTCGAAGCCATGACCGCTGTATGCTCAGTCGGTCTTGATATGATAGCTATTCCCGGTGATACAAGTGCAGAGATAATCTCTGGTATCATTGCCGATGAAGCAGCTATCGGTATGGTAAATTCAAAGACTACCGCTGTACGTCTTATTCCTGCCATTGGTAAGAGTGCCGGTGAAGAACTGAATTTCGGCGGACTTCTTGGAAACGGTCCTATCATGGACATAAATCCGAAATCTCCTGCAAAATTCATTTCACGTGGAGGAAGAATTCCTGCTCCAATGCAGAGCCTTAAAAATTAAGTGAATGGTTTTTAAGATTCCTCGCTTTGCTCGGAATGACATCCTGCTACGCTCGGAATGACAAGTTGCTTGTGCATTTTTCAGATTTGCTCATTTATAAATACAAATCAAAACGCCTGTAAGGAAATAATCTCCTTGCAGGCGTTCATTATTATTCTTTAAAAGCTATGATGAAGAATCATTTGACTTCAACTACAAAATACTGTTTTGCAATAGTTCCGTCAGAGTCTTTTACTTTAACACATACATCATAAGTTGTTGCATTTGCAGGTTTTATTGTAACAGTGCTGTTTTCTGTAAAATTCTGCTTTGTAGTCCAGTTTGTCTGAGCTTTCTGCTTGTAGAACACTGCATAGGTATATCCGCCTGAGCCGCCCATTGCAGAACAATCGACTGTTACAGTCTGACCTTTTGTAATGCTTGTTGCAGATATGGTTGAACTGCTTGCAAGAGCCTGTGTTACTGTCAATTCAAAGAACTTCTTTACAACTGTACCCTTGCTGTCCTTTACTTTGACGCATACATCATATTCAACTGCACTTGCAGGCTTGATGTCAACAACATTGTTTTCTGCAAAGCCCTGTTTTGTAGTCCACTTTGTATCGGTCTTTTTCTTGTAGAGGAATGAATATGTGTAACCGCCTGTACCGCCTGTTGCTGCACCTGTCAGTTTAACAGTATTGCCTTTTACTATGCTTGTTGCGGAGATGGTGGAGTTATTTACAAGTGAAGCCTGAGCTGTTACTGTCACTTCAAAGAATTTCTTTTCGATATTTCCCTGACTGTCCTTAACTTTTACGCATACATCATATTCAACTGCACTTGCAGGCTTTATCGTAACAACATTGTTTGCGGCAAAGTTCTGAGCTGTTGTCCATTTTGTATCGGTCTTTTTCTTGTAGACTACCTGATAGAGATAATCGCCTTCACCGCCCTGTGCACTTGCAGTCACTGTAATACTTTCACCCTTGGTGATAGCCGTTGCTGAAAGTGTTGAAGTATTTGTAAGCGGCTCTGCAGCATTTACAACTGTTACTTCAAAGACTTTTTCAACTACTGTGCCGTCAGCGTCCTTTACTTTTACACAAATCTCATAGTCTGCTGCCTTTGATGGGAGAACAGAAACATTTTCGGTATTAGTCGAGAAATTCTGTTTTGTTACCCACTTTGTATCTGTCTTTTTCTTGTAGAGGACTGCATAAGTGTATCCGCCTGCACCGCCCTCAGCCGCAGGTGTTACATAAATTCTTCCACCAAGAGTGATTCCTTCATCTTCGCCTGTAATATAAGATGTATTTACAAGTTCCTGCTGAGTTGCTTCTTCAACAACAACATCAAACACTTTTACTTCACTTCTGCCGTTGCTGTCCGTTGCCACTGCTCTTAAACGATACTTGCCTGCATCAGATGGTGTAAATATGCAGGTGTTTTCAGTTGTATTCGGCAAATTATACACAGTAGACAAAGCACCTAATTCTTCATCGTTAATAACCATATAGTTGAACTTATAGGTATAGCCGCCGCTGCCGCCTGTTGCACTTGCAGTAATTGTTACACTGTCACCGACAGTTATGGTTTCAGCACTGATTTCAGATGTATTTGCAAGTACGTCATATACGGTCATATTGAATGTCTTGGATTCAAATTTGCCGTCTGTATCTTTCGCTGTAACGAGTATCTGACATTCACCGATAAGTGATACACCGTCATCATCTGTCATTTTGAAAGAGATATTTGTTCTTGTTGTATCTTCGATAGCTGTATACCAGTTGTTGCTGCCCTTGATGTGATAGAATACGGAATATTTATAGCTGCTGTTACCGCCTGTTGCACTTGCAGCGATTCCAACTGAATCATCAGCATACATTGCAGTTGCACCCTGATTTTCACCTACCCAAATGGTTGATGTATTCTTAACAGCGGGTGTATCAACAGTCAATGTAAAGGTCTTTGCAACAAACTGTCCTCTGTCGTCTTTCGCATAGGTGTAAATTGTGTAAGTGCCTGCTTTGGTCGGAGTGAATGTCGTTGAGGTATTTGTGCTGTATGAGCATATCGAAACAGATGAACCACCATTGAGTGAGTACATAGCCGCATAGGTCATAGGCTTTTTGCCGCCTGTTGAGTTGAAATTAATTGTTATGCTGTCACCGAGTGTTATAGCTGTCTTGCTGATAGTTGAAGTATTTGAAATGCTCTCATAGAGAGGAGTGAAAGTGATATGAGAGTTGTTCGTTGCATAGGTGTCAGCCGCTGTATAAGCATAGCCTGTCATCTTAAATCCGCTTACAGCCGTATAGACACTGTCTGAATAGGTATAACCAAAAGCGTATTCACCGATAGATGTTGTTGACTTTGGAATAGTAACGCTTGTCAGTGCTGTATTGGTGAAAGCGCATTTTCCGATAGTCTTAACGCCTGTACCGAGATTTACGCTTGCAAGTGAATTACAGCCGTAGAAAGCACCTGTTCCGATAGAAGTGACTGTGTTCGGGATAGTGATGGATTTCAGGCTTGTACAGAACTCAAAGGCATAACTGCCGATTGAAGTAAGACCTGACGGGAATTTAACAGTTGTGAGCTTGGATGCACCATAGAGAGCATAACCATCAAGAGCTGTCATACCGCTCGGAAGTGTAATACTTGTCACGTTAGTGCCATCGAAAGCATATCCTGCAATGCTTGTTACAGGAAGTCCGTCTATTTTGTTGGGGATAACAACAACAGTATCAGTGCCTGTATATTTGTCAATTTTGATACTCTTGCCGTCGGAGCTTTTTGAATATTGAAGCAGTGATTTGAAAGGAATATCGTAATATTCCGCATAAGCCTGAGCTTCTGTGTCGGGATAGCCTGAA
Source organism: uncultured Ruminococcus sp. (assembly GCA_902800065.1). Classification (GTDB taxonomy): domain Bacteria; phylum Bacillota; class Clostridia; order Oscillospirales; family Acutalibacteraceae; genus UBA1213. Next base: position 36,179 of record CADCDE010000016.1, read on the forward strand.
ATTTCGGTAAAGTTCTCGTCACGGGTATATGTTTTATCAGCATACTTGAAACCGAAAACATAACTTCCTGTATTTGTCACGTTTTTGGGGATATACTGTGAAGTAAGAGCGGTATTGCAGAAAGCCGAACCGCCTATAGTCGTAACACCTGAACCGATAGTCAGACTTGCAAGTTTGGAACAGCCATAGAAAGCTGCAAAATTTATCTGCTTAACATTGCTTGGGATAGTAACGCTTGTAAGTGCCGAATCAAAACCGAAAGCATAAGTGCCTATTTTTGTAACCTTGCTCGGAATGGATATGCTTTCGAGTTTGAACATACCATAAAAAGCTTCCTCACCAATTTCAGTCATACTGCTCGGAATGGTAATGCCTGTTGCAATGGTATTATAAAAGGCTTTTTTGCCTATGCTTGTAACGGTACTCGGCAGATAGATATTTTTAAGTTTTGTACAGCCGTAGAAAGCACTGTCACCAATACTTGTTATCTTTGTTGAGGATAAATATATACCGTCAAGTGTGGTATTGCCTTTGAAAGCCTCTGCACCGATAGCGGTAATAGTCTTGCCCTTTACTTTTTCAGGCAGTGAAGGACCGTTATAAGGACCGCTGTACTTTGTTACTGTGAGAGTACCGTCGGAATTTGTGGAATATTCAAAATGATAGCCGTAATTGATATTATTGTTTTTCGCATACGTTTCGATAGAGGTATCTTTCAGACAATAGAGTTTAAATCCTGATTTCACACCGTCAAAAGCAATGGTAGAAATTTTTGTCACGTTGTCATAGATAACGGGCTTTGCACTTGATTTGTGGAATGCCCAGTCGACGATTTCCGTACAGGTATCTGCAACATTGAAAGCTGAAGTTCTGCCAAGAGGACAGTAAATAAACTTTGTCTTGTCCTTGTTGTAAAGCATACCGTAGGTGTCTGTCGAATAATCTCCGTTTGTGCCTTTTATTGTTATACTCGAAAGGTTGTTTGCATCGTCAAACGAACATACGGATTCACCGCTTGCCTGATAGAAATCGGGGTTGCCGCTGAATGTTATAGACTGCAGACTTGAATACTGGAAAGCACTTCTGTCAACATAGGTGACAGTTGACGGAATGGTGATACTTGTTGCTTTATAGCTTGTGAAAGCATACATACCGATTCTTGTAACGGTATTCGGGATATAGATGAAGTCCGAACCTGTATAATACAGTGACGGTTTTGACGGATAGGCAACGATTTCAGTACCGCTCTTGTTGAGGAGAATACCGCCTGCCGAGGAGGAAAGCGAAAAATACGCATTATTGGTAGCAATAACGAAGCTGCCTATTTCTGTATTTTTGAATCCTCCGAAAAGCACCTGCAAGCTGTTGGGCAAGCTGAAAATTCTGGCTTTAATGCCGCTGAAGCCGTCAGCCTGCATTCTTGTAACGGTGAACTGACTTCTGTCGAGAATGTAATCCTTGCCGAGATTTTTGGAATAAATCACCGACGGCATAGCGAAAGTCGTGGTAGAAAAGTCCTTGTTTGTACCGCTGTAGCTGACCGCCTCAGCCGTACCGTCAGAGTAAAGTGCATAGGTAATGTTATTATACGTGTGGAGTTCATAGCTGGCCGCTTCGGCGGTGATATTTGTACCGACAAAAGAGCCGACTTCTGTCATAATGCCTGCACTGCCTATTGTGGCAACTGCCAATGCAATCGCAAGCATTTTTCTCAAGGTTTTACTTGATTGTTTCATAGAAAATTCCTCCTTTAAAAAAAGTTTTATGAAATACATCTGTTTAGATTATATCATATTATACAGTTTATTGCAATATCCCCAAAAAGTTTCTATAACTTTTACATTAAAATCCCCTGAAATTATTGCACATTGACAACAATTTCAGGGGATAATATCTTCATTTATAAAATTTTCACGAGAGTTGCGGAATACGGCGGAAGTGTTGCATAGAGCGTTTCAGAATTGAGTGAGCAAAGTTCCTTGTTGTTGGGCATCCAGCCGCCATAGATATTCCAGTCACTGCAAAGGATAGTATTTGCTTTTTTGATATTTGGGAGCTTGACGGAATAATCCTGCATTTTATTGTTGAGATTGAATATTGCAAGGAGTTTGGATTTTTTGGAGCTTCTTATTATCGCATAGATAAGCTTGTTTTCACTGTGACAGTCAGCCCATTCAAAGCCCTCCGGCTTGTAATCATCCTCCCACATTGCACTGTCATAGAGATATATCGAGTTGAGCTTCTTTATATATTCATGGAACATACGGTTTTTATTGTCACCAAGGAGATACCAGTCCTGCTGACGTTTTTCATCCCATTCACGGGTTTGTGCAAGCTCATTGCCCATGAAATTAAGCTGTTTGCCGGGGTGCATGAGCATATAAGTATAAAGTGCCTTTGCCTGACAGAGCTTTTCGTCATAGTTTCCGTAAATCTTATTGAGGATAGTACCTTTTCCGTGAACAACCTCATCATGCGAAAGTGGAAGGAGATAATTTTCATCCTTGAAGTAGAGCATTGAGAAAGTAAGTTTATGATAAGCCTCAATTCTCTTTTCGGGAGGGAGTGCAAAATAATCAAGTGTATCATGCATCCAGCCCAAGTCCCACTTGTAATCGAATCCAAGACCGCCCTTCTGAGTATCACCTGTAATACCCTTGAAGCTCGTTGAATCTTCTGCAATGGTCATACAACCTTTGTTTATTTTTTTCAGACCGTCATTCATAGTCTTGACGAAATCAACTGCCATGCTGTTCACGCCACGCCTTTCATCACCCTGCCAATAGATTATACGGCTGATAGCGTCCATTCTGATACCGTCAAAATGATATTCCTTGAGCCAATAGTTTGCATTGGACTGCAGGAAAGTTCTCACTTCACCACGAGAGTGCATGAAATTACAGCTTCCCCATTCGCTGACACCGACATCATTGCTCGGATACTCATATAAATTTGAGCCGTCATATTTAGCCAGACCATAGCTGTCTATTGCAAAGTGTACGGGAACAAAGTCGATTATTGCACCGATATTATTTTCATGAAGCCTGTCAATAAGTGTCATAAGCTGAGTGGGATTACCGTAACGGCTTGTAGGAGCAAAATAACCTGTTGTCTGATATCCCCAGCTTTCATCACACGGATGCTCACCCAAAGGCATAAACTCAACGTAATTATATCCGCATTCCTTGAGATACGGTATAAGAACATTGCCAAGTTCCTCATAGTTGTACCAACTGTCAGGCTGTTCACCGGGCTTTCTGAATGAGCCTGCATGAATTTCATATATATTGAGAGGTTTGTTTTTCATATCGGAGCGTTTTTTCATCCACTCGCTGTCATTGAAATTATGTTCCTTGAGATTCCATACGATAGATTTGTGGTCAGGTCTTCTTTCCATGAAATATCCGTAGGGATCACAGTGATCAACATATTTTCCATGTGAATGTATACGGTATTCGTATCTTGAACCGCAGTGAACATTGGGAACAATTATTTCAAAAAACTGACCGTTATGAGCCTTTTTCATTTCAATTACACGACCGTCAAGCAAAAGTTCAACTTTCTGAGCCTGTGGAGCAAATGTACGGAAGGTAGTCTGATTGCCCTCGAAGTGACAGCCGAGCCATTCGTATGAATCAAAAATCTTTCCTGTGTAAAAACCCATAAAATCCATAATAAAAAACTCCCTTTCTAATTGACTGGTGTCTAATAATTTGTTATAGTATAAATATAACAATTATTTCAAGAAAAATCAATTTACAATTTTAGGCATCAGTAAAATAATTGACTGTATTCCAAAAATGACAAGGAGTATGATAATAAATGGACTTGCGTGAGAAAAAAACAAAGAGAAGTATAAATAACGCTTTTTTGCAGATACGTTCAAAAAAGCCTCTTGAAAAAATAACTGTCAAAGAATTGTGTGAACTTGCAGAGATAAGCAAGGCTACATTTTATCTGCATTACAAGGATATATACGATTTGTCGGACACCCTTCAGCAACAGGTGATAACAGATATTGTGTCGCATCTTGAAAATCCCAAGGATATTATATATAATTTGCAGAGGTCAAATATAAAGATAATAGAGGGATATTATGCAAACCAGAATATCGTTCATATCCTGTTTTCTGATTCCCAATTTGCAAAATTGCCTGAATGTATCGAGTCGGAAATTAAAAAAATCGTCTTTGAACAATTTCCCGAATTAAAAAATGATGCAGCAACTAATATAAGAATCACATATCAGATGATGGGGAGCTTTTATGCCTTCTACAAATATGAAAAGCAATTCGGACATGAAACTGTTCTCAAGACGGTAAATAATATAACAGAGTTATTTGAGAATATATAATTTTTGTTGATTTTGTCTGTTTAACTAAAAAAATAAATAAAATTTATGTTAAAATTCATCTATATTTTGGTCAAAAATAGTGGTATAATACAAGTGTAAAATACGAAAGGAGAAATATGCAATGGAAGTTATTTCAACAAGAAAAGAAAAAGTTATATATCGTGACGGTGACAATGCTGTCAAGATATTTTCAGAAAAATTCCCTAAATCAGATATTTTGAATGAAGCACTCAATCAGGCGAGAGTTGAAGAAACAGGTCTGCCGATACCTGCACTTAAATCTGTATCAGTCGTAGACGGACAATGGGCTATTACTATGGAATATGTCGAGGGTAAGACCTTGCTTGAAATTATGAAGGAAAATCCCGATAACATCAAAGAGTATATGAATTTGTTTGTTGACCTTCAGCTTGAAGTACAGAGCAAAAAATGTCCTCTGCTGAATAAACTTAAAGACAAGATGAACAGAAAAATATCAAGTCTCGGAAATATCATAGATGCTACAACAAGATATGAGCTTCATACCCGTCTTGAAAGTATGCCGAAGCATGATAAGGTTTGCCACGGTGACTTCAACCCCGGAAATATCATCATCGACAATGAAGGAAAGGCACATATCATCGACTGGTCCCACGCAACTCAGGGAAACGGTGCGGCTGATGCTGCAAGAACGTATCTGCTTTTTGCACTGTACAATAGAAAAGAGCTTGCTGATATGTACCTTGATATGTTCTGTAAAAAGACCGATACCGCAAAGCAGTATGTACAACAGTGGCTGCCGATAGTTGCAGCTTCACAGCTTGTCAAGAGAAAAGACGGTGAGGAAGAATTCCTCAAAAGCTGGATAGATGTAGTTGATTATTCATAATCTTAACCTCCATATATATATAAAATCCGCTTGCAGATAAAAAATTCTGTAAGCGGATTTTTTTGTAACAGTTTTTTGAAACGGGAGTATTATGTAGTATAAACATTCCAAAAGGAGGAAAATTTATTATGTGTAACAATGGATTTTTTGGCGGTAACGGCGGCTGTGGCTGGATAATTCTTCTCATCATCATCCTTTGCTGCTGCGGTAACAATGGCGGCTGCGGCTGCAACAACAACGGCTGTGGCTGTGGCTGCGGTGACAACAATGGCTGCGGTTGCGGCTGCTGATCAATGCATAATGTATAATTCATAATGCATAATTAAAAAAAGCGGGCTTTCCGATAATATTTTCGGGAAGTCCGCTTTCGCTTTTAAAGCTGTTTGCCGTTTTCAATGTCTGTGAGAAGATTTACTCTGCGTTCATGTCTGCCGCCTTCAAATTTCGTTGAAATGAAAATATCTATCATTTTATTTGCGAGTTCTGAAGTAACTACATTCTGTCCCATACAGATGACATTTGCATTGTTATGTCTGCGTGTCATTTCTGCAAGCATTTCATTTGTGCATACAGCCGCACGGATACCTTTAACCTTATTAGCCGCCATTGATACACCAAGACCTGTTGTACAGCAGATTATACCGAAGTCATATTCATTATTTGCAACGGCTGAGGCTGCATAATATGCAAATCTCGGATAGTCAACTGATTCCTTTGAGTAACAGCCGAAATCGTGATATTCAATATTTTTTTCATCAAGATGTTTTTTGATGCTTTCCTTTAATTCAAAAGCACCGTGGTCTGCTGCAAGAGCGAGTTTCATTTCAATTATCTCCTTTTATATTTTTTTGTTGTTTTGCTTTAAGTTCCCTTTCAGCCTGAGGAAGTCTGAGATATATCGGCATAAGGCTGTCGGATGTACAAAGAGCATTTTGTTCAGCCATTTTTTGTGCAGCAATTGCCGTTCCATAAGCGTGCTGAAAACGGATATTTTCGGGAGTAAGGGATATATTTGGAATATCGGAAAATGCCTTTGAGCAAATTTCCGCACCATCACCCACAAGATATATATTTTCACTGTAAGTTTTGAGTTCCGCTGAAAGTTCGTCAATACTTAAAGCCCTGTCTGGAGTGAGTCTTTCGGGAATGCTATCATTCAATCGGAAAATGGCATTGTATACCTGTGAACATCTTGCGTCCATTACTGCACAAACTATTCCATTTTTATACGGCATACAATATGCCATTGATTCAAGTGTCGATACAGATGCACACGGCTTATTCAATGGCATTGACAAGCCTTTTATCGATGCAACACCTATCCTTACCCCTGTAAATGAGCCGGGACCTGCATTGACAGCGAAAATATCTATGTCATTTATATTTGTATTTGTAGTTTTGAGGATAGATTCTATCAAGGGCATCAAAGTTTGACTATGGGTAGTCTTGATATTTAGATATAATTCTCCCACAAGTCTGCTGTTATCTGTAAGAGCAACGGAAACAGGTGAAGCACTTGTATCAACTGCAAGTATTTTCATATAATTTCAGCCCCCTCTATGATTATTTCACGCTCATTTTCGGAAATGTGTTTTATATATATCCTGATACAGTTATCGGGCAGAGCATTTTCTATGTTTTCGCTCCATTCGATAACCATTATACCATTGTCCATATAGTCGAAAAATCCTGTTGTGTATAAATCATCAAATGAGTTTATCCTGTACATATCGAAGTGATATATTGGAAATTTGCCGTCATATTCGTGGACAAGTGCAAAAGTCGGACTTGATACACCGTCATCAATTCCGAGACCTCTTGCAAGACCTCTCGTAAAAGCTGTTTTTCCTGCACCAAGTCCACCGAACATTGCAATAATCTCGGTTCCCCTTAAAGTCTGAGCAAGTTTAAAGGCAATATTTTCAGTTTCGATATATGATTTGCTTAAAAATTTCTGCAAGATAATATCTCTCCAATCAGAAAAGACCTGTTATTTTTCCGTTTGAATCAACGTCAATTTTTTCTGCGGCAGGAACCTTCGGAAGTCCCGGCATAGTCATTATATCACCTGTATAGACAACAACAAAGCCTGCACCATTTGAAAGTCTTACATCACGGACTGTTATTTTGAAGTTTTCAGGTTTTCCGAGAAGTGCCGGATTATCCGAAAGTGAATACTGAGTTTTTGCAACGCATATCGGAAGATTTGCTGTATCAAGTTTTTCAATCTCATTGAGAGCCTTCTGAGCCTGAGCCGTGTATATTACATCATCTGCACCGTAGATATTTTTGGCAACTGTAAATATCTTTTCTTTTATCGGCATATCATCGGGATAAAGTGTTTTAAATTCGGAATTCTTTTCTGTCGCCTGAACGACTTTTTCGGCTAAATCTATGCCACCGTTTCCGCCCTTTGCAAAAACTTCGGATAAAGCGAAATCAGCACCGAGTTCACGGCAGTAATTTTCCACAAAAGCAAGCTCTGCATCAGTATCAGCATCGAATCTGTTGATTGCCACAACAACGGGTACACCGAACTTTTGCATATTGCCGATATGTACACCAAGATTTACTATACCTTTTTTAAGAGCTGAAAGATTTTCAACACCCAATTCAGTTTTTGGAACTCCACCATTATATTTCAATGCACGAACAGTCGCTACAACAACAACAGCTGACGGTTTGAGACCAGCTTTCCTGCATTTGATGTCAAAGAATTTTTCTGCACCGAGATCGGAGCCGAAGCCTGCTTCAGTTACACAGTAATCTGCGAGTTTGAGAGCGAGCTTAGTTGCACGGACAGAATTGCATCCGTGAGCGATATTAGCGAAAGGACCGCCGTGCATAAGTGCAGGAGTTCCTTCAAGAGTCTGAACAAGATTCGGCTTTATGGCATCCTTGAGGAGAGCTGCCATTGCACCATTGGCTTTAAGGTCTTTTGCATATACGGGAGTGCCGTCAAATTTATATGCAACAAGGATATTTCCAAGACGGGTTTTAAGGTCGTCAATGTCGGAAGAAAGGCAAAGAATAGCCATAACTTCGCTTGCAACAGTTATGATAAATCCGTCCTCACGGGGAACACCATTTACTTTGCCTCCAAGACCTGCAACTATATTTCTTAATTCCCTGTCATTCATATCAAGACAGCGTTTTATAAGAATTCTCCTGACATCTATTTGGAGTGCATTCCCCTGCTGGATATGGTTGTCAAGCATTGCACAAAGAAGATTGTTTGCAGATGTAATAGCGTGCATATCGCCAGTGAAATGAAGGTTGATATCCTCCATCGGAATAACCTGAGCATAGCCGCCGCCTGCTGCACCACCCTTTATTCCGAATACGGGACCGAGTGACGGTTCACGCAGTGCAATAACGGTTTTTTTGCCTATTTTTGAAAGAGCATCACCCAGACCGACCGATGTAGTCGTTTTTCCCTCACCTGCGGGAGTCGGATTTATTGCAGTTACCAATATCAGCTTGCCATCCTTTTGAGAAGCCTTTTCCTGAATAAGAGCTTCAGAAAGCTTAGCTTTATAGTTACCGTAATATTCAAGATGATCCTCCGAAATACCGAGTTTTTCAGCGATACTTCTGATATGTGTTGGGCATACCTGCTGAGCTATTTCAATGTCTGTAAGCATAGCGAACTCTCCTTTTAATTTAAAATCAAGCTATATTTTAACATATTTTTTCAAAATACACAATAAGTAAATGCGTAATTTTGGAAGAAATTTGTATTACATCCGTTATGCTAAACCTGATGTTAACACACTCTATATTTTACAAAACAGAATTCTATCACTGTCTTGTAGATTCAGTAGTCCATTTTTCAATACATCCATTTCCCAAATATTTTTTATAACCTTTTGCGTAAAATGAAAAAATCCCACAACCATACTGCAAAAAACAGCCGTCAGACAAGCTGACGCTGTTTTTTGGATTATGAATTATTCCGTTTTACACAAAAACGGCAGAGGGAATATAAATATTTCCTCTGCCATTTTTTAAAGATGTTCAGAATCTGTTGCAAGCTACGTATAATATGTCCGCCATTTACGGTTCAAATCATTATTATTCAGCCGGGTTTTCTTTTGCCGGTTAATATTATCAATACTGCCGAAACAATGAATATCAAGAACATTGCCAAAGCAAATATATTTGTTGAATCTCCTGTTACTGCAGGTTTTATATCTGAACTTTGGAAAACAAAACTTTCGGAGATACTGCTTTCCGGTTCAGATTCCTTGTAAAAAAACTCAAGCACCATATCCGCTACAAGCGGCGGTGTGGTGAAATAGCCGCCGTCACTGTTTGCCTGTACATAGGTCTCTACGACTACCTTTGAACCCAACTCGGCGTTAACAAAGTCAGCATAGCTCATAACTTCTTCATCTGCGTCAACATAAGCGATATTGAATATTACTGTATCGTTGTAATCTCCGGCTGCTGCATACCAGCTAAAAAGTATATCCACTCAATATGATTTTACAATAAGATGTACAATGGTTCAAGGGGGGTTCCAGAATGTCACACTTCCTTGTTGATTTTTCTCATCGTAAATACAGTTTTTTCGGTTTTTTCGTATAAATACAATAAATAACGACTGTACAAAGATAGTAGATGCACATCATTGTGTTGCAGATGAAGTGAGGCGCATTTGCGGAACATTGATACTTGCTCTTTGCTGTGCAATCTTACCTACCTGAGCTATCGACCTTTCCATTTGATCCAAAACGATGATCCACAAACCAACTCTGAGAAGCAGCTTTCTGGCGTCAACAAAAATAATTTTGGGGTAATCGTCACTCTGGGCAGCTTAAGACTTTGGAGAGACGGGATATCATCATGGTATCCAGCAGAAGGCTGCCGATTTTTTTATTAAATTGTAAGCAAAAAAGCCTTGCAAACTTGTGCAAGGCTATAAAATACGGAAAGTATGGAGATAAGGGGAATCGAACCCCTGACCTTTTGAATGCGAACCAAACGCTCTACCATCTGAGCTATACCCCCACAGCAAAATGTCCCCGACACACTGTGACGAGGACATTTTCAATGCGTGGACCAACAGGGACTCGAACCCCGGACCAACCGGTTATGAGCCGGTTGCTCTAACCAACTGAGCTATTGGTCCATATTTGAAATTGACCGCC